>DATBSU010000061.1:0-22231 GCA_036559585.1 Methyloceanibacter sp.
TGCGCCCGCGCGCCCGGAACCAGGGCGACGGCCAAAAGGCCGGATACCGCGAGAAATGCATAGGTTTTCAACCGAGATTCCCTCATTTCGACCTCAGCCTACGAGGGGAAACCCTCATTTGGCAATCGTCTCGGTTAGGACATAGTGGCGCTAATTTCCGCCGCTCGCCGTGACCCCGCCTTTTTTCGCGAAACATTGCCGGAGCTGATTGCAGCGTTCCTCGGGGTCCGGATGCACGGGGCCGTGGCCCGCGATGTTGAAGGTCGCGCAAATATCCTCGAGGCCCTGTTTGTTGAGCCAGCCTTCGCGGCGCGCGCGGCGGATCGCGTAGCAATCGGCAGCCGTTTCACCGGGGCCATAAAGAATGTGGCCGCACTCGTGATAGTAGATCAGCCATTGCACCTGGCGGGGCAGCTCCTTGATCGCGGTCATGTTGAGCATGATCACGGTGGAGGAAACGGCGAAGCCTTCGAAATCGCGCACCAGAGTCGAGGTCATGCCGCAGGAGAGCCTGCGGCCGGCGACGACGAGCCGCCCGGGCGCCACGAGCTTGCCGGGTTCGGCGGCGATCACCGACCTCTCGGCGATGGCGCCGCCAAGGGTGAGCGCGATCAGAATTGCGGCAAGGCCCTTCCGACGGGCAGACGATGTCATGACGTGATTCCCTGCCCGTGGTTTCTCGCTTGGCAGTCTGCGGGTGGGGGAGGTGAGCGTCAACGCCAAATCGGCAATTGTGACGCCGCGACACGGGCTCAAGCCCCGGCCTGAGATTCGATATATTCCATGTCGGCATCGGAGAGGCCGAAATGGTGACCGATCTCATGGACCAAAACATGGGTCACGATCTGGCCGAGCGTGTCGTCGTGCTCGGCCCAATAATCGAGGATCGGGCGGCGGTAAAGAAACACCATCTCCGGCAGCGTGGTGATGTCCATCACGCTTCGCCGCGCCAGATCGACGCCGTGATAGAGGCCGAGCAGATCGAAGGGCGATTCGATCTTCATGGCATCGAGCACTTCGTCGGTGGGAAAATCTTCGATGCGGATCAGCACATCGCCGCACATGTCGCGGAAGGTTTGCGGCAGGGTGGCGAAGGAAGCGCGCGCCATGACTTCAAATTCGTCGAGAGAGGGCGCGGCTGCGCTGGTCCAGTCGACGGGTTTGCCCGACTCCAATTTGTTAACGCGGCTTTTCGCCAACGACGACGCCTTCTTGTAAAGTGAAGACGAGGCCTGATTCGGTCTCGCGAGGTTTGAGCAAATCGCGCAAAGGCGGCTCACCGAGCAAGTGCTTCAACCGCGCGATTGTCTGCTCGTTGCAACGCATGCGCTCGACCCAGGGCGCGAACTCGATGTCCTGATCAATCTGCTCGCGATGGGTTACGGCGAAGCCTGCTTGTGTCAACAGTTCGAACCATTCACCGAGCCCGAGGCAGCGGCCATGACTCGGATCGCGTAATTTCTCGTAAGCATTGTAGGCGGCGGCAACTGCGGGGAGGTCAGGAGAGACATCGTCGACGACGGCGATTTTCCCGCCGGGAGCCAGCACGCGATAGGCTTCGCTGACGAAGGCCGCAGGGTTGGCGAAATGATGCGCGGCGAGGCGGCAGGTGACGAGATGGAAGCTGCCGTCAGGGAAGGGGAGATCCTCGGCTTGCGCGTGCGCTGTGGCGACATTGGCCAGGCCCTTGGCCTTGGCGAGTTTTCGTGCCTCAGCCAGCATCGGCTCAGTGATGTCGCTGGCAATGACCTTGGCGACATGCGGGGCAAAGGCATGAGCGGTGTGTCCGGCGCCGGTCGCGACATCGAGCACGCGCCAATGGTTCTGCGGCTTGGTCAGCGCGACGAGAAGCGCAAGCGTCTCGCCTTTGGCATGCACAGTGGAGGCGGCGTAATCGGCGGCGGCGGCCCCGAATTTCTGCTGAACCAAGGAATTCACGATTTTCTCCTATCGCTTTCGTTTTGCTTTTAGCATCCGCGCCCCCATATTTGTCATGGCTTTCCCATTGTCCGGACGGAAATATGCGGAAACGCTCGCTCATTGCCTTGGGGCTGTTAGGCTTTCTCGCGGCGCTAACGCCCGCCGCGGCTCGCGCCGAAAGGCTTGCGCGCGCGGCGACCAGCGGTGTGCCAAGCAATGCGGCGCCTGGAACAATTGGTGCCGGCCGGCTTGCGGCGACTGGAATGCTTGGTGCGCCGGAGTATGGCGGTCGTGACCAATGGCCGAGCGCCAGCGGCGACCGGCGCGACTGAGGCTAGGGTCAGGACTCATTGACCGAGCCGCTGAAGAATGTGAGGGCGTAGCGCATTGAGATACGCCGCCAGTCTTTTAGCGGCCAGTGATTTTCGCCAAGGGGGAGCCTCACGATGACCATCACCATTACTGCCTTTGAGCGGTCACCCGATGGCGGCAGGGGACTGGCGCGTGATACGCGCGTTCGCTGGGCGCTTGAAGAAGTCGGCCAACCCTACGAGGTTCGCCTTGTTTCGTTTCGTGCGATGAAGGAACAAGCGCATTTGGCGCTTCATCCTTTCGGCCAGATTCCGACCTACGAGGAAGGCGATCTCGCCCTGTTCGAGACAGGGTCGATCGTCTTCCATATCGCCGAGCGCCATGCGGGCCTGCTGCCGGACGATGAAGATGTGCGGGCGCGCGCGATCACATGGATGTTTGCCGCGCTCAACACGGTGGAGCCGGCGATCCTTGAACTCGCAACCGCCAGTCTGCTCGAGGGCGACAAGCCCTGGAGTAAGGAGCGCCTACCTCTGGTCGAGGAGCGCGTCCGCGACCGGTTGAAGCAACTTTCGGCTCGCCTCGGCAGTGCCGACTGGCTCGATGGTGGGTTCAGCGCGGGCGACCTGATGATGGTGTCGGTGCTGCTCAGGCTGAAATCATCGGGCATGCTCGACGAATATCCGAACCTGGCCGCCTATCTCGCCCGCGGCGAAGCGCGGCCCGCTTACAAGCGGGCTTTCGAGGCTCAATTGGCGGTTAACACCGGCAAGCCACCGACCGGCTGATTGAGGTCCGTCCTGGGCTCGAAGTCGTCATCCGAGTTTTTTTCAGTTTATGGGTCCTGATCCTAGTTGATTTCCCGGATATCGACGAAGCGGCCGGCGATGGCTGCGGCTGCGGCCATTTGTGGCGAGACCAGATGAGTGCGGCCGAGCCTGCCCTGGCGGCCCTCGAAATTCCGGTTCGAGGTGGAGGCGCAGCGCTCCTTCGGCTTCAGCTGATCCGGGTTCATGCCGAGGCACATCGAGCAGCCCGGCTCGCGCCACTCGAAGCCGGCATCCTTGAAGATCTTGTCGAGACCTTCGGCTTCGGCTTGCTCCTTCACCAGGCCTGAGCCCGGCACGATCATCGCGCTCAAATTCGCGTTGACGTGCTTGCCTGCGACGATCTTGGCGACCTCGCGCAGATCCTCGATGCGGCCATTGGTGCAAGAGCCGATGAAGATGCGGTCGAGTTTGATGTCGGTGATCTTCTCACCGCCGGCCAAGCCCATATAGTCGAGCGAGCGGATCGCGGCGGTGCGCTTGGTCTCGTCGGCGATCTCCTCAGGTCTCGGTACGCGACCGGAGATCGATACGACCTGCTCGGGGCTGGTGCCCCAGGTGACGAGCGGCGGCAGCCTTTCGGCATGCAGCACGATTTCGTGGTCGAAATGGGCGCCTTCGTCGGTAAAGAGCCGCTCCCAATGTTTCTTGGCGATCTCGAAGGCGCCGCCTTTCGGGGTGCGCGGGCGGCCTTTGACATAGTCGAAGGTCTTCTGGTCGGGTGCGATCAGTCCGGCGCGGGCACCACCCTCGATCGACATGTTGCAGATGGTCATGCGGCCTTCCATCGAGAGCGCGCGGATGGCCTCGCCCGCATATTCGATGACGTAGCCGGTGCCGCCGGCGGTGCCGATCTCGCCGATGATGGCGAGGATGATGTCTTTGGCGGTGACTCCGTCTTTCAGCGCGCCGTCGACGCGGACGCGCATGTTCTTGGCCTTGCGCTGGATCAGCGTCTGGGTGGCGAGCACATGCTCGACTTCGGACGTGCCGATGCCGTGCGCAAGCGCGCCGAATGCGCCGTGGGTCGAGGTGTGGCTGTCGCCGCAGACTATTGTTGTGCCGGGAAGCGTGAAGCCTTGCTCGGGCCCGATGATGTGGACGATGCCCTGGCGGTGATCGAGCTCGCCGAAATATTCGATGCCGAATTCCTTGGCGTTCGCGGCAAGGGTTGCGACTTGTAGCGCGGATTCCGGATCGTCGATGCCGTGGGAGCGGTCGGTGGTCGGCACGTTATGGTCGACCACGGCAAGCGTCTTCTCTGGGCTCCGCACTTTGCGGCCGGTCATGCGCAGGCCCTCGAAGGCTTGCGGGCTCGTCACCTCGTGGACCAGATGCCGGTCGATATAGAGCAGGCAGGTGCCGTCCGGCGCCTGGTGCACCATATGGTCGTCCCAGATCTTGTCGTAGAGGGTGCGGGGCTTGGTCATTTTCTCAAGTTCTGCGTGTGTTCTGACCCTCAGATAGCCCCTAATTCCTCGGTTTTCAAATGGCTGGGCGGCAAACCTCCAAAGCCTTAAGCGCCGAGGAAGTCCATCTTGCCGAGCTCAACGCCGTTATGGCGGAGGATGAGATAGGTGGCGGTCGCGTGGAAGAACAGGTTCGGCAGCACAAAGTTGAACAGGTAGTCCTGGCCGGTGAACACGAACTCCTTGCCGCCGACCGGGATGGTCAGCTTCTTCGTCTCGCTGCCGTCGATTTGAGCCGCCGACAACGTCTTCACAAAATCGCGGGCTTTGGCGATCCGCGCTTGAAGCTCCGGGAAGGTCGTCTCGGTGTCCGGGCTGCTCGGAATGTCGACGCCCGCGAGTCGCGCCGAGCCGCGGATGACCATGTCGGATGCGATTTGCACCTGCTTCGACAAGGGCAGCATGTCGGGTGCGAGCCGCGAATTGATCAGCACCGAAGGCTCGATCTTGCGAGACTCGGCGAAGGCGGCGCCCTTATCGAGAATCCTCGATAAGTTCCCGAGCACGCGGGTGAACACCGGAGCCGAAGCTTGGTACATCGACAGAGACATGATCAGTCCTCACGAAAAGTCGTTGAAGGAAACGGTGCTGCCGAACGCCCGCGAACTATTTCTTCGGCTTCTTCGCAGGCTTCTCGGCCTTGGCCTTGGGAGCTTCCGTGCCTTCGTCGCCAGTCTCGTCGACGTCGGCAAGCTCGTCTTCGCCGGCGGGAACTTCGTCAGCGGTCGATTCCGCCATCAGCGCCACGGCCTTAGACACCCAATCCTCATTCTCGATCTGGCCGTCGAGAGCAAGCTGCTCGTCAACAAAGGCGATCTCGTGGTCGGTGAGATTGGCGATCTGGTCGAATTTGATCAGACCGAGCTTGTTCAGCTTCTTTTCCAGCTCAGGCGTGATGCCGGCGATCAGCTTCAGATCATCGGGCTCGCCCTTCGGCTTGGTGAAGCCTTTGAAGGTCTCGGTGGTCGCCTTCTTCTTGGTTTTACCGTGCGTATCCTGGCGCTCGGCGATACGAGCGGACTTGCCGCGGCGGCCGCGCAGATAATACAGCTTGGCGCGGCGGACCTTGCCGCGGCGGATCACCTCGATGGATTCGATCAGCGGCGAATAGACCGGGAAGACGCGCTCGACGCCTTCGCCATAGGAGATCTTGCGCACGGTGAAATTCTCGTTGATGCCGCCGCCGGCGCGGCCGATGCACACGCCCTCATAGGCCTGCACACGGGTGCGCTCGCCCTCGACCACCTTCACGTTGACTTTGAGGGTGTCGCCGGGCGCGAATTCGGGGATTTTGCGCTTTTTGGCCAGCGCGGTGGTCTGCTCTTTTTCGAGCTCTTCGATGATATTCATGACGAACCCTTTCTCCGGGCGCCTGCCTGGCCAAAAAGGCCGTCCGGCGAACGCCATTCTTTTTGATTGATCCTGAAATGTGCGGGCAGAAGCGCGCGGGCCTTTCCTAGCCTAGGTTTCCTGGCTTGTCGATGGAAAGCTCAGCGCTTCTTCAGTTTTTCCCACAAATCCGGGCGGCGCGACTTGGTGAGGGCTTCGGCCTGCTGCTTTCGCCATTTGGCGATTTTGTCATGGTCCCCGGAGAGGAGAATTTCCGGGATGGCGCGGCCCTCCCAGTCCCGGGGCCTGGTGTAGTGCGGGTATTCGAGGAGGCCGCTCGCGAAGCTCTCCTCGGCAAGAGAGGCTGCGTTGCCGGCGATGCCGGGTAGCAACCGCACGCAGGCATCGAGCAGCACCATGGCGGCGAGCTCGCCGCCGGAGAGTACATAGTCGCCGATGGAGACTTCCTCGATCTGCCTCGCTTCAAGCACGCGCTCGTCGATGCCTTCGAAGCGGCCGCAAAGCAGAATGACGCCGGGGCCCTCGCTCAAGACATCGACGTGGGTCTCGGTGAGAGGAGCACCGCGCGGCGAAAGATAGATCGTCGGCGAGGCGGGCGGCATCATTAAGCGGGCAGCGTCGATCGCGGCGGCGGCGATATCGGCGCGCATCACCATGCCGGCGCCGCCCCCGGCAGGCGTGTCATCGACAGAGCGATACTTGTCGGTGGCGAAGTCGCGGATGTCGATGGTGGCAAGCGACCATTTCTCTTCGAGCAGTGCTTTGCCGGCGAGGCTCAAGCCCAGCGGCCCTGGAAAGAAGTCTGGCATGATGGTGAGAACGGTGGCGCGCCAAGTCATGCCTCGTCCTCGTCGGTCACGGGAAGCACAAGCGTCAGGCGGCGCTCTTCGGTATCGATCTCGGGAACGGTGGCGTCGGTGAAGGGCAGCAGCAGATTGTCGTTGCCGCTCAGGAGCTTGACCTCGACGATGTCGCCGGCGCCGAAATTATACATTGCGACCACGGTGCCGATCTGAACATCGAAGGCGTCGTAAGCTTCAAGCCCGATCAGATCGGAGTGATAATAGGCACCTTCCTCAGCCTCGGGGAGACGATCGCGCGGCACGTAGAGCTTGGTGCCGGTGAGCGCCTCGGCGCCCTCGCGCGTGGTCACGCCCTTGATCCGCGCGATCAGACCCTTCGGGCCCGGACGCACGGATTCGATCTCGATCGCCTTCCCGCCCGTCTCATCTTCGAGCGGGCCATAGTCGGCGATGGCGGCGGGCGCTTCCGTGAAGGAGCGGAGGCGAACCTCGCCCTTCAAACCGTGCGCCGCGCCGATATCGCCAAGGAGAACGCGATCCTTGCCGGACAAGGCTATTCCGTCGCCGGCTCTGCGGCGGCTTCGGCGGGTGCCTCGGCCGGGGCTTCTTCGGGAGCTTCGGCGACGGGCTCAGGCGGCGGAGCGGCGGCAGCTTCCGCAGCGGCTTTCGCTTTCTCGGCGGCGGCCTTGACCTTCTCTTCGGCGGCGGTGAGCTTGGCTTCCTCGCGGTCGAGACGCTTCTGGCCTGGCTTGCCCTTCTCCGGATTGTTGCGGGCGTCACGCTTGCGAATGCCTGCCTTGTCGAGGAAGCGGAGCACGCGGTCGGTCGGCTGCGCGCCGACGCCGAGCCAATGCTTGACGCGATCCTCGACCAGCTTGACCCGGTCGCCTGAGTCTTTCGGCAGTAGCGGATCGTAGGTGCCGATCTTCTCGATATAGCGGCCGTCGCGGGGGCTGCGGGAATCCGCAACCACGATCCGGTAATATGGCCGCTTCTTTGCGCCGGCCCGCGCCAGTCTGATCTTCAGTGACATTCTTACGTTCTCCTATGCGTTCAACTATCGTTTCTTCGATTTCGGTAATCCCGGCAGACCACCGGGCAAGCCCGGAAGCCCGCGCGGAAAGCCGCCCATTCCGGCCAATCCCGGGGGCAAATTCGGAAATCCTGGGGGCAAGCTCGCGCCCGCCGGCAATTCCGCCGGCATCTCCGGCGGCGGTCCGCCGGCGCCAAACATCTGAGCGAGAAAGCCGCGCTTCTTGCCCATGGTCTTCATCATGTCGGCCATCTGCCGGTGCATCTTGACCAGCTTATTGATGTCCTGGACGGACGTGCCCGAACCAGACGCCACGCGCTTCTTCCGCGAGGCGTTGAGTAATTTTGGATTCCTGCGCTCGGCCCTCGTCATCGAGCCGATCATCGCCTGCTGGCGCGTGAAGATGCTGTCATCGAGATTGGCGCTGTCGATCTGCTTCTTCACCTTGCCGATGCCGGGCAGCATGCCAAGGATACCACCCATGCCGCCGAGCTTCTGCATCTGCTTCAGCTGCTCGGAGAGGTCCTCGAGGTCGAAGGTGCCTTTCTGAATCTTCTTGGCGATGGCTTGCGCCTTGTCGATCTCGACATGTTCGAGCGCCTTCTCGACCAGGCCGACGACGTCGCCCATGCCGAGAATGCGGCCAGCGATGCGCGAGGGATCGAAATCTTCCAGCGCGTCGAGCTTCTCGCCGACACCGATCAGCTTGATCGGCTTGCCGGTGACCGCGCGCATCGAAAGTGCCGCGCCGCCTCTTCCATCGCCATCGACGCGGGTGAGCACGATGCCGGTGAGCGACACGCGCGCATCGAAATTCTTGGCGAGGTTGACGGCGTCCTGGCCGGTGAGCGCATCGGCCACCAGAAGCGTCTCATGCGGCGTGGTTATCTTCTCGACCGCCTGCACCTCGTTCATCAACGCTTCGTCGATATGGGTGCGGCCGGCAGTGTCGAGCAGCAGCACATCGTAACCGCCGCGTCTGGCGGCATCGAGGCTGCGCTTGGCGATGGTCTTAGGATCCTCGCCGGCGATGATCGGCAGTGTATCGGTGGAAGTCTGCTCGCCGAGCACGCGGAGCTGCTCTTGCGCGGCGGGACGGTGCGTATCGAGCGAGGCCATCAAGACTTTTTTCTTGTCGCGCGCCTGCAGGCGCTTGGCGATTTTCGCCGTGGTCGTGGTTTTGCCGGAGCCTTGCAAGCCGACAAGCATCATCACGACAGGAGGTGCCGCGTTGAGATCGAGGGGCTTGGCGTCGGAACCCAGCACGCGCACCAGCTCGTCATGCACGATCTTGATCACCATCTGGCCGGGCGTGACCGAGCGCGCCACTTCCTGCCCGATGGCCGCGACACTCACCTTGGCGGTGAGATCACGCACCACATCGAGCGCGACATCCGCCTCGAGCAGGGCGCGGCGCACCTCGCGCATGGCTTCGCCGACATCGGTCTCGGTCAGCGCACCCTTCCGGGTGAGCTTGTCGAAAATGGCGCCAAGCCGGTCTGATAAGGTCTCGAACATCTCACTTCCAACCGCGCAAAGCAGAAACGCACCCGAGGGCGCATCGCGCTGTCGGGTGTTGACCCCCCTGATTCCCGGTTATTTTTGCGCTATCGGCCTCTGGCCTAGTTGAGCGCGATAACCATGTTCAGGGCGGCGGCTCGTTTTCAGAGCTGCCTTGAATTTCGGCCGGAATGTCGGCCAGAGGCGTCTCTAAGTCAAGCCGGGAGAAGCTTTAATAGGCGCCGGCAAAGTAATTGCCGTGAAAATGGAAGGGGATGGGGTGGGGGGCTTCGGCGCGGGCCAGCTCGGTCAAATGCGCCGCATCGAGCACGAGGAGAGATGAGCGATCCTTCTCGATATCGAGCACGATCGAGAGCAGCACGCCCTCATCTTCGGCTTTGGCTCCGGGCGCCGGCACGAAGACCGGCTCGCCCGGATAGAGGCCGTTCTCGAACCAGCGCGCCAGGGTGCGTGCGTCGAGGTCGATCTTGACGATGGAGTCGAGAAAATTGCCTTCGGTCTCGATGCCGGTGCCCCAGACATAGCGATAGGGCTTGCCGGCGTGCGACTCGTAGTTGATGCGCGGCAGCTCGATTGAGGCGGGCGCCAGGATCTCGCGTTTCACCGCACCGCCATCGAGCGGCACAGTAAAGCGCGTCAGCGTGCCTGTCGCGGTGACGGCCAAGCCGGCACGGAGCCTGGCGAGATAAAGTTGATCGATGATTGAGGAGTCTTCATAGGCGATCAAATCGATCGCAAGACCATTGCCATCTTCAAAGGCGTTAACATGATGGAAGGCGAAGCATGGTTCGGCGTACGTGACCGTTGTGACCTTGCCGCTGTCCTTCTCGATGAGGTGGAATTTCAGCCCGCGCTCGGGCAGCCAACTGTAATTCTGAATGAACGGCTTGCCGGAGAATTTCAGCTCGAGCGCGCTCACCACGATGGGGAATTCGACGAGGACGAGGTGACGTTCCGTCATGCCGAAAGAGTGCATATAAGAAGGGCGATCGACGGGAATTTCGGCGACGACCTTCTGCGAACCGCTATCAATCACTTCGATCAGCCGATAGACGCTGTGGAGGCCGAACGAAACGACATAGTTGTAGTGACGCTTGCGCGCCGCATCGTAATGCGCGTGCGCGGTGGAGACCTGGCCCGACAACGCCTTGTCGTAGGCGAACACGCCGAGTGTGGCGAGCGTCGCCGGATCGAAGCGCATCGGCAGCGTCGTCTCTGTGAAGGCGACGATCCTGCCGCCATAGTCCATGACGTTGACGCAGCAATTGTCGGTGAAGCGCGGATCGAACCAGGAAGCGACGCGGCCGAACAGAGTGCGACAAGGGTCGGTGGCGAATTCGGCGTAGGAAATCTTGCCGGTGCTCTTGGCGGCGCGGAAGGCGTCGCCCTCGAGGAAGCGGCTCATATAGGTGACGGCGCCATTCGCAAAGGCAAAGCGATGCAGCATCGCGAGCCCGTCGAACCAATGATTATAGGTTCGGTCTCCTACCTCGAATTTGGATGGGCCGGTGCGGATGAGCGTGCCTTGGAGCCAAGGCGGAAGCGCGCCCTCAACGCGAAGCGGGACAGGCGCCCGCGTCTCGCTCTCGAGCGATCTGAAACCGACGCCATAGGGAAATGTCAGGCTTTTCACGGCTTTCCTCGCCCAATCAACGAGGAAATCTAGGCCTTGTTCCTTAAGACAGGCTCAAGGCGGACGGCGAGATCGAGCAGAGCTTCGTCGCCGCCTGGCCAGCCAATGAAGGAAAGCCCAACGGGGCAGCCCGAGGCCTCAGCCGCGGGGATCGAGATTTCGGGTAGCCCGGCATGGCCGGCAAGGCAGGTGCTGGCGAGCGTCTTGCTCCTGAATTCGACCGTGGAGGCGCCGTCAGGAATGTCGCGCTCCGGCGCGAATTCCGTCGTTGTCGGCATGACGATGATTGTACCGGGCTGAGCCAGCCCACGCATGCGCTTGGTGACCTCGACGCGCACAGCCCGCGCGCCCTCGGCCTCGGCGGGGGTGATATTGGCGGCCATCTCGAACCGCTCGCGGATCGCAGGCGCGAGGCTGTCGCGATGCGACAGGGCAAAGGGGGCCAGCGTCGATTGAATCTCGAAGCCCTGAATAGCGCGGAAGGCATTGCGCCAGTCGTCGATATCGTCACCGGCGATGATCTGCCGCTCGGCCTGCGGCAGGCCGCGGCCAATCTTGGAGAACACCTGCCAGATGGCCTGGTCCATGCTGGTCTCGGCGCGGGCGAACATGTCCTCGGCAACGATCAGGCGCTTGATGTCCGCTTCGACCTTGTCGCCGGTGAGAAGGACGCGGCCGACGTCGCGGAACAACTCTGCTTCGCGTGCCAAGAATCCGATCGTGTCGTAGCTCGGCGCCATCGGCGTCGCGCCGAAGCTGTCGATGCGGTCGAAGCTGGGACGCAAGCCATAGAGTCCGCAGAACGAGGCGGGCACTCGGATCGAACCGCCAGTGTCGCTGCCGAGCGCGAAGTCGCAGAGATTCGCGGCAACAGCCGCTGCCGATCCGCAAGACGAGCCGCCGGTGACGTGGCGTTTCGCTTTGACGTTGATCGGCGTGCCGTAATGGATGTTGGTGCCGAGCACGCTGTAGAAGAATTCGTCGCAGACATTGATGCCGGTGAGCGATGCGCCCGCATCGAGCAGCCACTGGATGGCGCGGGCGGTGGCGGGCGCACCCTTGGCTTCGGCGTACCAGGCGGCATTGCCGTTGGAGACCTTGCGGCCGGCGATGGCGAACAAATCCTTGACCATGAAGGTGCGGCCGGAGAGCGGCCCGGCGTCGCGGCCGAGCAGCGGCTCCTTTAGCGTGTGGGGCATCAGGGCGCCGACAGGATCTTCAAGAGGCACTGAGATCATTCGCGGATCCAAGTCGTAGAAGCTGGTTTCATTGTTGCCGAACGCCATATAACAGCGTCTTCGAGCGGCGGGCGAGCCCGCATATGAGAGTAGCCAAGAATGTCCCCAGGAGCGCGCGCGACAACGAGCCGGGAGCTGCCCCGGGCGATCTGGGCGCTGGGGCTGACATCGCTGTTCATGGATATCTCCTCCGAGTTGGTGCACGGGCTCCTGCCGCTGTTCCTCGTGGTCAATCTCGGCGCGAGCGCAGCAGCGCTGGGGCTGATCGAGGGCATCGCGGAAGCGACCGCGCAGATTACCCGGGTGTTCTCCGGCTGGCTCTCCGACGCGCTCGGCAAGCGGAAAGCTATCGTCGTCGCCGGCTATTCGCTCGCGGCCGCGACCAAGCCGCTGTTCCCGCTGGCCGACTCCATCGGGCTCGTGCTGTTCGCGCGTTTCGTCGACCGCATCGGCAAAGGCATCCGCACCGCGCCGCGCGACGCGCTGATCGCCGATATCACCCCGATCGAGGCGCAAGGCGCGGCGTTCGGCTTGCGACAATCGCTCGATACGATCGGGGCGACGATCGGACCGTTGCTCGCGATCGGGCTGATGTTTCTCTTCAACGACGACATCCGCGCGGTGCTGTGGTTCGCGGTGATCCCGGCAATCATCGCGGTGCTGGTGCTGGTGTTCGGGGTGAGCGAGCGGGCGCTGCCGAAGAAGAGGGCCAAAGCGCCGCTCGAATGGAAGGAGCTGGGCAAACTCAGCGCCGCCTATTGGGTCGTGGTCGGCGCCGGCGCGATCTTCACGCTGGCGCGATTCAGCGAGGCCTTCCTCGTCATCCGGGCGCATGATGCGGGGCTCGCGCTCGCCTGGACCCCTGCGGTGATCGGGATCATGAGCCTCGTTTTCGCGCTCACGGCCTACCCGGCGGGACGCTTGCAGGATCGGATCGGGGCGCGGCCGCTGCTGCTGCTCGGCCTTGCGGTGCTGATCGTGGCGGACCTGGTGCTGGCGCTGGCCGGCTCGCTAGTTGGCATCTTTATTGGGATCGGCCTCTGGGGGCTGCATATGGGCCTAACCCAGGGCGTGCTTTCTGCCCTGATTGCCGGGGCGGCACCCGAGCGGCTTAGGGGCACGGCCTTCGGTCTGTTCGGCCTGGTTCTAGGTGTGGCGACACTTGTTGCGAGCCTGGTCGCCGGCGTGCTTTGGGACAGAATCGGACCCGAGGCGACCTTCGAGGCCGGCGCTGCCTTCGCGGCGGCGGCCTTCATCGCCTTTCTGATTTCGCACGCCAGCAAATCCACCGGCTAGTCTCTCTCGCGCTGCTTAGAGGAGGGTCGTGCGAACAGGCGCGCAAGCGCGCGGAGCGGCCGCGTCAATCGCCAGCTTGTGCTGGAGCGGAGTGCTGCAAGCTTTGCACGAAGTGCTGCATTCGATTTTGCCAGGTCCGTGGCGTCCGCCGAGCGAAAGGTACCAGGGCGGTGCCGTTGGCGGCGACCCTCGGATTCAAGTTGCGAGATCAGACTGTTCAGGGCAATGCGATTAACAACATCACGCGCAGCATCGCGCATCGAAGCGGGTCCGCCGGGACTGGTCAGCATCTCGGCGTAGATGGCCTGTGGCGGCGTTCCGTCCGGGACGAATGGCCGCAAGATTTCGGGCCACCAGGCGGCGTGATCGGCAATTGTCAGAAAGGCCTCAAGTTGAGCGAAGTCAGAGTGCCGAAGTTCTTTCTGACCAGCCTTGAAGTGCAGCACGGTCGGAGCGCGAATGGACGCCATCGCGGCCAGCCCGTAGTTTGCGAGCAGTTGCTTGAACATGACCCAATCGCCGCCTCTCGGGACGTGCGCCGGAATGGATTCGCGGCTCGGAAAAGCGTCGGCGCGAAAGACGACAGACCCGGCGCATAGCGTGTTCCGTTTAGCGAAATGATCTCGCTCGTCGGCAAAAAGCAGATTGGTGAGATCGGGGGCGGCGACCCCGTCGGACGACACCCATAGCGCGCGGGAATATGCCCAGCGGATGGACGGATGCTCAAGCACTGCGCCGTGCAATGCCAAGTGATCAGGAAACATCAGATCGTCATCAGCGGCGAAGGCAATGAGCTCACCACGAGACTCGCGCAGCGCGATGTTGCGGTTGGCGTAGCCGTAACCCGGCGCCTTCGGCAGATCGAACCACCGAATGCGAGGGTCGGTGAAACGATGGACGACTGCCGACGTCTCCGGCCATGCTCCGTCGCCAACAATGAAGAGTTCAAAGTCGGTTTCGGTTTGATTAAGGACCAACTGAATAGCAAAGCCGATGACGTCAGGCCGATAATGCGTCGGCATTAACACCGTGAAGCGCGGGCTCACCAGCCCTTGGCTCCTTCGAACTTAACTGGAATGAGCGGAGTATCGATCGGCAGCCGATATTTGTCGGGGCTGGCATGGTTGTAGCAGGTGGTCGGGAAGTTGATCCCGCGCGTCGGCTCCGCTGTAAAATTGTGATCGGCATGCCAGACAAAGCGGGGGATATTCATCAAGCGCGGACGATCGGAAGACAGCACAATCCGAGAAACCTTGCCGTAGGTGGAGGAGTCATGGCGCGGATCGAACATCACGACCTCCATTTTGCCTTCGATGACGAAGTAGCGGTCCTCATGTTCCTTATGCAAGGCCCACCCTTTCACCACGCCAGGCTCGAGGGTGAAGGAATAGACATATAGCAGTGGTTCCGGATGCCAAGTCCAACGCATGTCATAGAGTTCGACCAGCGTGCCACGATCGTCGTGCTGGGTGACTGTTTCACGAAAGCTGACGCCTTCGATGAGAGGCACGGTCGAGACGCCCGAATCCGTGACGGTCTGCTGATCGCGGACCGCTTCCGCCAAGGTCACTTCCAAGATATCATTTTTCATGGCGGGCAATCTTATGCGGGACCTGAATAATTGGCAATCCACGCCCTATCGCCCATATAATCTTGCAAAAGCTTTCCTTCTGAGATGCCAGATGAGTGAGACTAAGTTCCGCAAGATGAACGGGCTCGGCAACGACTTCGTCGTGCTGGATGGCCGTGCGCGGCCGCTTTCGCTTGGGACGGAATTCGTCAAGGCGATTGCCGACCGCGAGGCGGGGATCGGCTGCGACCAGCTGATCGCGCTCGAGCCCTCGAAAGAGGCCGATGTGTTCATGCGGATCTGGAATGCCGATGGCGGCGAGGTCGCTGCTTGCGGCAACGCCGCGCGTTGCGTGGCGGCGTTGGTGGCTGAGGAGCGCGGACGCGCGGACGTGAAAGTCGAGACGCAAGCCGGCGTGCTCGATGCGACCGTCAACAAAGGCGGGACGGTGACCGTCGATATGGGCGCGCCGCGGTTCGACTGGCAGGACATCCCGCTCGCCGAGCCGTTCGCCGATACGCGCTATATCGAGCTGCAAGTCGGGCCGATCGATGCGCCGGTGCTGCACTCGCCGTCGGTGGTCAATGTCGGCAATCCGCATTGCATCTTTTTCGTGGATGATGTGGACGCGTACGATCTCGCGCGGTTCGGGCCGATGCTGGAGCATCACCCGCTATTCCCCGAGCGCGCCAATATTTCGCTGGCGCAGGTGACGGCACCGGATGCTTTGAAATTACGCACCTGGGAGCGCGGCGCAGGGCTGACGCAGGCTTGCGGCACGGCGGCCTGCGCCGCCGCAGTCGCGGCTGGCAGGCTGAAGCGTACCGGTCGCAAGGTTAAGGTTACACTGCCCGGCGGGGATCTCCTGATCGAGTGGCGGGAGAGCGACGGGCATATCCTGATGACAGGGCCGTATTCGCTGGATTTTGAGGGCACCTTGCCGGCCTCGCTGCTCTAGATATTTCGTGTTAGAAGCCGATCATGTCGAAGATTGAAATCATCACCTTCGGTTGCCGCCTCAACGCCTATGAATCCGAGGTGATGCGGAGCCATGCCGAGAACGCAGGGCTCGAGGACGCGGTGATCTTCAATACCTGCGCGGTGACGGCGGAGGCCGTTCGCCAGGCGCGGCAGGCGATCCGCAAAGCCCGCCGCGCGCGACCAGATGCGAAGATCGTGGTCACAGGTTGCGCGGCGCAGATCGATCCTGGCCACTTCGCCGAGATGGCGGAAGTCGATCACGTCATCGGCAATCAAGAGAAGACCGAGTGCGGCACGTTTCGGGATCTTGGCGCGAGCGACACGGAGCGGGTCAACGTCAACGACATCATGTCGGTGAGGGAGACGGCGCTGCACATGATCGAGGGCTTCGGCGCGCAGGCGCGGGCCTATGTGCAGATTCAAAATGGCTGCGATCATCGCTGCACCTTCTGCATCATTCCGTATGGCCGCGGGCCGTCACGCTCGGTGCCGGCCGGCGAAGTGGTCACGCAAGTGTGCAAGCTCGCACAGAACGGCTATGCCGAGATCGTGCTGACGGGGGTCGATATTACCGCCTATGGCGCCGATCTTCCCGGCGAGATGACGCTGGGCAAACTTGTGCGGAAGGTGTTGGTGCTGGTGCCGGAGCTGAAGCGCTTGCGGTTGTCCTCGATCGACTCGGTCGAGGCTGACGACGATCTCTATCGCGCCATCGCCGAGGAAGAGCGGTTGATGCCGCATCTGCATCTGTCGCTGCAAGCCGGCGACGATCTCACCCTGAAGCGCATGAAGCGCCGGCATTCGCGCGAGGAGTCGGTAAAGTTCTGCGAGACGGCGCAGCGTCTCCGACCTGACATTGTCTTTGGCGCCGATCTGATTGCGGGCTTCCCCACAGAGACGGAAGCGATGTTCGCCAATTCCATGTCGCTGGTCGACGATTGCGGACTCACCTTCCTCCATGTATTTCCGTTTTCGGCAAGGCCCGGGACGCCGGCTGCGCGCATGCGCCAGCTTAACGGCGGGGTGATCGCGGCACGCGCGGCTGCGCTCCGGGAGAAGGGTGTTGCCGCACTGAAGGCGCATCTCGCGAGCGCGCAAGGCCGCCGGATTCAAGTGCTGATGGAGAGCGACGGCCAAGGTCGCGCGGCGGATTTCACGGCGGTCAAGATCGAGGCACAAGGCGCGGGCCACATCGTCGATGCTGTCGTCAACGGCCATGACGGCGCTGCGCTGCTGGCGGTCGTCCAAACATGAGCGAAGAGACGCAGGGCTGGTTCGCGCAGCTTCGCCAAGGGCTCGCGCGGACCTCAGCTTCGTTGACCGGCAATGTCGCCTCGGTGCTGACCAAACGAAAGCTCGACGAGGAGACTCTCGACGAGCTGGAAGAGGTGCTGATCAAGGCCGATCTCGGACCCGCCATGGCGGGGCGCGTGCGCGAGGAGCTCTCCCACTCGCGCCATGAAAAAGGCATCGCGCCGGAGGCGGTACGCGAGGTGCTGGCCACCGAAATCTCCAAAGTGTTGCAGCAAGTGGCGAAGCCGCTCGAGTTGAGCGCGGCGCGGCCGAACGTGATCCTCATTGTCGGTGTAAACGGCACCGGCAAGACCACGACTGCCGCGAAGCTCGCCAACAACTTCATGCGAGAGGGGCGCAGCGTGCTGCTTGCTGCCGGGGATACGTTCCGTGCCGCGGCGATCGATCAATTGAAGCTTTGGGGCGGGCGCATCGGCGTCGAGGTCGTCGCCAAGGATGTCGGGGCCGACCCTGCCGGCGTCGCCTATGAGGCGTTGGAGCGCGCCCGCGCCGAAGGCAAGGATGTGCTCCTGATCGACACCGCCGGGCGGCTGCAGAACAAGAGCGATCTGATGGCGGAGCTCGCCAAGATCGTGCGCGTTTTGAAAAAGCTCGACGAGACCGCACCGCACGGCGTGCTGCTCGTGCTCGACGCCACCACGGGGCAGAATGCGCTCGCCCAGGTCGAGGTGTTCAAGGAGATCGCGGGCGTGACCGGCCTCGTCGTCACCAAGCTCGACGGCACAGCGCGGGGCGGCATCCTTGTCGCCATCGCCGAGCGTTACGGAATTCCCATCAATGCCATCGGCATCGGAGAGGGTATCGACGATCTCGAGCCTTTCGGTGCGGATGGTTTCGCCCGCGCCATCGCCGGGCTCGAGGCCCCGAATGAACAAGCTGCCTGAGGCGAACAAGTCCCGGCCCGCGGAGCCCACAACCCCCCTCAAACTCGCAATCGACCTCGGGCCGTTGCTGTTGTTTTTCGGCGCCAACGCCGCTGCTGGAATCTATGTAGCCACCGGCGTTTTCATGGTGGCGACGTTCGTCGCGCTCGGCTTCGCCTGGTGGCGGTATCACAAGCTTCCGGTGATGCTGCTGGTCACCGCGGCCATCGTGCTGGTGTTTGGCGGGCTCACGCTCTATCTCCGCGACGATACCTTCATCAAGCTCAAGCCCACCATCGTTTATCTGATCTTCGCCGGGCTGCTTGCGGGCGGTCTCCTGATGAAGAAGCCCGTGCTTGAGCTTCTGTTCGGCGCTGCCTTCAGCCTGACGGAAGAGGGCTGGCGCAAGCTTACCTGGCGCTGGGCCCTGTTCTTCGTCGCCATGGCGATCGTCAACGAGGCGGTGAGGCGCAATTTCTCCACCGACATCTGGGTGAGCTTCAAGGCGTTTGGCTTCCTGCCGCTCACCTTTCTTTTTGCTGTTGCGCAAGTGCCCCTGATGCAACGCTGCGGATTGGGGGAGCCGGGCGAAGCAACCTCTAAGGACGAAACCGAGGCTCGCTGAGCCCAATCTGGTCTTGCCAACAAGTTCTTTTGCTCGCCGAAGCCGGGCACATCTTGCGGCATGGAAGCGCGGCTCCAATATGAGTCGACAGGGAACCTCAGAAGCAAGTGATCGTTACTGAAACGGCCCAATTCTTCGTTGGGTATGGGCAACCAGGGGTTTGCTGATCGCCCCTTTGGGTTGTACAAGGGATAGTGGAGTTCCAGCAAACGAAGGGTACCGGGATCGGACGATTGCACGCCTAGCGAGAAGGACGCGGGAGCGTTGCGATGACACCGAAGCGAGGGAAACCGCTCGATCGGTCGGCGATGCATTTGCTGCATCGAGCGGGGCAATGCGCCACCGATACTTTCATGGCAGAGGCCAATTCGAGCGGACTCACGCCGCGCCAGTTTGCCGTCGTCACGACGATCGCCGGGGAAGAGGGACTCACCCAGACAGAGCTGGTCGCGCGCACCGGAATTGACCGGTCGACGCTTGCCGAGATCGTGGGCCGGCTGTTGGGACGCGGCCTGATCCATCGAAAACGCGCTAAGGAAGACGCGCGCGCCTACGCCATCAAGCTCACCGCGCAGGGGTGGAAAAGTTTGCGCGACGCGGAGCCCGCCGCCACTGCGACCGATACCCGCCTGCTCGGCGCACTGCCGCCGTCGAAGCGGCAGGATTTCGTCGACTTGCTCAGCCTGATCGTCGGCACGGAGAGGAAGTGACGCGCAGCGTCATTCCGGTGAAAGCCGGAATCCAGCACAAGATTCGCGAGTACTCCCATGCGGAGTGCTTTTTTTCACAGGATACCGGGTTTCGCCGGTATGACGAGATCGGCTAGTTTGAGGTTCCCGAACTTGGCGCCTGCAACAGCGGCAGCAATTTCTCTTTGATCACATCTTCGGTCAGCGGGCCGACATGGCGGTAGGCGATCTTGCCGTCGCCGCCGATCACATAAGTCTCCGGCACACCATAAACACCGAAATCGATGGCGACGCGTCCCGACGCATCGGCCCCGACGCGCGCGAAGGGATTGCCGAAGCGGCCGAGAAAGCGCCGCGCGCTGGCCGGGTCGTCTTTGTAGTTGATGCCGTAGAGGCGAATGCCGGGCTGCTTCGCGAGTTCCATCAACGCCGGGTGCTCCTCGTGGCAGGGCACGCACCAGGAGGCGAATACGTTGACGAGGGTTGGCGCGCCCGTCTTGAGGTCCGAAGCGGCAAAGCCTGACACCGGCACTTCCTTTTCCAGAAGTCCATCGACGGGTGGCAGCGTGAAGTCGGGGACCTCCTTGCCGACCAGCGCGGATGGGAGGCGCGAAGGATCGCCGCCATGGAGTGCGAACCAGAACAGGCCCGCGAGGCTCGCGAAGACGATCAGCGGCAAAGCCGGTCCGAAGCGTCGCCAGAAGGGCACACTTACCTTGTCGCTCATTTCTTCTTGCCTGATGCTGGCTTCGCGCGCGCCGAGCGCCGCTTGATACCCTTGCGTTCAAGCTCGGCGAGGGTCTCGCGTTGCTGCCGGTCGTCGATCAGGATCGACACTGTCAGAATGGCGATTGCGACAAAGGTCAGCGCGTAAGCTGCCCAGATGAATATTGCGTGCGGACCGAGATTGAGCATGGCTTTAGCGTCCAGAACCGGCGCGTTGCACTTCGATCTGCTGCAGCGCATGCACGCGGCGGCGCAAGATCTCGGCGCGCATCGAAATGAGATGCAGCAATACGAAGAGCAGGGTGAAGGCACCCATCATGACGAAGAGCGGCGTGAGCAGTGCGGGATCGATGGTCGATCCGCCCATGCGGAATACGCTCGCGGGCTGGTGCAGCGTGTTCCACCAATCGACCGAGAATTTGATGATCGGAATGTTGATGGCGCCGACCAGCGCAAGGATTGCGGCGGCGCGGCCGGCGCGGCCAGGCTCTTCGATCGCCTGCCAGAGCGCGATCAAGCCGAGATAAAGCAGAAACAGCACCAGCATCGAGGTGAGCCGCGCATCCCAAACCCAATAGGTGCCCCACATCGGCTTGCCCCAGAGCGAGCCGGTGACGAGCGCGATGAAGGTGAAGGTGGCGCCGATCGGGGCAGCGGTCTTGGCTGCGACGTCGGCGAGGGGGTGGCGCCAGATCAGCGTGCCCAGGCTGGCGACCGCGATCAGCATATAGCCGAACATGGCGAGCCACGCCGAGGGAACATGGATGAACATGATCTTGACCGTCTCGCCCTGCTGGTAGTCGGGCGGCGCCACGAAGAAAGAGAGATAGAGCCCGATACCGAGCAGCAGCACGGTCAGGCCTGCGAGAAACGGCACGACGGCATCGACGATGCTCAAAAAACGCGTGGGATTGGCGAGGCTGGTGACGGTGGCCATGGCGGCTTGGTCTAGTGGGTTTGGTGCATTGGTGCAATCCGGCTAGCGGAGCGCGTTGCGGATCGCGGCGGCGGCGGCGAGCGGTGCGAGCACGATCGATGCGAGGCTGAAGGCTGAGAGCATAAGGAGCGGCGGCCAGGGCGAGGCAGGGCCGGTGACAGCCGCCGAGACGGTCGAGACGCCGAAGATCAAGACCGGCACGTAGAGCGGCAGCACAAGAAGGGCGAGCAGCACGCCGCTCCGCCGCAAACCCAAGGTCAGGCTTGCGCCGATCGCGGCGATGAAGCTGACGGCAGGAGTGCCGGCAAGCATGGCCAGCACGAGAAGCGGTGAGGAGGCGATGGGGAAATTGAGCAGCAGCCCGAGAATTGGCGCGAGCAATGCCAGGGGAATGCCGGTCGTGATCCAATGGCTGAGGCTCTTGATGGCGACGATGCCGGCGAGCGGCAGCGGCCCGGTGGTCAGCACATCGAGCGTACCGTCCTCGTAATCGTTGTGCACGATGCGGTCGGCGGAGAGCAGGCTCGCCAGGAGCAGCGCCACCCACAACACGCCGGGCGCGATGCGCGACAAGAGATTGAGGTCGGGGCCAAGGCCGAGCGGGGTGATGGCGACGACGACGAGATAGAAGCCGAGCGCGGTGCCGATGGCGCCGCCCTCGCGCCAGGCGAGGCCGATCTCACGGGTGAGGAGCGCGAGCCAAGGCCTCATCGGGCGTGTCCCCCGAGTCTCAGCTCGCGGGTGAATTTCACCTTGAGCGGCGTGTGGCTGGCGATGGCGGCGATGCCGCCTTGGCGTAGGTGCTCCCCGATCAGCCGCTCCAGCACTTTGACCGAGGCGGCGTCGAGCGAGACCGACGGCTCGTCGAGCAGCCAGATCGGGCGAGGCGCAGCTAGGAGCCGCGACAAAGCGAGCTTCCGCTTCTGCCCTGCGGAGAGAAGGCCGGCCGGTAGACCAGACAAAGAGCGAAGGCCGAACAGGGCAAGCGCGTTGCGGAGGCTCATGCCGCCGCCGTCGAGAAAATCGTGCCAGAAGGCGAGATTCTCTTGAACGCTCGCCGCGGTCTTGATGGCGTTGGCGTGGCCGACATAGTGGCAGAGCTCGGGCAGTGGCGTGTCGCCGGT
>DATBSU010000062.1:0-8038 GCA_036559585.1 Methyloceanibacter sp.
CGGGCAGTAGCGGATAGAGCGCTGCAAGCACCGACACGCCGATCGCGCCCGACCCGACCGAGGTGAGGGTGACGAGAACGCCGAGAACGAAGCCGAACGCCACGGTCGGAAACGTGCGCGGCGGGATCTTGCCATCGACAGTACGCTCAGGAGTTTTTGCCAGCATCGGATAAAGCACGATGGCTAGCCCGCTCACCGGCAGAGCGAAGACCAGACCGACGCGAATCCAATAAGCCAGCGCGGCCGTATCGACATTCGAGAATTTGATCGCGGCCAAGACGAGAAGCGCGCCGGGAATGCTGCCGGAAGCGAGCCGGAACACGATCGGCCATTCGACATTCTCGGAAGCGTGATGCCGCCAACTGCCGGCGGTCTTGGTGATCGAGGCGTAGAGCAGGTCGGTACCGACCGCAGTCGCAGGGCTTACGCCGAAGGTGGAGATGAGGAGCGGCGTCATCAGCGCACCACCACCGACACCAGTGAGGCCGACGAGAAAGCCGACGACAAAGCCAGCCCCGATCAGCGGCAGCAAAGCTGCCAGCCAATTCGTATCGATCATGCTGTCAGTCCCCCTCCGGCACCCTGCTTGCCGCAATTTCGTGTAAGTCGGCCCTATCCCGGCCGTTAAATTTCAATGGAAACCGGCACTCCGGCGGAGCGTAGCAGAATTGCTACCTCTTGGGCACGCCGTTGAAATTCGGCTTGATCTTCCGGGGAATTGCCAAGATCGGCGCAGACGCCGCGGGCGAGAAGCTCGCGATTGAGCACGAGCACATTGTCGCTCGTGGCGGGCGCGCCGGACTGCGCCCAAGTGATGACGCCGCCAGCAACGGTCGCGCCATCGATGGCGCTGATGAGCACGAAGCTCCCGGTCGGCGGCAGCTCGCGGAAGAGATCGAGCGAAGCAGGGCGCCCGAGCAGGATGCGGCAATCGGCGATGTCGTTGACCCCGCAATTATGCGCGGGCTTGGATTCCAGCGTCTCGAAATCGATCAGCGCGGAAACGCTCATGGTCGTCACCGGCACGAGGTCGGTGGCGGTCCGCAGGAGATAACCAAGCTCCGGATCGAAGGGTGACTCGGAGAGCCAGACGAGGCGGGTTTCGATCACGTCGGCGTTGGTGGGGCGGCGCAAGGTCTCCGAGAGCACGGCGCCACGCGAAATGTCGATGTCCGTGTCGAGCGCGAGAACGACGGCGTCGCCTTTGGTCGCAGCGGCAAGGTCGCCGTCCATGGTGACGATCCGCTCGATGGTGGCACTCTGGCCGCTCCTCGCATCGACGATGCGGTCGCCGCGCTTGATGCGTCCCGAGGTGACGGTCCCGGCATAACCGCGGAAGTCATCGGCCGCGCGCAGCACTAGCTGGATGGGCATGCGGAAGGGCGCGTCGGGGGATAGCGCCTCAGGCTCCACGGTCTCGAGATAGTCGAGCAGAGTCGCGCCGCCATACCACGACATATGCGAGGACCGGCGCACGACATTGTCGCCGGTGAGCGCCGCAACCGGGATGGTCTTGATCTCCTCGAAGCCGAAGGATGCGGCGAGGGCGCGGAAATCCTGCTCGATGGCACGGAACGCACTCTCGGACCAGTCGATCTGATCCATCTTGTTGACGGCAAGCACGACCTTCTTGATGCCTACCAGATCGCAGATCGCGGCATGGCGTCTGGTCTGACGCTTGACGCCGTGGCGCGCATCGATCAGCAGGATGGCAATTTCGGCGTGGCTCGCCCCGGTCGCCATGTTGCGGGTGTATTGCTCGTGGCCCGGCGAGTCGATGATGATGAAGCGGCGGTCGGTGGTCTCGAAATAGCGCCAGGCAATGTCGATGGTGATGCCCTGCTCGCGCTCGGCCTGAAGCCCATCAAGCAGCAGGCTAAAATCGATCTTCTCGCCGTTGACGGCGCGGTTCTGCGAGGCATGCTCGATGGCCGCGCGCTGATCGTCGAGCACGGCGGCGGAATCCCACAACAGCCTGCCGATCAGCGTCGATTTGCCGTCGTCCACCGAACCGCAGGTCAGAAGGCGCACCATGCCTCTGCCTTGCGATGCGGGAGCGGCCAATCCCTCAACCGCGACCTGTTCCTGAAGCGCAGCCATCGTCATTTAGAAGTACCCCTCACGCTTCTTCATCTCCATGGCGCCGGCCTGGTCGTGATCGATCAGCCGCCCTGCCCGTTCGGAATTTTTCGATGCCAAGGTCTCGGTGACGATTTCATCGAGCGTGGTCGCATCGGACTCAACGGCGGCTGTGAGCGGCCAGCAGCCCAGCGTGCGGAAACGGACTCTCCGCATTTCGGGTTTCTCACCGCGCTCGAATCGCATGCGCTCGTCGTCGACGACGATGAGCTGGCCGTCGCGCGTCACCACGGGCCGCTCCTTGGCAAAATAAAGCGGCACGACGTCAAGCTTCTCCAGCGCGATGTAGCGCCAGACATCGCCTTCAGTCCAATTCGAGAGCGGGAAGACGCGGACGGTCTCGCCCTTGCCGAGGCGGCCATTGAGCAGCGTCCACAATTCAGGGCGCTGCAAACGCGGATCCCAGCGATGACCCGCGGCGCGGAAAGAAAACACGCGCTCCTTGGCGCGGCTTGCCTCCTCGTCGCGGCGAGCGCCGCCAAAGGCTGCATCGAATCCCCCGGCATCGAGCGCCTGGCGCAAGGCCACGGTCTTCATCACGTCGGTATAGACCGAAGGCGGGTTGTCGAACGGATTGATGTTGCGGGCGAGCCCTTCGTGATTGGTGTGGACGATGAGGTCGAGCCCGAGCTCCTTCACGGTGCGATCGCGGAAGGCGATCATGTCGTGGAATTTCCAAGTGGTGTCGACATGCAGCAACGGGAAGGGCAGCTTGGCCGGATAGAAGGCTTTCCGCGCCAGATGCAACAGCACGGTCGAATCCTTGCCGATGGAATAGAGCAGCACTGGCGCGCGAAACTGCGCCGCGGCCTCGCGGAAAATATGGATACTTTCGTCCTCGAGCAGTTTCAGGTGCGAAACGAGCGCGGTCATGCTGCCCTCCCCTCACGACGAGGGTTCATGTGCAGTCCGCACTCCTTCTTTTCTTCGTTCTCCCACCACCAACGGCCAGCGCGCGGATCTTCGCCGGCATGGATGGCGCGGGTGCACGGCGCGCAGCCGATCGAGACGAAACCGCGGGCGTGCAGTGGATTCACCGGGATATTGTTGTCGGCGATATAGGCGGTGAGCGTCGCGCTCGACCAATCGGCGATCGGGTTCACTTTGATCAGCCCATGCGCCTCATCCCAAACGGCAAGCGGCATCATCGCCCTGTCGCCTGATTGCTCGCGGCGGATGCCTGTGATCCAGCCTTGCGCACCTTTCAACTCGCGGTTCAGCGGCCGCACTTTGCGGATCTCGCAGCAGCGCTGCCGATTCTCGATCGCCTGGCGGAAGCCGAATACGCCATCACGGGCGACAAGGTCCTCGACTTCAGCGGCATCGGGACTGACCAGCCGGATGCGGCGGCCATATCTGATCTCAGACAGCTCGACAGTCTCGAGCACCTCCGGGAAAAGCCGCCCGGTATCGAGGGTGAAAATATCGATATCCGCGCCAGACTCGGCGACGGCATGCAGGATCGCCTGATCTTCGAGGCTCATGCTGGTCGAGAACACAATGCGGCCTTCGATATGGCGGCGCATCGCGGCGATACGTTCCGACAAAGACTCGATGGATGCGAGCGCGGCATCGAGATCGGCGGCAGACTTCCGCGTCGCGTTGCGGCGGAGCGGCAGCGGGTTGCGGTAACCGGGCTGATAAGAATGCGCGTAACGCGAGAGCGCGACGATCCAGGGTTCGGCCTGGCTCGGATCGGAAATTTCCGCGGTGTCAAAGCCCGAGCGCAACAAGAACAGCGCAAGATCGGGAATGAGATAGCCGACCGCCCTCACCTCTCCGTCATAGCCATGACGCTCGCGCAACAGCACGGCGAGGCTGATGCCGCGGCCGTCGCCGAAGGCGTTGAAGCGGATGCCGACCGGTCCGCCGCTCGCCGCAGCGGCGGCGAGCGTGGCCGCATCGGAAGTCGGCTCCAACACGACAGTCGGTTCGAGCCGATCCGTGACCAGCGATCCGGTGGTGAGATCAAGCAGCGCCATACAATGCCTCCTTGAAGGGTGCCGCCCCGAGCCTGTTCCAGGTGTCGAGGAAGGTCTCACCCTCATCGCGATTGGCGAGATAGGTCTCAACGATGGTATCGATGGCCTCAGGCACGGCTTCGGCGCGGAAGCCGGGGCCGATGATGGTGCCGACCGCGGCTGCGTCTTTCGGATTGCCGCCGAGCGAAATCTGGTAGAGTTCGGTGCCTTTCTTGTCGACGCCCAATATGCCGATATTGCCGGAATGGTGATGGCCGCAGGCGTTGATGCACCCGGACATGTTGAGCCGGAGCGGACCGATCAATTCCTGCCGTTCCGGATCGGCGAAGCGCTTGGCGATCTCCTTGGCGATGGGGATGGAGCGGGCATTGGCGAGATTGCAATAATCGAGGCCGGGGCAGCAGATCATGTCGCCCAAAAGATCGTAATTGCCGGTGGCGAGGCCGCCTCTGACCAGCTCGTCGTAAAGCGCCGGCAGATCGGCGCGGGCGACATGCGGTAGGATCAGATTCTGGGTGTAGTTGACCCGCACCTCGTCGGCGCTGAATCGCTCGGCGAGATCGGCGACGAAATCCATCTCGTCGGAGTTGGCATCGCCCGGAGTCCGTCCCGGCTCTTTCAACGAGATCACAGCACTGACATAGCCAGGTTCACGATGCGGCCGGACATTATGCTTGAGCCAAGTGGCGAAGGCCGAATCGACCAGGCGGCGACGCTCGACGCCCTCATCGGTCGCGGGCCGCGCCGGCAGCTCCGGCGGCGTGAAATAGGACATGATGCGCCGGATTTCGTCCGCAGGCAGGTCGACAGAGTCTTTGCGGCTCCGCGCCCAATCGGCCTCGACGTCCTCGCGGAATTTCTCGATGCCGAGCTGGTTCACGAGAATCTTGATGCGCGCCTTGTTGATGTTGTCGCGGCGGCCGTGGAGATTGTACACGCGCAAAATCGACTCGATGTAGGAGAGCAGATGCTGCTTCGGCAGGAAGGGCCTGATCTCCAGCCCGACATAGGGCGTACGGCCCATGCCACCGCCGACAAACACACGGAAACCGTTCTCGCCATCTGGACCGCGCACTATCCTGAGGCCGATATCGTGGAAGCCAGTCGCGGCGCGATCCTCGGCGGCGCCGGAGACAGCGATCTTGAATTTCCGCGGCAGCCAGTTGAACTCCGGATGCAGCGTCGACCATTGGCGCAGGATCTCGCACCAGGGACGCGGGTCCTCGAGCTCGTCATGGGCGGCGCCGGCGAATGGATCGGCGGTGACGTTGCGCACGCAATTGCCGCTAGTCTGGATGCAGTGCATCTCGACATCGGCGAGGGCCGCAAGCACGTCGGGAATATCGACCAGTTTCACCCAATTATATTGAAGGTTCTGCCGCGTGGTGAAATGGCCGTAGCCGCGATCCCATTTCCGACCGATCATGGCGAGCTGGCGCAGCTGTTTCGGCGACAGCACGCCATAGGGAATGGCGATGCGCAGCATATAGGCGTGGAGCTGTAGATAGAGTCCGTTCCTAAGCCTCAGCGGCCTGAACTCGTCCTCGGTGAGCGCACCGGCTAGGCGGCGCTCGACTTGACCCTTGAACTCCGCAACGCGCTCACGCACAAACGCGGAATCGAACTCATCATAGCGGTACATCGTACCAATCCTTCGTCAACGTGGTCTTGTGCGCGGCGCGGATGCGCTCACGCACAGAAAGAGCATGGACATGGCCGTTCTCGACCTCGACCGGCATGGGGTAAACCGCGACGACGATCCGCGCCGCGATGGCTTTGGCGGCTTCCGCCTCGAGCGCCTTAGTCTCGTCCTCGGTCTCGGCCAGGCGCGCGTCATCGAGATCCTCGGTCCAGCCGCCATTCTTGGCGAGATAGACGACGATGCCGTCGACGAGGCGATTGGCGGTGACGACATCAGGCATAGATCCGCCCCACTTCTTCAAGAGACAGAATGTCATCGACGACACCGGCCGCTGGCAGGCCAGCAACCTCACCGAACAGCAGCACGGCGGGGCTCTTCAGATCGAGGCGCTCAGGATGAGCTGCGAGCTCCACAAGAGTCGTGCCTACGCGCCGCTCATTATCCCGGCTCGCATTCTCAACCGCGATCACCGGCAGGCTCGGCTTCCATCCAGTTTCGAGCAGCTTGTTGGCAAAGAATGACGCGGTGGAAACGCCCATATAAAGCAGGATGGTGTTCTGACCGGCCGCGAGCGCGGCAAGATCGAGATGGGCGAAGCTCGGCTCGTCTCCTGCGGCTTCATGGCCCGAGATGAAGGTCACGCTGTGCGAGATGTCGCGATGGGTGAGCGGGATCTGCAAGCTCGACGCCGCGGCAATGCCGGCGGTGATGCCGGGCACGACCTCGACTTCGATGCCCGCGTCGCGCAGCGCCGTCAACTCCTCGCCGCCACGGCCGAAGATCAGAGGATCGCCGCCTTTCAGCCGCACTACGGTCTGGCCGGCGCGAGCGCGCTCAAGCAAAAGACGATTGATCTCGTCTTGCGGGATGGAGTGATTGCCCTTCTCTTTGCCGACGCAGATCATCTCGGCCTCGCGGCGGGCGTGATCCAGCACGCCAAGTCCGATCAGCCGGTCGTAGAGAATGATGTCAGCAGATTTCAACGCTCGGATTGCCTTTAGCGTCAATAGATCGGGGTCGCCGGGACCGGCGCCGACCAGAATCACGCGGCCTTTAGCGGGCGGAACGTCAACAGCCTGATCGATGGCCTCGCCAATCAACCGCCGCGCTTCGTCGGCATCGCCGTCGAGCGCGGCCTTGGCTGCGGCGCCGTCGAACACACCTTCCCAGAAACGGCGGCGCGCGGCGCCTGCGGGCAATTTCTCAGCGACGCGATGACGGAACTCCGATGCAAGCCGCGCCAAGAGATCGAGGCGCGGATGCAGCTCGCGCTCAAGGAAGGCGCGTAAGCGCTGGGCCAGCACCGGCGCCACGCCGGAGGTGCCGATAGCGACGGTCACGTCACCACGATCCACGATTGCAGGCAACGCAAAGCTGCAAAGCTCCGGCCGGTCCGGTACGTTGACCGGAACGCCGAGCGCGCGGGCGATTGCCGAGATGCGCGCATCTTCTTGCGGGTCGCCGGTTGCGGAAATAACGAGTGGCCGGCCGCGAAGCTGATCAATGCCGGGCGCTGACGCGTGCAGTTCGACCAAACCGCCTTTGACGAGCCTGGCAAGCTCGGGCGACAGCACGTCACGATCTGCTGCGATGCCGACGGTCTGCGCGCGTTTCAGCAGCAACCGCACCTTGGCCGCAGCAAGCTCGCCGCCGCCGACGACAAGCGGGGGTTTCCGATCGAAACTGAGAAAGATCGGGAAGGCGCGCATGATTCAGCCTCCCACCGCGACGCGCTCGACAGCTGCATCGGCAAGGCTTTCGGGCGCGAGCTCGACCTCGAGCCCATCCAGTGTCTCATTCATGATGATCTGGCAGCAGAGCCGCGAGCGCTCGTCGACATTGAAGGCGCCGTCGAGCATCTCCATCTCCTCGCCGCTCGCAGCCGGAAGCTTCGGCACCCAGTCCTTGCCGACCCAGACATGGCAGGTGGCGCAGGCGCAAGCGCCGCCGCATTCAGCTTTAATTGGCAGGCCCCAGTCGCGGATCACCTCCATCACCCTCCAACCTTCGAGGGCTTCGAGGCGGTGCACGGTGCCGTCCGGCATTTTGACCTTGATGTACATGTCAGGCGGCTCTCGTGGCTACGCGGAAATCGAACGGAGACTGGTGCACTGGAAGACCGCTCCTTGTCCAGACCATCGGCACGAAGCGGGCCACAGAGCTCGCGCGGTCGCCCCGGGGGTCTAGGCCAAGTCCATTAATAGGGTGAAAGCCAGGGTCGTCGGCCCGCATCGGTCGCATTTTTCCTGTTCGAGAAGGCGCTGAAACCCTTTGA
>DATBSU010000063.1:0-1507 GCA_036559585.1 Methyloceanibacter sp.
CGTCTTTGACAGTATGGTGACGGTAGAATGACAAAGGGCGCGGATTAGGTAAGCGCCCGGAAGCGAAGGCGTAGCCATGCCGGTCGGGGGGAAGCGGCGGGTCATCATCGTAGCAAGCGCGCTCACACTGCTCGGAGCGACGGTCGCCTTATTGGCCTATACCGAGCCGGTCCCGGCGCGATTTTGGTTCGCTCTCGCGGTGACCGCCTCCATCGCTTCGGCTCTCGTGTTCTTGTCGCGGCGTCTGCTGTTTTCCAGCATTTTGACTTTCGCCCTCGTCGCGCTCGTCTGCCTTTGCTCTCTCGAGAAGAAAGCCGTGATGAACATGGCTTTCCACTCCTACGATCTCTTCTTCTATCTGAACGCGGCGACGATTGAGTTCATCTGGGAAGACTATCGTAGCTATCTCATCGGCGCCGTTGGGTCGCTGGCAGCAGCTTTGGTTGGAGCGGTGCTGGCCTGGCGCTTTGACAGGTTGCGGCTGTCGCGTTTGACGTCTGCCCTGGCCTTAGTCGTCGCGGTGACGGCGGCGGCGGCGCTTCAGCCCAACGCCACGGCCCAAGGCGGCGCGTTCCGCATGTTCGTCGATGACGGCTCCTATGTCTCCGCGTTCTATCTCTCCTGGAGCGACACGTGGCGCACTCTGGCCCGTGGACAATTGGTCGAGGCCGCCGCGCAAACCGCGCTCCCCGACTTCGCGGGCGCAGCCGTCTGCGTGCCACGGTCCAAGCCGCCGCACATCGTCTTGATCCACCAGGAGTCGCTGGTGCCGCCAAGTCTGTTTCCGCAGTTGCAATACGATCACGCCCTGGACAGGTTTTTCCTGTCCGACGACGATCAACTGCACAGGCTCCGCGTGGAGACCTATGGCGGAGGGTCTTGGGTCACCGAGTTCGCGCTGTTGACGGGCATCTCGACCAAGGCCTTCGGCGACATGCGGATGTTCGTGCAGGTTCTGATGAACGGCAGGCTCAAGGACACGCTGCCGCAATCGCTGGAGAATTGCGGCTATCGAACCTTGATGCTGTTCCCGATGAGTAACGGCTTCGTCTCGCTTGACCGGTTCTACAAATCGATCGGCTTCGAGAGGATTCTGGATCGCGCGGCGCAAGGTGCGCCCACCACGAAAGAGCGAGACCGGTTCTATTTCCAAAACATGCTGCGAGAGATGGATCAGCATTTCAAATCGTCCAATCAGCCACTGTTCGTCTACGTTCAGACCATGGCGTCGCACGGCCCCTATAGCAGCGCCTATATGCCGGACGAGAATGTGCCTGGCGGCGGTCCCGGCACCTCGCCTGACATGAGCGAGTTTCTGCGTCGTGAGGCGATGGCACAGCGCGACGGCGATTTCTTCATGGACGAGCTCAAGCGCCGCTTCCCCGATGAGCGCATTGTTGTGGTGCGTTACGGCGATCATCAGCCGAGCGCGACATACGATCTGATCGATCGGACTTGGGGCGACGACAGCCCCGACATCGGCGAGGGGGGAAAGCCAGGTCCTTAC
>DATBSU010000064.1:0-5970 GCA_036559585.1 Methyloceanibacter sp.
CGATCGATCCGAGGACGAGCGCGGCCGCAAGACTCGCGAGCGCGAACGCGGACCAATTGAATGGGCGACTGGGTTGGCTGGGGGTTGAGGGCATTGTGACTGGCGGCGTTGGGAGATATTCGGACGTCTAAGGCATGACTCAAAGTTTGCCCTGACAGCGCGAAAATTGGGGACTCCGGTTAGTTAAGTATTACGTGCTTACAGAGTATGGCGTGCAAGTCAACAAGCGAACGACTGGAGTGGGGAAGGTGATTGTTCGAGAGTTCGACGGCGTAGGTCCCGCGCTCGATTCTATCCGCTTTTGGTCGCTGGTTTTCGCTATCAACGGTGCAATCCATGCCTCAGAATACCACGATGACCACCACCTATTCGCGCGTGCAGTAACATCAGTTGTCCTGGCTGGCGTTGCTTTTTGCGCAAGGTGCGGTGGCTTTGGCACGGGTGAGCGTGGTCAATTGATAGTCGCTCGCGGAAAGCTCGACCGGATCGGCGAAGGCGTAGAGACCGCCGGGCTCGGCGACAATTTGAATGTAGCGATTGCCACACACGGCCGATGACAGCGGGGCGGTCGCGTCCCTGATCAGGACGGGCTGACGCGTGCGAAATACATTCCGCGTGATCTCGACATTCGAAACCGGTCCCTTCTTGCCATTGATGAGAATGCCAGGCCCGGCATTGTCGAGAAATCGAGACGATTGAATGCGGATATTATCGATGGCTTGCGCGCGCTCGTCTGGTTCGAGGTCGATGCCGGCACCGGGACGCGCGCCGTTGGTGGTCTGAAACAGCGAGTACTTCACCAAGATATTGTCGCCTTGGATGATGGACAGACCCTGGCGGCGGTTGTTGCTCGCGGTGACGCCGCATAACATCACATCGCTCGCATCTTCGATATAAAAGCCGTCACCCCACATGTCGTTGGCGGTCGTGTTCAAGACGGAAATCTTGAACGATGCGTTGTCGATGCGAAGCCCCATGCCGAGGCCGCGGGCTTCCTTGAGCTTGTCGCGTTGACCTTGAAGCGTGCCGCCGATGATTATGACGTTTGAGGCATTTGAGACACGCAGGAGTGCGACACGCTTCTCGTTGCTGGGAATGGCCTTCAGCACGGCACGCGGCGCGAGTTTGAGAACCATGTCGCTCTTGAGTCGCAGGTTCTCCCGCGGAAGCGTGCTCACCATATAGGTGCCCTCGGGAACAAGAACGGTTCCTCCCGCTACCACCGCATCGATCGCCGCTTGAATCGCGGCGGTATCGTTAGCGCGGCCGTCGCCTTTGGCGCCTTTGCTCTTGACGTTGATGGTGACGGAAGTTGTGGCCGGCTCAGGGCAGCGCTTCGCAGTATCAGTGCCGGCGGATGCATCGACGGTTGTTAGACAGGCCGAGCTCACCAAGACGACGCAGCCAAGAGTCCAGCTCGTGCGCAAAGCTCGCAAGGTTTGCCATCTCCCGGGCGGATATGCTCACTCCGCTTGCCCCGGAATGATGGCGAACTCGGGGCCTGCGGTGCCCTACAGTTTCTTGATGCGGAAGGGCAGGCCGCCTTTGGGGCAGAGCGTCACGGTGGCGTGGATCTTCGCCGGCACCGGGCCGACATATTCCGGTGTGAAGCGCCGGAGCAGCTGCACCAGCGCCAGCGTGTTCTCGATCTGCGACAGCGCGCCACCGATGCAGGCGCGCTTGCCGGCGGCGAAAGGCAGGTAGGAATATTTCACCCGCTTCTTGCTCCGTTCCGGCGCGAAACGCTCCGGATCGAATTTCTCCGGGTCGTCCCAATATTTCGGGCTGTGATGGGCGATATAGGTGAGGATCACCACCTTGTCGCCGGCCTTGATCTTGTGGCCTTCGATCTCGTCGTCGCCCGCGGCGATCCGGATCAGCGCCCAGATCGGCGGGAACAGCCGCATCGTTTCCTGGATCACCATGCGGGTGTAGGAGAGCTGCTGCACCTCGTTCCATTCGGGATCGCGATCGCCACAAACGTTGCGCGCTTCCTCGCGAATGCGCTCGAGCGCCTCGGGGTGCATCGACAGAAGATACAGCGACCAGGCAAGAGTCAGCGCCGTGGTCTCTGTGCCGGCCCAGAGATATTGCTTCATCTCGTCGATCACCTGGCGATGATCGAATTCGGGGAAATTCGGATCTGCCTCGGCGGCCTTGAGCATGGCGTAGAGCGTCTTCTCGCGATGATCGACGATGTTGGCGCCGATCACCGTGTCAGGGATTTGCCCCCACACCTCCATGGCCTTGGCGGCATCCTCATCGGTCATCTCCTGGATCTCGCCACTCACCTTCTTCAGACGGATGGATTTGTGATTCATCACGTCGGTGTAGGTCTTGACCTGACTGAAAATGAAATGCGGATTGAACGGCATCTCGCGATCGAACAAAGCCTTGCAGACCATTTCGGCGGCGAGCGTCCAGGTTTCTTCGACCATTTCGATGGTCTCGCCGGTCGCGGCGAATTCTTCCCAACGCGCCATCTTTGAATCGATGGCATCCATCAAATAGGGGAAGTAGGCCTCGAACATGTTCGGGTGGAAAGCGGGCTGCTGCGGTGCACGGATCTTCTGCCACAGCGCGCCGTCGATGGTGATCATGCTGCGACCGAAGATCGGCCTCAGGCCATCGAAATATTTGGTGTAGTTGTCGGCATTACTCACCAGCACGCGCTCGGCATGCGCAGGCTCGCTCAGCAGGATGATGCGCTGGTTCTTCAGGTTGATGGGAATGACACCGCCATATTTGTCGCTGAGCGCCATGAGAACCTGCATAGGGTTCTCCTGGTTCAGCAGCGGTGTCAGCTTGAACCAAATGCTCTGCTCTTCGCCGAGCCCATGTGATGGAGAATAGGCGACCGTCATGTCCGCCATTTACGCCTTTCCCCTTGCTCCTTGGTTATCGCCGCGCGTCGAAGGCTAGGTTGCTTTCGCGCTATTTGGAGCGGCTCTAACCCGGCCAAGCCCCGTATCTAGCCAATCTCTAGCATCTAGCGTTCGATTTTGTCCATCTTTGGCACAATCTGCCGCACCCCACATGGTGTCGCGCATCTAATCGGCCGTTAATGATCTCGATCAAAGCGGCGGCGAAAAAAGCGGGGACTGGTTCGGCGCATCCGGGCCGATGATTCGCTCGCCATCGACACGGACGGTGCCGGAGGCCACCAATCGCAACGCATGCGGGTAAAGCGCGTGCTCGGCTTCGAGCACGCGCGCCGCAAGGCTCTCCGCAGTGTCGCCTTTGAGAACAGGCACGGCGGCTTGCGCCACGATCGGACCCTCATCCATCTCGTTCCGGACGAAATGCACGGTGCATCCCGTTATTGTCACTCCGGCCGCAAGCACGCGAGCGTGGGTATCGAGCCCCTTGAACGCGGGGAGCAGGGACGGATGAATATTGATGTGGCGGTCGCGCCAATGTTCGACGAATCCTTCCGTGTGTAGCCGCATGAAGCCGGCATTGCAGAGGAGGTCGATCTTCGCACCATCGAGGGCACGGCAAAGCGCCTGATCGAAATCCTCGCGTGAGGCGAAACTCTTGTGATTGATGGCGGTTGCAAGAATGCCGGCTTCCTCGGCGCGCAACAGGCCTTGTGCACCGGGCACGTTGGAAATGACGAGGACGATCTCGGCAGGGTAGTCGGGTTCCTCGCAGGCCTCGATCAGGGCTTGAAGGTTTGAGCCCCGTCCGGAGATGAGGACGCCGACGCGTTTCCTAGTCAATTCCTGCCCGCCGGTTCTAGCCTGCCTTGGAAGCGCATCGCCGAACCCGCATTGCGCACGACGATCTTGCCGATCTGATGTGCTTCAGGTCCGAGACTTGCGAGCACGCGAGCCGCATCGTTTACGCTTACGAGCGCGATCATGCCGATGCCGCAATTGAAAGTGCGCAGCATCTCCGTGTCATCGAGATTGGCTTCGCGCTTCAGCCAGGCGAACACGGGCGGCAGGGCGAAGCTGCCGAGATCGATCTCAGCCGCGAGAGGTTCAGGGAGCACGCGCGGAATATTCTCGGTGAGCCCACCGCCGGTGATATGCGCCAAGCCCTTGACGGCGCCGGTTGTTCGAATCGTTTCAAGGATCTGGCGAACATAGATGCGTGTCGGGGTGAGGAGCGCCTGGCCGAGGGTCTCCCGCGGCGCGAAGGGCGCGGGGTCGTTCCACCGCAAACCTGTTTTCTCGACGACACGCCGCACGAGCGAGAAGCCGTTGGCGTGGACGCCTGAAGAGGGAAGGGCGAGGATGACGTCGCCAGCTTCGATGTCTTTGCGCGGCAGCAGACCATCGCGCTCCACCGCGCCCACGGCGAAGCCGGCGAGGTCGTAGTCGGCTGCTTTGTAGAGCCCGGGCATCTCCGCCGTCTCGCCGCCGATCAACGCGCAGCCCGCCTCTTTGCAACCCTCGGCGATGCTGCCCACGACTTTGGTCGCGACACCGACATCGAGCTTGCCAGTCGCAAAATAGTCGAGAAAGAACAGCGGCTCGGCGCCTTGAACAATGAGGTCATTGACGTTCATGGCGACGAGATCGATGCCGATCCCATCGTGGAGGCCGGTCTCGATGGCGAGCTTGAGCTTGGTGCCGACGCCGTCGGTCGCGGCGACCAGAACCGGGTCCTTGAAGCCGCAAGCCTTGAGGTCGAACAGGCCGCCAAAGCCGCCAATACCGCCCATGAGCCCGGTCCGCTTGGTCGTGGCCGCCAAAGGCCCGATAGCATCGACCAGGGCGTTCCCGGCATCGATATCGACGCCGGCATCGCGATAGGTCAAAGGCGCTTGCTGCTTGGACTTTGCGGGCACACTTGCCTCGGGGTGGACGGTTCTTGGATTTCGCCTAACAATCGGGTTAATGGGGTGCGCGTCAAGGCCTTGGCAGGCCCTGTACGCGTCATATTTTCCGTATCTAGCCGGGCCTATAGTCAGGCCTAGCAGGGTCGAGTGAGAAGCGCGAGATGGTGCCGGTTGAACGTGATTTGGTTGGCGGGCTCTCCGGCATTTTCAGACGCTCGGCCGGTATCGCAGCCGTCCTCGGTCTGTTGCTGTTCGCCTCGCACGAAGCGCAGGCCGCCGATAGCCTCTACACCGCCGCCAAGATCAGCGTGGATACGAGCGCGAAGGACGCCGTAGCTGCCAAGGCGGCCGGCATGGCGGAAGCGCAACGCAAGGGTCTGGATGTCGTGCTGAGGCGGCTGGTGCCCTCGGGCGAGCTGCCCGAGCTAAACCAGGACGATGTCGAGGCACTGGTCGAAGGCGTCTCGGTGTTGAACGAGCAGATGTCGCCGACGCGATACATCGCCACGCTCGATATCAGCTTCAGCGAGCAGGCGGTGAAGCAGTTGCTGGAGAGCTATAGCCTGGGTGTTAGCGAACAACGCGCTCCGATGATCTCGGTGTTGCCGATCGTGATCGACGGCCCCGCTGTCAGGAGCGAAGGGGCCGAAGGCTGGCTGCAGGCTTGGCAAGCGCTCGACCTCGCGCATGGCACGGTCCCTATCACTCTGCTGCAGCCCCGTGCCGAACTCAGCGCAAAACAGGTGAAGGCTGTCCTTGACGGCGACCAGGAGGCCTTCGCCACGCTTAAGAGCTCCTATGGCGATGCACCGCTCGTGATCGCGGTCGGGCAGGCGTCGCAAGGCAATTTCGTCACGCGGCTCGCGGGTGCCGATGGTGTTGGTGCAATCAATTTCGGGCGCACGGACAAGGTCGGTCAGGGTGGCGCGAAGCAGGCCGCCCGCAATGCCGCTGCGACGGCGCTAGGCATTATCGAGGAACGTTGGACGACAACACAAGGACAGCCTGCCGCCGCGGGGGCGAAGCAGGAGGTCCCGGCCGAGGGGGAGAAGCCGCAAGGCGAGGTGGCGCGAAGCGTCGTAGCGCAGGTGCAGTTCTCAGGGCTGAAAGATTGGCAGGACATGCGCTCCAAACTGATGAACGTCCCGGGGATTCAGGCGCTCGAGGTCAATTCGCTTTCC
>DATBSU010000065.1:0-4338 GCA_036559585.1 Methyloceanibacter sp.
AGCCGATCGCGGGCCCGTGGCTCTCGCCCCAGGTCGTGATCCGAAACAAATGGCCGAACGTGTTGTGCGACATGTGGTTAATGTAGCCCGCTTCTAGTTGAGGCCGAGTGAAGGGTCAAATTGGCGCAGGGGCGCCTCATCGGGCGCGCTTTAGGGCCTTAACCGGGGGTCCAGTTCCGCACTACACAAAATCGCCTCGTTATGGTCGCCCACGAGCCGACTTATCGTCTTATTTTTCCGTAGGTTAACGCCAGGCGCGACAAGCGCCGGACGGCCGAGTCTTCGCCGGTCCGATTCCAAAAAAACCTCCCAACAATAGTACCTGGAGAAAGCCAATGCGCGCTGCGCACGCAATTCTTTTGACTGTCTGTCTTTTCGTGATGGGCGCCTCTCTCATGCCCGACCCCGCCGAGGCCCGTGTCGCTGCCACCAGCATCGGCGGCAAGCCGGGGCGCTGGTGCGGCTGGTGGATGCGCACCCAGAAGGGTGGCGGTCCGGAACTGAACCTCGCCCGCAATTGGGCCAAGTGGGGCAGGCCGTCCGGCCCCCGTGTCGGGGCCGTTGTCGTCTGGTCGCATCATGTCGGCATGATAACCGGCCGCACTGCAAGCGGCTGGGTCATCAAGTCCGGCAATGACGGTGGGCGTGTCCGCGAGCGGGTGCGTTCCGTAGCCGGCGCGGTCTTTCGCGTAGGCTAATCACAAGAATACGAACAGGCGCCGGCACGAGTCGGCGCCTGTTTCGTCAATAAAGAGGGAAACAGCGAACTATTCCTTCGCCACCGTAATATCGGGAGCATCCTCGTTCTTCATGCCGACCACGTGATAGCCGGCATCGATATGTAGAATCTCGCCGGTAACGCTTCGCCCCAAATCGGACAGTAGATAGAGCGCACCCCCGCCGACGTCTTCGATCGAGACCGTGCGCCGGAGCGGCGAATTATATTCATTCCACTTCAAGATATAGCGGAAGTCTGCAATGCCGCTCGCGGCCAGCGTCTTGATTGGGCCCGCCGAGATCGCATTCACGCGAATATTGTTGCGGCCGAGATCCGCCGCGAGATAGCGAACGCTCGATTCGAGCGCCGCCTTGGCCACGCCCATGATGTTGTAATGCGGCATGACCTTCTCGGCGCCGTAATAGGTGAGAGTGATGAGCGAGCCGCCTTCCGGCATCAATTTTTCGGCGCGCTTGGCCAACGCGGTGAACGAGTAGCAAGAGATCAGCATCGTCTGCACGAAATTGTCTTTGCTGGTGTCGACGTAACGGCCGTCGAGCTCCTCCTTGTCGGAGAAGGCAACACAATGCACCAGGAAGTCGAGCTGGGCCCATTCTCTCTCGATCGCGGCAAACACGGCATCGACGCTCGCATCGTCCGTCACGTCGCAAGGCAGCACGATCTTCGAGCCGATCTCGGCGGCGAGCGGCTCGACGCGCTTCTTGATGGCGTCGCCTTGATAGGTGAGGGCGATCTCGGCGCCATTGTCATGGCAGGCCTTGGTGATCCCCCAAGCGATCGAGCGGTTATTCGCAACGCCAAGCACAAGCCCGCGTTTGCCCGCCATTAACCCGGCAGCTTCGGTCATTAGCCCTCCTGTTCGAAGTGGGGTCTTATAATGCCGGGGTTGGGCTGCGGGAAGGCTTTTCGCCCCGGTTGAGCCCAACTCGGTGCGGCCGCGCAACCGGGAGCCAAGCAACCAGCAGCGAATGAGGCGCCGGCTGGAACCGGCAAGCCTCAAGCGGCGGAGGGTCGACGCCCGCGCCTTCGGCTAGCACCCCAATCGGGCTGACCTTGGCGTCGACAAGCTTGCGCGCGAGCAAATCGCGTGCAACGGCTTCGACGCCGATGTGTCCAGCGCTAGGATGGTACGAATATTCTCGGCCGAGGCCGGTCTTGGTCACGATTCGCAACGACGCGATGCTGGATCAGCCGTCGAGCGACCATTCGCCGTCGATCTCGCGGCAGGCGACACCCTCGACCTGCTTCGAATAGTCCCCGAGGGTGATGGCATAGTTCACGTGGCGGCAGATCCGGCCCTCTTTGTCGCGGAAGGCGGCGGTTGGCTTGATCTTGCCGACCAGAGCCCGCTCAGGCCGGCGCCACACCAGAGTGGCCCCGTCGCCCAGCTCGTTCAGCGCCAATCCCAGCGCCTTGATCGCCAACGCCCGGTCGCTTTCGTCGAGCCTGGCGCGAAGCTCGGCCAGCGTCGGCTTCGGCGTTGGCGAAATGCCGCCTTCAGCCCCGGCGAGCTTCACCTGCTCTTCGGCGTGAGGAGAAGGAGGGGCGGGCGAAATCAACGAAAGTACAAGAGCGCCCGCCCCAATGATGATAGGAGCGTTCCAATGGAACGTACGCATAACGACTCGTCCCCGATACTGACGCGGGAAAACCCCCCCGCAGCTCACGACTATCAACAGCGCCCATCGTGCAGTATCAGAGTGAGGAAAACGTAAATGCGGGTTCCGCACTGGGATGATCTGCAAATTTTTTTAGATAAATAATTAACCGGTCGGCAATGAATAGAGACGGCGATAAGCTTGAGCCTGGCGGGGAGGCCCGGGATTTCACCGAAAATTCCGAGCCCTTCGCCCTGTTCGCGGAATGGATGGCGAAGGCTGAAACCTCCGAGCCAGTCGATCCGAATGCCATGGCCCTCGCGACCACCGATTCGAGCGGCATGCCCAATGTGCGGATGGTGCTGCTGAAGGGCGCCGACGCTGATGGCTTCGTCTTCTATACTAATGGGGAGAGCGCTAAGGGGCTCGAGCTCGCCGCCAATCCGAAGGCATCGCTTCTACTTTACTGGAAGAGCCTGAACCGGCAGGTGCGCATCCGCGGGTCCGTGGCGGAAGTGAGCGACGCCGAAGCTAACGCCTATTTTGCTTCACGCCACCGTACGAGCCGAATCGGCGCCTGGGCCTCGAGTCAATCGCGGCCTTTGTCGAGTAGAGCCAAGCTCGTGGCAGACGTCGCGCGGGAGACCGCGCGGTTCGGGATGGGCGAGGTGCCGCGCCCGCTCTATTGGCACGGCTATCGCGTCACCCCGCTCGAGATCGAGTTCTGGCAGGCAGGTGCTTTCCGCCTGCACGACCGCATCGTGTTTCGGCGGTCTTCGCCGCAAGCGCCTTGGGTCAAGACCCGGCTCTATCCCTGACGGTGACCTTGGCCGGTGACGCACGCTCCACCCCTCCCCATCGGGGAGAGGGAGAAGCGCCGAGATCGCCGCCATCTGTTGAGGACTGGTTAGGGCGTCAAACTTGCCGCGACCTCACCACAAACCTGCCATGCCGCGACCCTAAGACTTCCTGTCGCCGCGCGGTCCAAACGGGCTATAAAGAGGCCGCGCATCGGCGGTTATTTTTCGAAGGAAGGATGGGGCATGGTCGCGCGCTATATGCAGAAAGAGGCCCATGAAGGGCTCTGGGCGCGCCGCGTTGCGCTCTTTTTCCTGCAGCTTCTCGTGCTGACGGTCCTGTTGCACCGTTTTGCCTCCTTGAGCACGCCCGCAGCGATGAATTTGCTCGCCGTGTCCGTTGTCGGGCTACTCGCAGCGGTCGGCGTCGCGATGTTCTGTCTCGTCCGCATCTGGTTTGGTGGCGAACTTGGTGCCGGCTTCGCTATCGGCGCCCTCGCCATCGCCTTGATCGGGCTTGCGGTCCCTCTCTATTATCTTTCGCAAGCCGTCCTTCTCCCGCCTTTGTCCGACATTCAAACCTCACCGCGCGAGCCTATTCAATTCAAGCAGCTGCCGGCACAGCGGCCTTCCGACGCCAATCGCATTGAGGATCCCGACGAGGTGGCTGCCGCCGAGCAGGAATCAGGCTATCCCGACATCCGCCCGATGGAGCTCGAGCGTTCGTCTACCGAAGTGTTCGACATGGTCAAGGAAGCGGTGAAGCGGCTCGGCTGGGAGACGGTCAGCGTCACACCACCAAGCTTGGCCGGGCCGGGATTGATCGAGGCAACCGATCGCACTCTCGTCATGGGCTTTACCGATGACGTCGCCATCGGTATCAGCGGCGACGACGCGCGAACCCAAATCGATGTCCGCTCGGTTTCTCGTTATGGCATGCATGATTTCGGCAAGAATGCCGCGCGCATCCGCGCCTTCTTCGACGAAATGAAGGCGACGCTTGCTAAGGGTGAGAAGACAGGGCTCGAGCAAGCGGTGGTGAAGCCGGCTCCCGTCGCCAAGAAGCAAGTCCTCAAGAAGCGCGTGAAGCGGAAGCCGCAAGGGCGCAAGCGCGAGGCACCTCCTGCCGAGTCTCCTGGCAGGTCCCCCTTCTTCCTCTTCCGCTGAGAATTGATTGTGCCCAGCGGTTACGAGATGGAGAGGC
>DATBSU010000066.1:0-4819 GCA_036559585.1 Methyloceanibacter sp.
CCGATGGCTGCGGACTCGACATAGCCTTCGACGCCCGTGATCTGCCCCGCAAAACGAAGCCGCTGGTCGGCCTTGAGACGGAGTTGATCGTCGAGCAGCTTCGGGCTGTTGAGGAAAGTGTTGCGATGCAGCCCGCCGAGCCGCGCGAACTCCGCGTTCTCGAGACCAGGGATCATGCGGAAGATCCCCACCTGCTCACCATGCTTCAGCTTGGTCTGGAAGCCGACCATGTTCCACAACGTGCCGAGCGCATTGTCCTGCCTGAGCTGCACCACGGCGTAAGATTTCACGTCGGGGCGATGTTTGTTGGTAAGCCCGACCGGCTTCATCGGACCGTGTCGCAAAGTTTCAACGCCGCGTTCCGCCATCACTTCGATGGGTAAACAGCCTTCGAAATAGGGCGTGGCCTGCTCGAAGTCCTTGAATTGGGTTTTCGCGCCCGCAAGCAGTGCCGCAACGAAAGCTTCGTATTGCGCCTTGTCGAGCGGACAGTTGATGTAATCGGCATCGCCGCCGCCGGGTCCCACTTTGTCGTAGCGGGACTGCAGCCAGCAAACATCCATGTCGATGCTCTCGCGATGCACGATCGGAGCGATGGCATCGAAGAAGGCGAGCTCGGCCTCGCCGGTCATCGCTTGGATGGCGCGGGCAAGCGCCTCTGAGGTGAGAGGACCAGTCGCGATGATCACGCTGTCCCAGGCCTTGGTCGGCAGTCCGTCGATCTCTTCCCGGACGATGGTGATCTGCGCGTGCGCCTCGAGCGCGTCTGTCACGGCGTTGGCGAAGCCCTCACGATCGACCGCCAACGCACCGCCGGCCGGAAGTTTGTTGGCATCGGCCGCGCGCATGATCAGCGAATCTGCGCGCCGCATCTCCTCGTGCAACAACCCGACCGCATTATTCTCGCAATCGTCGGAGCGGAAGGAGTTCGAGCAGACGAGCTCAGCCAGCGCGCCGGTCTTGTGCGCCTCGGTCGTCTGGATGGGCCGCATTTCGTGCAGCACCACCGGCACGCCGGCTTGTGCCAGTTGCCAGGACGCCTCGCTGCCGGCGAGGCCGCCACCGACCACATGAACGTCTCGGGTCATGGCGCTAGCTAGTCCCCATAATGTTGGTGTTGCAAGGACATCGGACTGTGGCCACCAAACGACAGACGCCTGATAAAGTGTGATTTTTCTTGAGGCCGGGCCTAGCCCCTTTGTCGACAATGATGCTATAGAGCAACGGGGTCCGAAACAAAAATCGCTGGTTTTTCAATGCGACAGGCTGCTGCCTTCGTTACAGTGTTGGTTGCCGCCGCGGTCTTGGCTGGCTGTATCCATGATCGCAGCGGCGACCTCCGCAAACACTATGTCTCATTCAACGTGGCGCCTCCGGAGGGCGATGCCGTTGAAGTCTGTCACGCCTATACCTGCAAGATGAAGACGACCTATTACTTCCACAAATCCGACATTGCCGAGCTTGCTGCCTTGATGAAACGCACCAAGAAGGCCGATACGCCCTTCGAGGAGCGCCGCGCCATCGCCTATGCGATCGCCCGCATCGAGCTGAAGGTCGGCGCCAAGCTCGGCATCAAGGACAGGGCCGGCATGGAATATGAAGGGTCGGGCGACCCGACCCAGGAAGATTGCGTGGACGAAGCCACCAACACCACAAGCTACCTGCTGATCCTGCAATCGAACGGGCTGCTCAAATACCACACAGTCGAGATTCCCTTCTCCAAAGGCGACTTGCTCAAAGGGACGTTGCAGGGCGATCCGATCAAATACTGGCCGCATTGGACGGCAGTGATCCAAGAGACCAAGAGCGGCCAGAAATACGCCGTCGATTCCTGGATCTATGAGGACGGCGAGAATCCGGCCGTGGTCAAGGTGGAGGACTGGTACATCAAAGACCTCGCCAGCCTGCCGCAACCCACACACTGACATTGTCGAGCTGGATTGAGGTTTCGAGACTCAATCGACCCGCTTCCCAACAATCGAGAACCGCGCCTGGTAATATGTAAACTTCGCTATATCACCTTTGCGGAGTCCGTCCGATGCATCGCAGCCCCTGTAGTTTAAGATCAGGTCTTGAAACTCGAGGGGTGTAACGCGGTCGAGTTCTCCGTCGATGCTGACCATTTGAAATTCGACCGCGCCATTGGGCATGTTGATGTCAGGCTTTACAACGCCACCGATGCGCTTGCCGTCTCGGTAGAGGCCGTTCGGATCCCGCAGCGGCTTCTTTAGGGCCTTGTATCCGACATTAAGCTCACCGAGCTCTTTGACCGCCTCTCGAAGGAATACGGAGGACGAACTGATGGCTGAAGTGAGAGTCCAATGCAGCGCGGCCGCCCCGATGAGGATGGCAAGGATTATTGCAATGGCTAATGACCCGCGATCGGAGGCCAAAACCCGCCAGTCCTGTATGAGTTTGGAAAGCCAAACCGGCATCCGAGCCTCCGCTGCAGTCCTAGCCGACGACAATCGGATTGACTTGCTAACAGACCGTTTGCAGCGGTTTTCAGCCTATCGGGGAGCAAGAGGCTAACTTCCGTTGCCGGGCCCAGTTTTTGGGCATAATGGCAATTCCGTGTTCAAAATGGGACAGAACTGGACTAAGCTCTGCGCGAAGCCGAGTCGAAATAATAGCGGGCTTCGTTCCGTAGAGCCGGTGGACCGCCTGGCTAGTCACGGGCAACCCCCACCCGCTCTCCCAACCAAAAAGGGGGGTGAGATGTCCACCAATACTGCACTCGCAATCAGTCTCGGCGTACTTGGCGCCGTCGCCACATGGCTCTTCCTTGGCCCGCTCGGCGGCATGCTCGCGATCTGGGCGGCCTTCATCGCCTGGGGCTGCTACTTCCATTGCGGCGGCAAGGAGCATGGCCTGATGTCGACGGTCCTGGCCAACCTAGCCGGCGCCATCATCGCCGGCATTACGCTTTACGCAGCGCTAAGGACCGGCATGGCCGACAAGCTCGGTGTGCCGATCTGGGCCGCAATCTGCGTCGGCATCGGCGTTGCGGCCATGGTTCTGCTGGCCAATATCGAAATGTTCTCGGCGATCCCGGCACAAGTCTATGGCTTTGCCTCCACTGTTGCCCTGACCCTGTTGACCGCCGACGGCGTCGCTAATCTGACAGCGGCATCGATTGCAAACCCGGTCTTAGTCATCATCGTCTCGATGATGGTAGGCGCCGTGTTCGGTTATGCCTCGGAGAAGCTCACCGGGATTCTCGCCGGAGCCGGCAGCCATCGCGCCCACGCCAAGGCCTAAGCGCGAGCCGAACGGATAATTTCCCCGCGCGAACTCGCGCGGCTAGAATGGAACGGACGGCATGACGCCGGTCATGCCGTCTGTCTTTTATCGAGGTCAGTCTAAAGGAGGACGGTCATGAACCCGACCAATTATGGAATGGAAGGCGCCAAATACGGCATCAGCTTCGGCACCGCGCTCGCCATCGCCATCTCTTATACCAATAACCACTCGATCCTGTGGGCCATCATCCACGGCATCTTCAGCTGGCTCTACGTCATCTACTTCGCGCTGTTAAAATAGCGGCCATAGGAGCTTCACCTTTCGGGTCGTGGTGATGCTCCGGCTAGGTGTCGTTCACCATCTTTGAGATTTTTCCCGGATTCCTTGCTTCCGCCATTTCCCTCCCGCAGATTGTGCCGGGTTACAAAAATAGGGGGAACCGGGGGCATGGATCTTGTCCGCGTTAGCTTTACCGGGCGGTGTCGGGAGGCGAAAGCACGCCTCAAGCTGTTAACCTATCTGCGTCGCTTGGCTGAGCGAAGCCAGCGCTATTTGCTTGCCGGTGGCGGGGAGTCGTCCATCGAGACGATTGATCGCAAGAGGACCGGCAAAATTCTGATCGCCGATTCCGTCGGCGCCGATGCCCGTGTTTTCATCGATCAAGCCAAGGATGCGGGCCTCCACCTCCTGAGCGAGCCAGAGATCAAGAGCGCGACTTTTGCCGTGCTTCCCCATGTGCGGCTTTCTGGCCTGGGCTTTCCGCTCTTCGAATCCGACAGCGGGGGACGGGACCAGAAGCACTTCAGTTTCGTTTTTCTGGATTGTCCGGGCACAGCTTTTCTCGACGGAGCCCTCGTCCAGATCAGCGCCGTCGACCGGCTCGAGCGCGCGGAAATCGAGCTTCCGTCGGCTCTCGGCGAGTGGATCGATCTGCTCTTCTCTTGGGTTAAGTTCTTCCATATCGGCGACTTCACCTGGCACCGGGGCGAGCCGCTGCCGAATTATGCTGAATATCGCGCCATTCTGCTTCGGCTGCAGGATGAGCTTGGGCCCGAGCGCGCGGAGGCGGCCGCCTTCAATGCGCTGCTCGCAACCTTCGCCAATCATGTAGAGGACAAAGCCGCCGCCGCGCCCGCGTGACGATGCTATTGCGGGATGACCCAGTTGGAGCCGTGGGCTTGGGCGACTTGCGTCTTGCACAGCGTGATGTCTTGGCTTTGCGTCTCGCGCCTTTTTCCACGGTCTGTGTGACGTCGCGGCAGGTGGTGCCGTCGGCGCGTTCGTAGGAATCTGTTTTCGGCACCACCCAGCCTGAGGCGGTGACTTGCTTCGTTGCAGGGTCCGTACGCTTCCAGGCCACAGGCCGGAACGCGGGAACAGAAACTCCTGGCGGCTGCCCGGGCTAGTAAATCGGTCACAATTCCTGCTTTTTTGCGATAATCGAGCATCTCACTGAAATATTTGAGATTTAGGCTCTGATCACGTCCCAGTTATTCCGCGCTCGGTCATCGGATTGCCAAGCTCGCCCTCTAATGACTTCAAGCAACATCGGAGTCCGACAAAAATGGCTACGCTC
>DATBSU010000067.1:0-4317 GCA_036559585.1 Methyloceanibacter sp.
GCTTCCTCTAGTGTATAGGCGGGGTCGCGACATGGCTAGCCTAACGGCCACAATCAGTGCGTCTCGAACCATGACACCAATTCGACTAGACTCTGATTCATGCAAGCCTATCTCGACCTGCTCGCCGACATCCGCCGCAGCGGCGCTGAAAAAGGCGACCGCACCAACACCGGCACGCTGAGCCTGTTCGGCGCGCAACTCCGCTTCGATCTCGCGGCCGGCTTTCCATTGCTCACTACCAAGAAGCTTCACCTGAAATCGATCATTCACGAGCTGCTCTGGTTCCTCAAAGGTTCGACCAATGTGCGCGACCTGCACGCGCATGGCATCACCATCTGGGACGAATGGGCCGACGAGAATGGCGAGCTTGGACCGATCTATGGAAAACAATGGCGCTCCTGGTCCACGCCGGATGGAAGAACCATCGATCAGATCGCGCAGATCGTCGAGACTCTGAAACGCGATCCAGACTCTCGCCGCCTCATCGTCAGCGCCTGGAATGTCGGCGAGTTGAACCAGATGGCGCTGGCCCCCTGTCACTGCCTGTTCCAGTTCTATGTCGCCAATGGCAAACTCTCACTCCAGCTCTATCAGCGCTCGGCCGATATTTTTCTCGGCGTGCCCTTCAACATCGCTTCCTACGCGCTGCTCACTCTGATGATGGCGCAAGTGACGGGACTGAAGCCCGGCGAGTTCATCCACACGTTCGGCGACGTGCATCTTTATCTCAATCACATCGACCAGGCCGACGAGCAGCTGACGCGGAGCCCGCGCGCGGCGCCGCGCATGGAGCTCAATCCGAAGGTCCGCTCGATCTTCGATTTCACCTATGACGATTTCAAGCTCGTGGGCTACGACCCATACCCGGCGATCAAGGCCGAGGTCGCAGTGTGAGCAAGCCTGGGCCGGTCATCGCGCTCGTCGTTGCCATCGGCGAGAACGGCGCTATCGGCAGGGGAGGCGATCTCCCTTGGAAGCTCTCGACCGATCTCCGCTATTTCCGCAAAGTGACGCTTCGAAAGCCGATCATCATGGGAAGGCGCACCTTCGAGTCGTTCCCGCGTGCGCTCGATCAGCGGCTCAACATCGTGCTGTCGCGCGATCCTGCCTATCTGGCGCCGGGAGCCATTGTCGTGCCAAGCCTCGACGCCGCGCTCGACACCGCGAGAAGCGCTGCGCAACAGGCCGGGGTCGAAGAGATCATGATCGTCGGCGGCGACGACGTGTTCCGCGAAGTGCTGCCGAAGGCTTCACGCATCTATCTGACCGAGGTCCACGCTTCCCCCGATGCCGATGTTTGGTTCACCCTCGACCGCAAGCAATGGCGGGAAATCTCCCGCGAACGTCATGAGCCCGGCCCCAAGGACGACCACGCCTTCAGTTTCGTGGTGCTGGAGCGGGTTTGAGGGGTCCGCGCCGACATTGCACGGGCCGGGAGCCTGTCCTATAACCCTCTCGACCTTTGACGCAGAGCTGCCATTTTCATGCGGGTAGTGTTGGCCCGACATTAGGCAGTCTTCGCAACAACCCTCAGCACATCACAGGATCATCCCTACATGCCTTGGAGTAATCAGAGTGGCGGCGGCGGCGGTTGGAAGGGCGGCTCGGGCGGACCTTGGGGTCAGCGTCCGGGCCCTTCCGGACAACAGCCGGACCTCGAGGACATCTTGCGCAAGAGCCAGGACCGCATCCGCCAGGCCATGCCAGGCGGCGGCATGAGCGGCACCTTGGCGGCGTTTTTGGCGGCGGTAGCCGTGGTCGTCATCGGCTTTTTCGGCTTCACCACCAAGGTGAACCAGGAAGAGGTCGGCGTCGTGCTGCGCTTCGGCAAATTCGTGCGGCTGTTGCCGTCGGGCCTGAATTTCCGCCTGCCTTACCCCATCGAGGTGGTGGAGAAGCCCAAAATCACCGTTTCCAATCGCATCGAGATCGGTGGACGCAGCTCGGCCGACAGCCGCGATATTGCCAGCCCCCGCGATAATGAAAGTCTGATGCTGACCGGCGATGAGAACATCGTCGATGTCGTGTTTGTGGTGTTTTGGAAGATCAAGGACGCGCCGGATTTCCTGTTCAACATTCAGAACCCGGAAGGCACGGTACGAGACGTGGCGGAGAGCGCCATGCGCGAGGTCGTCGGCCAGAGCGACATCGAACCGATCCTGACCGAGGCGCGCGCCAAGACCGAGGCCGAGGTGCTGGCGCTGATGCAGAAGACTCTCGACTCCTACGGCGCCGGGATTCAGGTGGCACAAGTTCAGTTGCAGAAGGTCGATCCGCCGGATGAGGTCATCGAGGCGTTCCGCGACGTCCAGGCTGCCAAGGCCGACCAGGAGCGTGTGCAGAACGAGGCGCAAGCCTACGCCAATCGCATCGTCCCCGAAGCCAAGGGTGACGCCGAGCGCATCCTTCAGGCCGCCCAAGGCTATCGCGACCAGGTCGTGGCCATCGCCAAGGGTGACGCCGGTCGCTTCACCAGTGTCTATGATCAGTACAAATTGGCGCCCGATGTCACCCGCAAGCGCATGTATCTGGAGACCATGGAGCGTGTGCTGGGCGACGCTGACAAGGTGATCGTGGACGGCAAGGCCGGTTCCGGCGTCGTCCCCTACCTTCCCTTGCAGGAGTTCGGCAAAAAGCAGCAGACCGTCCCGGGAGGCCAGCCATGAGTAGGACCGTCCTCACGCTCGTCCTGATATTGCTCGGACTTGCCGGCATCGCCGCCTATCTCGCGCTGTTCACCGTCAGCCAGACCGAGCAGGCGATCGTGCTCGAATTCGGCAACCCGAAGCGCGTCATCTCCGAGCCCGGGCTGCATTACAAAATACCCTTCGTGCAAAATGTCGCTTATTTCGACAAGCGCATCCTCGACATCGAGACCGGGCCGCAAGAGGTGATCGCCGCCGACAGGAAGCGGCTCGTGGTCGATGCCTTCGCCCGCTATCGGATCAGGGATCCGCTGCGCTTCTATCAAGCGTTGCGCAACGAGATTGGCGCCCAAAGTCAGATTGGGGCGTTGCTCGATTCATCGCTGCGCCGTGTGCTCGGCTCCGCCAGCTTCGAGGCGGTGGTGCGCGACAAGCGCGAGGAGTTGATGCGCACCATCCTGTCCCAAGTGAATCAAGAGGCGAAGGATACTTTCGGTGTCGAGATCGTCGACGTGCGCATCAAGCGCGTCGATCTGCCCAAGGCCAACATGCAAGCCATCTTCTTGCGCATGCAGACCGAGCGCCAGCGCGAGGCCGCCGAGTTCCGCGCCGAAGGCGAGGGCGCCGCGCGGCGCATTCGTGCCACCGCCGACCGCGAGGTCACCGTGATCAAGGCCAATGCCACCGGCGAATCCGAGCAGATCCGAGGCAACGGCGATGCGGAACGGAACCGGATCTATGCCGAGGCCTACAGCAAGGACCCTGACTTCTTCGGCTTCTACCGTTCGATGCAGGCCTATGAGAATGCATTGAAGGCCGGAGATACGCGGCTGCTGTTGAGCCCGGATTCGCAGTTCTTCCAATATTTCAACGACTCATCGGGGAAGAACGGCGAAACCGGAGGCGGCGAGGCCGCGAAGCCGCAATCGCCTCCGAGCGCGGCGCCGCAATCCGAACCCCAATCCGATCCCCTCCAGGAGGGTGAGCAGCATTCCGACCTTCCGGTGCCGACGCGAGGAAGCGTAAACGCGGGCGATAGCGGTGCCGTCGTGGCCCAGCCGCAATAGTCGCAAAAGAGCCCGATGGACGATCTCGCAGTGGCTCTCGGCTTGGTGCTGGTGATCGAAGGCTCGCTCTGGGCTTTGGCTCCCGGCCTTGGCAGAAGGCTGCTGGAGGCCGCGACCACCACCCCTGAATCGCAATTGCGCATGGGCGGCGCGGTTGCCGCCGCCGTCGGGCTTTCCATCGTGTGGTTCATCCGGGGCTGATGCTCGCGTCAGAACGATCCTTTCCCGGCCATTTTTTGCTACCATGCTGCAGCGTGCCGGGTGACCTCATAGGAGTGCGTGGTGCACAGAACGCTTCGAGTTGCCTGTCTGGTCCTGGCCCTTGCCGTCTTGGCCGTGGGCCCGCTGCTGACCGCGAGTAACGGCCTCGCCCGCGGGCCGGAATCCGTCGCCGACATCGCCGAGAGCCTGCAGGAGAGCGTGGTCAATGTGTCGACCACCCAGACCCTGAAGGACTCCAAGGAAGAGGGTGCTACGCCCGGGGTGCCCGGCCCGAAGGGCTCGCCATTCGAGCAGTTCTTCGACGATTTCTTCGATGAGGAGCAGAAGGGCGGCCTGCCGCATAAAGTGAGCTCGCTTGGCTCCGGCTTCGTCATCGATCCCTC
>DATBSU010000068.1:0-11651 GCA_036559585.1 Methyloceanibacter sp.
ATGGCCTCGCCGAGCAGCGGCGCGATCGGCAAGACGCGAATGTTCTTTGCCTTTACCACCGACTCGCTTGGCAGGATGGAGTCGGTGATGACGAGCTCTTTCAGCTGCGAGCTGGTGATGCGCGCGGCGGCGCCGCCGGACAGCACGCCATGGCTGATATAGGCGGTGACGAGCTTGGCGCCGTGTTTCAGCAAGGCCTCGGCGGCGTTCACCAGCGTGCCGCCAGAATCGACGATGTCATCGACCATCACGCAAGTGCGGCCCGCGACGTCGCCGATCACGTTCATCACTTCGGAATCGCCAGGACGCTCACGGCGCTTGTCGACGATGGCGAGCGGTGCGTCGATGCGTTTGGCAAGGCCGCGGGCGCGGACCACGCCGCCCACGTCAGGCGAGACCACCATGAGATTGTTTTTGTCGAACACCTGCTTGATGTCGTTCACCATCACCGGCGCCGCGAACAGATTGTCAGTCGGAATGTCGAAGAAGCCTTGAATCTGCAGCGCGTGCAGGTCGAGGGTGAGCACGCGGTCGGCGCCGGCGCGCACGATCATGTTCGCGACCAGCTTGGCCGAGATCGGGGTGCGCGGTCCGGGTTTCCGGTCCTGGCGCGCATAGCCGAAATAGGGAAGTACGGCGGTGATGCGTCTGGCGGAGGCGCGCTTCAACGCATCGATGATGATCAGCAGTTCCATCAAATGGTCGTTGGCGGGCGCCGACGTCGATTGGATGACGAACACGTCCTCGCCGCGGACGTTCTCCTGCACCTCGACAAAGATCTCCATATCGGCGAAGCGGCGCACGATGCATTTGGAGAGCGGGAGATTAAGATAAGCGGCGATCGCCTCGGCGAGAGGGCGGTTGCTGTTGCCTGCAACCAATTTCATGGCACCGCTCCTCGATGACCGGCCCTGGCGTCTGGCCTGACGCGCATGGCGAGGCCGCTTGTAACAAGGCGAGTGGCGCTCTGTAAACCGAGGCTGTCACGTCGGCTGTGGATGTCGCAGGGAGCAGTCGATCAAGTCTTGGGCAGAAGCTTAATAATGCCATTGGCGGCGGCGCCCGCGGCGGCATCGGCGATGGCCCCCCACGGACCGCTGAGCGAGCCTTTGGGGATGACATTCTGCTGGGTGACGTTGCCGAGGGACCTGCCGTTCGGGTCCAGCACCTGCCAGTCGATCTTGATGGTGTCCTTGCCGCCGCCTGCGTCGGTCACCGAAACCGTGCCTTTAACCGTATAGACGTTGCGGCCGGCACTCTCGCTGCCGCCCGCGAGCTTCACGCCGCCGGCATAGAGTTTCTTCTTAATGGCTGCGGTCAGTGAGGAGCGGCCGTCGCCAGGTGCGCCAGTCACATAAGGGACCTGGGCCATGACAGGGCCTTTCGCCACCGGCGCCGCGGGGGCCGGCGTTGCCGCCGGCGTGCTAGCGGCGCTGGGAGCAGGGGAGGAGGAGGTTGAGGAGCCGCCCGACAAGACGCCGCGCTTCGGCATGCCGGCTGCGATCTGCGAGGTCGATTTGCCTGCGATGCTGCGCAGCGCCGCGCTGTCGACACCGCTCCACGGATCGCTCGTCGGGCGTGACGCGATGGCCTCCTCGCCGGAGAAGCGGGCGACGCGGCCGCCCTTGGCGTCGGTGATGTCCCAAATATAGGAGACCCGAGCCCCTTTCTTGTCGGGGGACGCGGCCAGGTAGCCGCGCATGGTGTAGTCGCCGCTGCCGCTCGTCACCAGAGTGAGGCTTCGCTCCTTGCCCGCGGCGACGAGGGCCGTGCTGAGCTCGGCGGCCACATTGGGCGGAGGCCCGATGATCGGCGCGATTACCATCGTGGTCGAGCTTGAGAAAATACTGGAATTGAGGAAGCTGCTGGTCGAGATGCTGCCGCCGCCACAGGCGCAGAGACACCCCGCCGCCATGATGGCCAATGCCCTGGCCGCGATAAATTGAAGCCGGCCGCGCAAGCGACATAAATTCGCGCCCAACAAAATACTCCCTCTGTTGGCCGCAAAGCAGCCCTCGCGGGTTTATCAGGCCCCCGCGATGGGGCTCACAACCCTCTCCCAAACAAGAGCTTACCTGCCCCGCCGGGTTTGCGTCCAGTTTAAGCACACCCCGCCGCCACGGTGCTACAGCTTATGGTGAAGAAGGATCAGGTGAGCAGGATGGCGGAAATTTGGCGGCCATAATCCGGCTCGCCGTGATGTTGAGACCGCCGGTAGGAAAACAGCCTTGTTTCGTCGCAATAGGTGCAAAGTTCGAGGTCGGTGATGGCGCTGACGCCCGCTTTGGCCAGCCGTTCTGCGACATAACCGGTCAAATCGAAATGTGGCTCGCCGGAATCTGGGTCGTTGGCGAAGAAGGGGCCGGCCTCTTTGTCCTCCGCACGGAAGCTCTCGACATAGTCGGTTCCGACCTCATAGGCCTTCTGCGAGATCGCGGGACCGATTGTCGCGGCGATGCGACCGGGCCGCGCGCCGAGACCGACCATGGCCTCGACCGTGGACTCGACGATGCCGGAAAGCGCGCCGCGCCAACCTGCATGGGCCGCGCCGATCACGCGCGCTTCTGCATCGCAGAATAGAACCGGCGCGCAATCGGCGGTGAGCACCCCGATCGCGAGCCCGGGCACGTTGGTGACGACGGCGTCGGCCTCTGGCGCTCCGTCTGCAATCCAAGGCTTCTTGGCGACGACGGCCTTGGCGCTATGAACTTGGAACAGAGTCAGCAATCGATCGGGTCCCGTTCCCAACATCTCGGCGACGCGAGCGCGGTTCTCGGCGACGCTCTCAGGATCGTCCTTCGATCCGAGGCCGCAATTGAGCGAGCTATAGAGGCCGGTCGAGACTCCGCCTTGGCGGGTGAAGAACCCGTGACGGACACCGTCTTGGCTCTGAAGAGCCGTCGAACAAAACTTGGTCTTATCTAGCGTGACCATGTTGGGACAAGATAATCGTCAGTTCGCTTCGAGGAAAGGTGGTGGTGGCGGGACAGTCTCGCTAGTGAGCGCGAGCACTGTGAACAGCTCGCCCATGACCCTTGGATCTATGAGGCGGTCCGTGCCGGTGATAATCGCTTGGCGCTGGTCGAAATTTGCATGCTGCAACAGAGCATCGCGGCGGGCTTCGAGGCCGAGCTTGAAGAGGAATTGGCCTTGCGACATCGGGCCGAAAGATCTCAGACCGGCCACTCCCGCCTGTCGCGTGAGATCGGCAAAGTCGACATGGGCGGAGAGATCGGCCTCACCCGGAGCCTCGAGTGGGTTCGCGAATTGATGACCACACACGGCCTGTAGCGTGTCGCCGAAGCCTGAACGCGCGTGACCGTAATCGATGAAGAGGGCGGCGACAGGTTTGGTTCGCGCGGCGAGCGCAGCGATCAGTCTCGTAACTGCCGGCCGCGTCTCGAAGATCGCGCCGGGTTCGGCATGGGGAAGCTCTGAGGCTAGATCGAGCTCGGTTGCCTCGCCGCGCTCGACATAAGCGAGGGCGTCGTGAGCTATCCCAACACATCGCTCGTGCCAGCCGTCGGCGCGGCGGACATATTGGTGAATGGGCAGTGCATCGAGAAATTCGTTGGCAAGGAGAATGAGCGGCGCGTCCGGCACCTCTTCGATTGAATCGAACCAAGCCACATCAAAGTTACCTAACGCATCGGCCTGAGCCTCGCGCAACACGGGGCTGGTCTCGATCAGGGCGATGGAGATGTGCTTGTGCAATCGCGGCACGCTCTTGATGGCGCGAAGCGCGTCAGCCATCAGCGCGCCGCGCCCGGGACCGAGCTCGGCGAGGGTAATCGCATCCGGCTCGCTCATCGACTGCCAGACGCATCCGGCCCAGAGGCCGAGCAGCTCGCCGAAGATCTGACTGATCTCGGGCGCTGTGATGAAGTCACCTGTGCTTCCGATTGGCTGGCGCGCGATGTAATAGCCCGACACAGGATCGGCAAGACAAGTTTCCATAAAGTCGTGGACGGAGATCGGACCTTCGGAGGCGATGCGCCGCCGCAGTTGCTCGGCGAGCGAGATTGTGGCTTTCGCCAGCATCACGCGGCCAGAGCCGGCTTTTGGCGCGCGCGCCAAACCAGCCAGGCGCCGATCAGGATCATCGGAATGGAATAGGCGATGCCAGGGGTGAGGATGCCGATATCGAGAGGATGTCCTGGATGGGGCTCACGCGCGAACTCGGTGATGCTGCGGAACAGGCCATAGAAAATGAGAAAGAGACCGAACACGGTGCCCGGCCGCGTCAGCGCCAGATATTTATGCGTGGCGATGCGAAGAATGAGAAACAGCACGATGCCTTCCAGCGCCGCTTCATAGAGCTGGCTCGGATGGCGCGGTGCGTCGCCGGCGCCCGGGAACACCATGGCCCAGGGAACGTCGCTCACGCGTCCGACCACTTCGGCATTGATGAAATTGGCGAGGCGCCCGAAAAACAGTCCGAAGGGCGTGGCGGCAGACGCGATGTCACCCAGCGAGAGCGGGTTGATGCCCTTGGCACGAGAGAAGAAGTAGACGGCGGTCACCACGCCGAGCAATCCGCCGTGGAACGACATACCGCCATTCCACACCGCGGGGATCTCGATCGGGTTTGCCCAGAAATAGCTTGGCTCGTAGAACACCACGAAGCCCAACCTGCCGCCGACCACAATGCCGAGCGTGATCCAGAGCAAAAAGTCGTCGGCTTGCGGAACCGTCATCGGCGACTTGCCGCCCCAGAGCGCGGGGCGCGAGACAAGGTATCGCCCATAGAGCCAGCCGAGCAGGATACCGGCCATATAGGCCAGCCCATACCAGCGGATGGCGACAGGGCCGAGCTCGATCGCCACGGGATCGATGACCGGGTAGGGGATGACGAAGAGGTCCATTGAGGCTTTGCGCTTTTCGGGAAGGTGGGCAACCCTTGACCAGGCAAAGCGTTCCTGTCAAGGCGGCGCCCGGCCGCCGGTTGGGCCGCTTGAATGAGCTGGCCGGGGGCCCCATAGTTCGGGCCGAGGTTCAAGTTAGGCGGTACTCCATGACACAGACGACCGGCCGGTTCTTCGACGAGATCGGCAAATTGATCACCGATGCGGCCGGCGCGGCCGACGGCGTCCGCAAGGAGGTCGAAACCATCGTCCGGGCGCAGGCCGAGCGCATCCTGCGCGACCTCGATATCGTGCAGCGGGAGGAATTCGAGGCGGTGAAGGCGATGGCGCAGAAGGCGCGGGAGGAGAACGAGAGCCTGAAAGCGCGCGTCGCCGAGCTTGAGGGGGCGATCCTCGAAATGGACTCCGATCTGAGCGATGAAGGGCCGCCGCGCCCGATCCGTCGTAACAAGCCTAAGCCAAGTTATTGACAGAGATTCACTTTCCGCCCGCGCGGGAGTCTCGAAGTGTAACTTTCAAGGGCTAGGGCTCCCAAGATCATCCACAGCTAGTTCTAGATGGTCCACAATATTTCGGTCACGTTGGAGTCCGCGGCGTTGGAGGCCGCGCAAACTCCGATATATAACTGATTCACAAGCTGATTCGCGGCGGCGGCGTGTTGCGTGGCGCGGAACTCTGCTCGGGGGCTACAGAGGACACGCATGGCTACGGCACAGACTAGCTATGAACATTTTTCCAATCCGGTGGATATGGTGGAGCATATCGCCTCCACCCACGATTGGAGCTTCGAGAGGAGCACCGAGGACGAGTTGACCCTTTCGGTCGCCGGCGCCTGGTGCGATTATCATATCTCGCTCACTTGGCGGGACGATCTGGAGGCCTTGCACCTCGCTTGCGCCTTCGATTTCAAGGTGAGCAAGGCCAGGCTGGCAGAGGTCTACCGGCTGTTGGCGCTGGTCAACGAGCAGCTTTGGCTCGGCCATTTCGATTTGTGGAAAGAGGACGGCATGTTGCTGTACCGTCATGGGCTTTTGCTTGCAGGCGCCGTGACCCATGCCGGGCAATGCGAGGCGCTGTTGCGGGCGTCGCTCGAGTCTTGCGAGCGCTATTACCAGGCCTTCCAATTCGTCCAATGGGCCGGCAAGACGGCGGAACAGGCCCTCACCGCGACCATGCTCGAGACCCAAGGTCAGGCATGAGCCGGAGCCTCGCCGGCCCGCTTCTTCTGGTGGGGGCGGGGAAGATGGGTGGGGCACTGCTCGCGGGCTGGCTCCGCGAAGGCCTGGACCCCAAAACAGTGTTCATCAGGGATCCCGAACCGTCGCACGATGTCGCCGAGCTGATCGCACGGCATGAAATCGCCACCGCCGCTGCGATCGAGCCTGATGCAAAGCCGTCCGTCGTTGTGCTCGCGGTCAAACCGCAAATTGTCGACGAGGTCCTGCCGGGAGTGGCGCCCCTGATGGGAAAGGACACGGTGTTGTTGTCCATCGCGGCGGGACGGACATTGGCGAATCTTTCGAGCCTGTTACCGAAGCGGGCTGCCATCGTGCGGGCGATGCCGAATACCCCCGCCGCAATCGGCCGCGCCATAACGGCCATGTGCGCTAACGATGCGGTCAGTCGCGATCAGGCGCTTCGCTGCACCATGCTGCTCGAAGGGGTCGGCGAAGTTATCTGGATTGACGACGAAGCTCTGATGGACGCGGTTACGGCGGTGTCCGGCAGTGGACCGGCTTACGTCTTTCTCTTTGCCGAATGTCTCGCCGATGCCGGCATCGAGGCCGGGCTTGATCCGGATCTTGCCATGCGACTTGCGCGCGCGACGATTGCCGGCGCCGGCGAGTTGCTGCGTCTCTCCTCCGACTCGCCGTCGAAGCTCAGAGAGAATGTGACGTCGCCGAAAGGCGTAACGGCCGAGGCGCTTGCCGTGCTGATGGGCAAAGGCGGCTTGAAAGATTTGATCGCGCGCGCGGTCGAGGCCGCAGCAAAACGCTCGCGCGAATTATCCTCGTAGAGAGAAGCTGCGCCAGTCTCAATCTGGCTCGTCTTCCTCGCCGGCCGGACCGCCGAGATCTTCCGGCCCCTCGCCGGGCAGCTCGGCGTCCACTGGATCGTCACTGGTCGGCGCGTCGGGATCATCCAAGAGCTGGGGAGCTTGACCGGGATTGACCTGAACGCCTTGCGGGGCTTGCAGGTTCTTCTCCCGCCCGATCGTCACATTGCCGCCCTTGCCGACATCCATTTCGATCTCGGAACCGGGATCCTCTTCGTTTTGAATTTCATCCGATATCGACTGCGCGGCGACCGGCAGCGCGAGCGCGCAGCCAATCAGCGTGGTCACGCCCGCTAGCATCATTCGCATTTCGATCCTCCCAGAATTTTATTGTTTGGTATTCGCGTGCCTGTCACGCACGCGATCTAGTGGCCGTTCTCCGGCGGCTGGTCCTCGCCCGATCCGTCCTCGGCCGGGGCTTCGTCCGGCGGGGTGATATCGACAGGGGCCGATTCACTGCTGCCGTAGCTATCGGGTGAACTGTCGGGAGTGCCATAGTCGTCGGAATGGCTTGGGGCCGGAGCGGCGCCATATGAGCCGCCGCCATAATTGTCATCGGGCGGATAGGATTGCGCCAAGGCGCTAGACACTGCGAATCCGGCCATCAACGCGATACAGACTCTAACTACCCTCAGCATTTGTCCCCCCTTGTTTACACAGGCACTGTCAGTACAGCCTTTAAGCCACCGAGTTGCGATTGGCTCAAGGCAATATCGCCACCGTGGATGCGGGCAATGTCGCGGGCGATGGCCAAACCGAGGCCGGTCGACCCGGAATCCTGGTTCCTGGCATGGTCGAGCCGGTAAAACGGCCGGAACACATGCTCGCGCTCGGCCTCCGGAATGCCCGGCCCGTTGTCATCCACCTCGACCACGAGCGAGCCGTCTCTCTTGCCGGCGCTGACCGAAATATGATCGGCGAAGCGGGCCGCATTGTTGACGAGATTGGCGACGGCGCGCTTGAAGGCGTGACGCTTGAGCTTGACCACGAGCGGGCCGCCGCTGACGTTGATGCTGATGTCCTTGGCGCCGTGGGCCTGGTTCTTCACCTCGCCGAGCAACTCGCCGATATCGGCGCTGACGATCTCCTCGCCGGCATCGCCCTTGGCGAACGCCATATAGTCTTCGAGCATGGCTTGCATCTCATCCACGTCGCGGCGCATCGCCTCGATCTCGGGACTGTCCTCGAACATGGCGAGCTCGAGCTTGAAGCGGGTGAGGATGGTGCGGAGGTCGTGGCTCACGCCGGCGAGCATGGTGGTGCGCTGCTCGACGTGACGTTCGATGCGATCGCGCATTTCGACAAAGGCCTGCGCCGCTTGACGCACTTCGCGAGCGCCTCTGGGGCGGAAATCGTGCGGCACGGGGCGGCCTTTGCCGAAACTGTCGGCGGCATCCGCCAAGCGCAGGATCGGCTTGATCTGGTTGCGCAAGAAAAGAATGGCGATGGTGATCAGCACCGAGGAGGTGCCGAGCATCCACCACAGGAAGATTTGCGAGTTCGATGCATAAGTCTGGCTCCGCCGTGCCAGCACGTGCAATACCGCGTCGTCGAGCTTGATGCGGATATCGACATAGTTGGAGCGGCCCACGGTATCGATCCAGAATGGACGGCCGATTTGCCGGTTGATCTCATCGGATAGTGTCGAGTCGAGCAGGTCGAAGAACGGTTTGGATCCGGCCTCGGGCAATTCCTCATGGGGCACGATCCTGATCTTCAGCCCGAGATCCTCATCGGCAAGCTGCGTCAGCGTTTCGAAGTCTTTGTCTTGCGGGTAGGAGCGATAGACGTCGATCAGCATGGCGATGTCCTGCACGGTCGCGGTCGACAGCCGTCCCGTCACCGTCGCCCAATGCCGCTCGAGAAAGACGAAGGCGACCACCGATTGCAGCAGCACCATCGGCGCGATGATGATGATGAGAGCGCGTGCGTAAAGGCCCTTCGGCAAACGATTGCCGAGTGCTGCCGCAAAGCGCCGGTAAAGCGCGCGGGGCGATAATTTGCGGGGCGGATGGTTGGGGATCGCGTCCATCACTCTGAATACAAAATGTAGCCTTTGCCGCGGACCGTTTGCAGATAGACAGGATTGCCGGGATCTTTCTCGATCTTGCGGCGGAGGCGATTGATCTGCACGTCGACGGCGCGCTCGCCGCCGCTATCGGCGTCTTTGGCGAGCTCTTGCCTGGAGACCGGAACGCCGGGACGCTGGGCGAAATAGCGCAACAGATCGCGCTCGCGTTCGGTCAAGCGCACCGTCTCGCCGTCGAGCTTCAATTCGCCGCGCGCGATGTGGAAGACGAAATTGCCCATGCGGACTTCGCCGGAGGAGGGCGCGGTGGCGCCGCGGCGGAGCACGTTCGACACGCGGAGCAGAAGCTCGCGTGGCTCGAACGGCTTGGCGAGATAGTCGTCGACGCCGACCTCCAATCCCTCGATGCGTTGATTGGGCTCTGCGCGCGCGGTCAGCATCAGGATCGGCACCTGCGAGTCTTGGCGCAGCGAGCGGGCGAATTCGAGACCGGATTCATGCGGCATCATCACGTCGAGAATGAGAAGATCGAAGGCGAGGCTGCGCATGGTAGCGCGCGCGGTCGCCGCATCGATAGCGGTGGTGACGCGGAAGCCGTGCTCTTGCAAATAGCGGGCGAGCAAATCGCGGATACGGTTGTCATCGTCGACAACGAGGATATGGGGCGCATTGTCCTCGGGGCCGCTACCACGATGAACTTTGAGCGGCGTCGGCAAGGTCATGGCGTTTCGCCTTTTCCTACATCCTCAGGCAGGGTCGGTTCCGAGGACATGATCGAGGAGACTTTGGGCCGTTCTTCGGCATTGATCATGGCCTCGAGAAAACGGCGCACTTGCGCCTCCGCATTCGGGCCTGCGGCGACAAGCGCATCGGAGAGACGCACGAGTTGTGGTGCGGCGAGGCGCTCGGCCAGAACCTTGCCGGTTTCCGTCGGGTAGAGTCTCCGCTCGCGGCGGTCGATGCTGCCGGCTTCCTGCACGATATAGCCCTGATCAATCAGCTGTTTCAGCACGCGGCCGAGACTCTGCTTGGTGATGTTGAGGATGTCGAGCAGGTCGGCGACCCGCAGACCCGAATGGCGGTCGACGAAATGCAGCACCCGGTGATGGGCGCGGCCAAAGCCGAAATCCTTCAGGATGGCGTCGGGGTCGCGGGTGAAGTCGCGATAGGCGAAGAACAGCAACTCGGCGAAGGCCAGCAGCTTGGCGTCGGGCAGCCGGGCGCCCGCGCTCCGCGCCCCGCTTTTCCGGCTCTTGGGCAGGGGTTTCTGCATGCGCGGCTCCGCTGGAATTAGGTCAGCCATGTTGACATATTTTTCCTCGTGGTTTATGTCAGTCATGTTGACTTATTTTCCGGCCATTGATACGCCTCGGGGCCTGCTCGTGCAATTCCTGTCGAGCGCCTGTCCCGAAGCCATTTAGGTTGTTGGTTCTCCAGCCGCATGAAGACGGCTGGCCCGCGGAGGGAACGTCAGAATGGCTGTCACCCCTTACGACAAACGCGAAGGCTTTATCTGGATGAACGGCGAGCTATTGCCGTGGGGTGACGCTCGCGTGCATCTGCTGACCCATGCACTGCATTACGGCAGCGCCGTGTTCGAAGGCGAGCGGGTCTATGACGGCGAGATTTTCAAGCTCACCGAGCACAGCCAGCGCCTGCACCAATCCGCCAAGGGCCTCGACTTCGAAATTCCCTATTCGGTCGCCGAGATCGACAAAGCGTCGCGTGAGGTGGTCCGCGCCAACAAGCTCGTCGACGGTTATGTGCGGCCGATCGCCTGGCGCGGCAGCGAGCAGATGGGAGTCGCGGCGCAAGCGACCAAGATCAATCTCGCCATCGCGGCCTGGGATTGGGGCTCTTATTTCGATCCCGCTGCGCGGGAAAAAGGATTGCGGCTCGCGATCGGTCATTATTTGCGACCGGATCCGCGCACCGCGCCCGCCAAGAGCAAGGCGACCGGGCTCTATATGATCTGCACCATCGAGAAGCATCGCGCCGAGCGCGCCGGCTATAACGACGCGCTGATGCTCGATTGGCGCGGACAAATCGCGGAAGCCACGGGCGCTAATATCTTTTTCGTCAAGGACGGCGTGCTGCATACGCCGCTGCCGGATTGCTTTCTCGACGGCATCACGCGCCGCACCGTGATCGGGCTCGCCAAGCAGCGCGGGTTGAAAGTGGTCGAGCGCGCCATCATGCCGGAAGAGATGGCGGAGTTCTCGGAGTGTTTTATCAGCGGCACCGCCGCCGAAGTGACGCCGGTGTCGGAGATCGGGCCTTACACATTCAAGGTCGGCGACATCACGCGTAATCTGATGCACGATTACGAGGCGCTGGTGCGCCCGGCGAAGGCCGTCGCGGCTGCGGGCTAGACCCTCGCTGTGGTGATCCGTGCTAGGATCGCGCAATGGACCTCAAGCCACAAATTATTGAAGGAGCGCCGCAGTTCGATGCCACGTTTCGCGAGCGCTTGCGCGAGCTGCTCAAATGGCGGCGCGATGTCCGGCGCTTCAAGCGCGATGCGTTGCCGGAGAGAACGATCGAGCGGCTGATCGAGATTGCATGTCTGTCGCCATCCGTTGGCTTGAGCGAGCCCTGGCGCTTCGTCATCGTTGAGGACAAGACAAAGCGCGCAGGCATCCGCGCCAATTTCGAAATCTGCAATGAAGATGCGCTGGCGCAACAGACGCCGGACCGTGCC
>DATBSU010000069.1:0-7542 GCA_036559585.1 Methyloceanibacter sp.
ACCGAGACGCGACCTTTGATGTCGATCTTGTTGGTGAATGCCGAGACAAACTGGTCCATCTCCCCCTCTCGGGCACATGAGCAGACGCGAACCCAAACCAGTCAGTGCGAGACTCCCGCTTCTCGGTTCGGTGGGTGGGAGCGATGGCGCAGATCCCCCCGTGGCCTCTAAGGAAGCGCGGCCTACTCACTCCCACCCCTCACCGAACGGGCACTCATGGGATAGCATGGGATTTTATGGGCGTCAATGGAAAGCGCCGCCGGCGCAACGTTTCGGCGTGGGAAACTCCACAAAAATGCCAGCGGTACGTCGAAGTTTGTATCGAACGGGCGCCGTCATTTGGGCTTCGTTGCGAAGCACGATACAAACGCTACGAAAATGTTAAGGCGTGAGCCGAATCGGCGTGATTCGGTACCGGGGTGCGGCAAGCGGCATGGCCAAAAGAAACTGGAGAGCGGCGTTCGGCTTCGGCGTCATCGCGCTCGCCTTCAGCACTTATGGGCTCGCCGCTATCGCCGCGGAGAATGAGCCATACGCGCGGCTCGGTCCGCCGGATGCGCCGGTCAAACTCTTCTATACCGACCAAGGCGAGGGTCCTCCCCTCCTCCTTATCCACGGCTTCGGCACCAATACCTTTACTTGGCGCCACGTGGCACCCGACCTCGCCCGCGACCACAGGGTGATCACTGTCGATCTCAAAGGCTTCGGCAAATCCGACAAGCCGCTCGACGAGCATTACTCGGCGGCGGACCAGGCCGATCTCCTCGCCCAGATGATCGAGGAACGCGACCTGCATAAGCTCACGCTGGTCGGCCATTCCTATGGCGGCGGCATCGCGCTGTTGCTGGCGCTGCAAGACGACAGCAGAGTTAAAGGGCGGATCGCGAAGCTGGTGTTGCTGGACACCATTGCTTATGCGCAAACCATGCCGACCTTCTTTAAGATGCTGGACATGCCGATGGTCTCGCAGATCGGGGTGCGTGCGGTGCCGAGCTCCTTCCAAGTCGAAGTGGCGCTCCGGATCGCCTATTTCGACGACGACAAGATCGACGCGGCAGAGGTCGATGCTTATGCCGAGCCCCTCGAGACCGCGGCCGGCAAGCACGCCATGATTCACAGCGCGCGGCAGATCATGCCGCCAGACCTCGAATCGATCTCGGCCCGCTACAAGTCGATTACGCTGCCGACCTTGATCCTGTGGTGCGACCACGACCGCATCGTGCCGCTCGATGTCGGCTTAAAGCTCCGGCGCACCATGCCGAATGCTAAACTCCGCATCATCTCCGAATGCGGACATATGCCGCAGGAAGAGCAGCCCGCCGAAGTGTTGAGCCAGATCCGGCTGTTTTTGGCGGACAAACATTAAAAGTAGGCCTTTGTTGCCAGCCACCTGAAGGATTTGTCGGCGGCCGGCCAAAAGCACTACATAAGAGCATCTTATTGCGGGAATAGATAAATACGATTTGCTCTTATTGCGCGTCGCCCGCAGACTCCCCTTCCCTCAGCGAAACCACTCAAGACTTCCGGAGAGAGATATGGACGCAAAAGTCGATGACGCAGGCAAGTGCCCGATGAGACCTCAGAAGTCGAGGTCTAACCGCGACTGGTGGCCGGACGCACTCAGCATCGAGATGCTGCATCAAAACTCCGATCTTTCCGATCCGATGGGCAAGGACTTCGATTACGCCAAGGAGTTCAAGACCCTCGATCTCAATGCTGTGATCAAGGACCTTCAAGCCTTGATGACGGACTCACAGGCGTGGTGGCCAGCCGACTTCGGACACTACGGTGGGCTTTTTATCCGCATGGCATGGCATAGCGCGGGCACGTACCGCATCACCGATGGCCGCGGCGGCGCGGGCGCCGGCCAGCAGCGTTTTGCGCCGTTGAACAGTTGGCCGGACAACGCCAATCTCGACAAGGCGCGCCGGCTCTTGTGGCCAATCAAGCAGAAATACGGCCGGAAAATCTCCTGGGCCGATCTGATGGTCCTCGCCGGCAACGTTGCGCTGGAGTCGATGGGCTTCAAGACATTCGGTTTTGCCGGCGGCCGTGTCGACGTCTGGGAACCCGAAGAGCTCTACTGGGGTCCCGAGGGCACTTGGCTCGGTGATGAGCGCTATAGCGGCGAACGCCAACTCGCCGAGCCGCTCGGCGCAGTGCAGATGGGCCTCATTTACGTGAACCCGGAAGGGCCCAACGGGAAGCCAGACCCGATCGCAGCCGCCAAGGACATACGTGAAACATTCTTCCGCATGGCAATGAACGACGAGGAGACCGTCGCGCTAATTGCCGGCGGACACACTTTCGGCAAGACCCACGGCGCGGGCGATCCATCCTTGATCGGCCCGGCGCCAGAAGGCGGCGCCATTGAGGATCAGGGGCTCGGCTGGAAGAGCACGCATGGCGCGGGTCTCGGCGCCGACGCCATCACTGGCGGCCCGGAGGTTACCTGGTCGCAGACGCCGACGAAGTGGAGCAATCACTTCTTCGACAATCTGTTCAAATACGAGTGGGAACTCGAGAAGAGTCCGGCCGGCGCCTACCAGTGGAGGGCGAAAAACACCGACGCCACGGTCCCCGACGCCTTCGACAAATCGAAGAAGCATGTGCCCACGATGCTGACTACCGACTTGTCGCTGCGGTTCGACCCGGTCTACGAGAAGATCTCGCGGCGCTTCTACGAGCATCCCGATCAGTTGGCGGACGCGTTTGCGCGCGCATGGTTCAAGCTCACGCACCGCGACATGGGCCCGATCGACCGTTATCTCGGCCCACTCGTGCCGAAGGAGATTCTGATCTGGCAGGACCCGATTCCGGCGGTCAATCATCCGCTGGTCGATGACAAGGACATCGAGGCCCTAAAGGCGAAGATCCTTGCTACCGGCCTTTCGGTTTCGGAATTGGTCTCGGCCGCCTGGGCCTCAGCCTCGACCTTCCGCGGCTCCGATAAGCGCGGCGGCGCTAACGGCGCGCGCATCCGCCTTGAGCCGCAGAAGGACTGGGAGGTGAACCAGCCCGCGCAGCTCAAGACGGTGCTCGAGAAGCTCGAAGCGATCCAGAAGGCGTTCAACGCCTCGGCAACCGGCGGCAAGAAAGTCTCGCTAGCCGATCTGATCGTTCTCGGTGGCTCAGCCACGATCGAAAGGGCGGCGAAGGATGCCGGTATCGACGTGAAGGTGCCGTTCGCGCCGGGCCGTATGGACGCTTTGCAAGAGCAAACCGATGCTTCGTCTTTTGCCGCGCTCGAGCCGCGTGCCGACGGCTTCCGCAACTATCTCGGCAGCAAGCGCCAGTTCATGGCGCCCGAGGAGGCGTTGGTGGACCGAGCGCACTTGCTGACGTTGACGGGACCGGAGATGACGGTGCTCGTTGGCGGTTTGCGCGTTCTCGGCGCGAACGCAAGCGGGTCCAAGCACGGCGTCTTCACGAAGAAGCCTGGAACTTTGACCAACGACTTCTTCGTCAACCTGCTCGACATGGGCACGGTTTGGCACGCCGCCGGCGCTGACGGAGTGTACGAGGGCCGCGACCGCAACACGAACGAGCTGAAGTGGACGGGCACCCGTGTCGACCTCATTTTCGGCTCGCATTCGCAGCTGCGAGCATTCGCTGAAGTCTACGCCTGCGCGGACTCCAAGAAGACGTTCGTAAATGACTTCGTGGCGGCCTGGACAAAGGTGATGAACGCCGATCGCTTCGACCTGGCTTGATCCCGGCTGGAACTGAAGCGCTTTCAGAAAAAGTCAGGGCCGGCGCCCGAAAGCGCCGGCCTTCTTCAACGCGGCGAAGTCGATGGCTCGCCGCGCGAGCGCTTAGGCCCGCCGCATCACATGCATGACGAGGGAGATCAGTAGCAGCACGAGGAAAATGTAAAACAGGATCTGGGCGATGCCGGCAGAGGCGCCGGCGATGCCGCCGAAGCCCAGCGCACCCGCGATCAGCGCAATCACAAGAAACGTCAAAATCCATCCCAGCATGGCGGTTCTCCTTTAGTGAGCGGTCCGGACAAGAAACGCCGAACGAGGAACAGAGTTCCCGACGCAAAAAATTGGAGGCCGGCGCGAGGGGGTCACCCTCACGCCGGCCGTAACATGCCACCAGGCCTATAAGCCGGGTTCTGTACCCGCGCTCTCGCGAGGGCGATGGCCATTCATCTGGGACGCCGCTTGCGCGACGCCTCTAGCAACCTACCCGGACGACTCATCAGAAGATATGACTGAGCGGCTTGCGCCGTTCGCGCCGTCCCTATTCGGTCTTGCTCCCGGTGGGGTTTGCCCTGCCGCCCTTGTTACCAAGAACGCGGTGCGCTCTTACCGCACCCTTTCACCCTTACCCGGCTTCGCCGAAGGCTACGCCGGGCGGTTTGCTTTCTGTGGCACTGTCCCTGGGGTCACCCCCGCCGGACGTTATCCGGCACCGTATCTCCATGGAGCCCGGACTTTCCTCCCCGCCGATACGCAACACTGGCGGAGCGGCCATCCGGCCTGCTGACAGGCGTAATAAGGGGGTTCGGGGGGGTAGCGTCAAGCAAAGGCGGAAAGTTTAGTTAGGCCATGCTTTCAGCGCGGTCTCGGCGACGCGGCGGAGCTCGGGCCGCGAGACGCCACTCACGGCCTGCACCGCCATGCCATGAATCACGGTGGCGACATAGCGGGCGAGACTGGCGGGGTCGGCGTCTTTATGAAGGTCGCCTTCGCGCTTGGCGCGGGCTAAGCGCTCGCGGATCATCGTCACGCTCTTATTTCGACGCGCGGCCAGTTCCTGGCGAACCGGATCGCATTCGTCGCCGCCAGCCAAAGCGCCCTGCACGATGAGGCAGCCACGCGGATTCTTCTTATCGCTGAGCGAGTCCGCCGTGCTTTCAAGCAATTTCTTCATCGCCTCGTAAGCCGACGGCGCGGCGAGAGCTTCGTTCCAGAAGACAGCGTGCGCGGCTTCGTAACGATCGAGCGCCTGATGGAACAGCGCCTCCTTGCCGCCGAAGGCGGCGTAGAGGCTCGGCGGGTTGATGCCCATGGCCTCGGTCAGGTCGGCGATCGAGGTGCCCTCGTAGCCCTTACGCCAAAACAGATCGAGCGCCGCGTCGAGCGCCTTGTCCATGTCGAAAGCGCGGGGACGGCCGCGTATGGCTTTGGTCTCATTCATTTTTTAGCGTTCGCTAAATAAAGCCCTTGACAGTTTTCAACTCGCTCCTAAATGTAGCGTTCGATACAGAATTACGCAAGAGGAGAATCATCATGTCAAAGACCTTAAAAGGAAAAGTTGCGCTGGTCACCGGCGGTTCACGCGGTATCGGCGCCGCCATTGCCAAGAAGCTCGCCGAGGACGGCGCCGACGTGGCCATCTCTTACAGCGCCTCAGCCGACAAGGCCAATCAGGTGGTGAAGGAGATCGAGGCCAAAGGCGTACGTGGCGCCGCCTTCAAGGCAGATCAGGCCAAAACGAAAGAGGTGGAGGCGCTGGTTGAGTCGGTGGTGAAGCGTTTCGGCCGGCTCGACATTCTCGTCAACAATGCCGGTGTGTTCGTCACCAGCCAGGTGCATGAGCGCGCCAACAATCAGGTCGAGCTCGATCACCTGTTCGCTGTGAATGTCAGCGGCGTCGCCGCCGCGGTTCGCGCGGCGTCCGGCGTCATCGGCGATGGCGGACGTATCATCTCGATCGGCTCGGTGGTCGGCGAGCAGTCGCCCTTCCCCGGCATCGCCGATTACAGCGCAACGAAAGCCGCGCTGCTCGGTTATACCCGCGGCTGGGCCCGCGATCTCGGCCCGAAGGGCATCACGGTCAATGACGTGCAGCCCGGCCCGATCGACACCGACATGAACCCCGCGGGCAACGGCGATTTCTCCGATGCACAGGCTGCACGCACGGCGCTCGGCCGCTACGGCAAGGCGGAGGAAGTCGCCGCAGCCGTCGCGTTTCTCGCAAGCCCCGAGGCCGGCTACATCACCGGCACAACACTGACGGTAGATGGCGGCTTCAACGCCTAGACAGATTTCGAAGAGTAGGAGGTGTGAGATGATTGAAGTGAGACCATTCGCCAAGCTCGGCGGGGCTAATCATGGTTGGCTGAAAGCCAAGCATCATTTTTCCTTCGCGCGCTATTACGATCCGGAGCGCTTGGGACATGGCGCTATCCGCGTCTGGAACGACGATGAGATCGCGCCGCACACGGGGTTTCCGCCGCATCCGCATGCGAACATGGAGATCATCACCTACGTGCGCGAGGGCGCGATTACGCATGAGGACAGTCTTGGCCATAAAGGCCGGACCGAAGCCGGCGACGTGCAAGTGATGAGCGCGGGCGATGGCCTGCGTCATTCCGAGTATAATCGCGAGGACAAGCCGACCAAGATCTTCCAGATCTGGATCGAGCCGAGGGAAGATGGCGGCTCCCCGTCCTGGGGCGCCAAGCCGTTTCCCAAGGGCGACCGCTCCGGCCGCTTTGTGACACTCGCGAGCGGCATCGACAGCGACAAAGACGCGCTGCCGATCCGCGCCAATGCCCGCGTGCTCGGCGCCACGGTGAAAAAGGGCGAGAGCCTCGAGTACCAGCTTGGCGCCAAGCGCCATGCCTACCTCGTTCCCGCGCTTGGCAGTGTGGAGGTCAACGGCGTCCAGGCCGGCCCCCGCGACGGAGTGGCGATCGAGAAAGAAGATAAAGTTATTGTGACGGCGCTCGAAGACGCCGAAATCGTGCTGGTCGACAGCGTCTAAGCTGAGGCTCCCCCTCCCCGCCTCAGCGGGCCTCGCCGCATTCTCCAAGATGCGGTGAGGCCCTTTTCGTAACGGCAAGTTGATCGCGGCTTGATCGCGGCCGGAGTAGGTTTCGCCTATTGTTGGGCCGCGACCATTTCCTCTGCGCCGCCGCAATCGTCGGGCACGCGACTCTCGAAGGATCAAGCCATGAAGAAACTCCGTCTCTGCAAGAGCCTGACCACAGCCGCGGTCATGGCACTCGGCTTGTGCGCTGCGTTGCCGGCCCTTGCTGAAGACGCAGCGCCGGCCGCACCGGCGATGTCGCCGCTGCCAGCGGCGGCACCTGCGAAGGGCGAGTTCGACAATTCTTGTGCGATGGGTCTTGCCGAAGGGCAGACCACGACGACGGATTGCTCGGTGAGTTGGACCGCGGAGGACGGCAAGGTCTATTGTTTCTCATCCGACGCCTCAAAGAACGCCTTCCTCAAGAACCCGCAAGAAAACATCCAGAAGGCCCGCGAGTTCTTTGCGAGCAAGCAAGCGTCGAAGGCTGCCGGCAATAAGGAGTTCACAGAAGATGACGTCAACGCGGCGGTGAAGACGGTGGTGGACGAGCGTTCCAAGGACGGCACCTTCGTGTTCCACGATCCCAAGATCGACGCAGACCTGCATCTGTTGTTCGACAGCATGAAGGGCGTGCGCGGCATGTCCGGCTATGGCTGGTTCGCCAATGCCATCTTCCACGACAAGGACGAGCCGAAGAAGCAATACGCCATCGATTTCTGGTTCAAGCCGGAGGGCGATCAGCTCACGCTGATGGATATCCGCGTGCAGAAGGGC
>DATBSU010000070.1:0-3074 GCA_036559585.1 Methyloceanibacter sp.
GATCGGCGCCGATGGTGAAGACGAAGCTCGCGCCAAAGGCATGGGCCGAGCGCAACAGATTGCCGAGATTGACCGATTTGGAGACGCCCTCCACCCCTATGGCGAAATAACCGCGCGAGCCTGGAAGCAAGGATTTCACAGCGATTCCATGTCATAAGCGCCGCGTGAGGTCCGGACCACTCCCGGACCTACGCAACTTTCCAGCGACTTGTAGGTATTTACAGGACGAAGAGGTCTCGTGCCATGCGCGTGGCGCAATTCAAGGAATTTGGGGGCTTGGGGGCTCTTCGCGTTGAAGATGTGCCGGAGCCGAACGCCGCGCCTGGCGAGGCCGTCATTCGGGTCGAGGCCGTCGGGCTCAACTTCTTCGATACGCTTTTGCTGCGTAACGAGTACCAGATCACCCCGCCGCTCCCGTTCTCGCCTGGGGCCGAGATTGCAGGCGTCATCGAGAGCGTGGGCTCGGGCGTCGTGGAGTTTCGGCCCGGCCAGCGTGTGGTCGCCTTTATCGGCGGCAATGGGTCCCGCGAGAAGATCGCGACCAAGGCCCGCAATCTCATTCCCATCCCTGCTGGGGTGAGCGATGAGGTCGCGGCGGGCATCCCCGTCACCTATGGCACCGCATTTCATGCCTTGCAGGATCGCGCCCAGCTGAAGCCGCAAGACAGCATTGCCGTGCTCGGCGCTGCGGGCGGCGCGGGGCTTGCCGCGGTCGAGCTCGCCAAATTGATGGGCGCCCGCGTCATCGCCGTCGCCTCCTCGTCAGACAAGCTCGCGCTTGCCGCCGCAAATGGTGCCGATGAAGGCATCAACTACACCGATACCGACCTCAAGGCGGCGCTCAAATCCTGCACCGGGGGAAAGGGAGTCGACGTGGTCTACGATTGCGTCGGCGGCTCGCATGCGGAGCCCGCGCTCCGCGCCACGGCCTGGGAAGGACGTTATCTCGTGCTCGGCTTTGCCTCCGGGACAATCCCCCGCATTCCGCTCAACCTCGTCTTGCTCAAGGGCTGCTCGATCATCGGCGTGTTCTGGACCTCATTCGTGGAACGAAATCCGGAGAAGCATCGGGCGAACACGATCGAGCTGCTCAAATGGTGTGAGGAAGGGCGCATCACGCCCCATATCCATGGCATCTTCCCGCTGGCAGAAACCGGAACCGCGCTTTCTTTGATCGAGACGCGCAAAGTGACCGGCAAGGTGATCGTCAAGCCGCAAACTTAGAGCTCTAACGCATGCTCTAGCTTTGCGGAGGCAATTCCTTATCGAGAGCCCGGGCGGCGGCGGCGCGATGGATTGGCGTGATATGCGCCGACACAAGCCCGACCACGGCGGTCAGCAGGGCCGCGTCGTCGGCGAAGCCGAGGCCCGCGATCAGGTCGGGGACGATGTCCAGCGGCAGGATGAAATAGGCGAGCGCCGCGAGCAGCATGCCGCGGACCCGGGTCGGGGTCGCCGGGTCAAGCGCGCAATAATAGGCGGCGACCAGGTCCTCGACGAACGGCACGCGCCCGGCGAAACGCTTCAGTTTAGCCCAGAAATCGCGGCGGACCTGACGCTCACGCTGGTTGAGGGCGTGGAGCGAGAGCTCTCTGCCGAGTGCGACATTGCGCAAATCGGCGGCATCGTTGCTTGCGAACATGGTGACCACCTCATGAAGGCCGTGACCCAATCCCTCCAATGAAATAGGGCCGCTGCGGGAGCGATGCAACCTTGTGTTTCGAAGGGGCGCGACGCCGCTAAAAGCAGCCAATTTTCCCGGCCCAATTAGCCGATTGTTTCATCCTTCTGTGCATGATCCGGTTCGCCTCGGCAGAAAGAGCGCCGCGGGTTCAAGCGAGTGTGTCCGTGCGTAGCGTCTTCTCCCCTTCGATCTTGACCATTTTGACGGCGCTTGCGGTGCTGCCCTGCACGGCTCTCATCTCGGCCAATGCCCAATCGACGCAAGACGACAGCGCCTCGGCGAGCCCCGACCTGGTGGCAAGCCGCACCAAGCAGCTTGAAATTCTGAAACAGGATATCCATCACTGGGGCTGCGACAGACCCCAATATGCGACCAGCGTCCTCTCCTGCCGTCAGCTCAACGCGCAAGCCACATCGCTCGCGGCGTCAATCGACGCATTGAAGTCTAGCGGAGGCCAGGCGACCGATGAGCCGGTCCCCGCGCCGACCGAGGCAGTTGCCGCAAAGAAGCCGCCGAGCCTCCAGATGTTGGCCTTTCGCTCGAGGACCAATCCTTCGGCGTATTATCGCACCTTCTGCGTGAAGCTCTGCGACGGGTCCTCGATCCCGATGAGCTATTCGACGCGGCCCGGAAACTTCCTCTCCGACGATGACAGATGCCAGTCGAGCTGTCCGTCATCCCCATCGAAGCTGTTCTATGCGCCGACCAACCAAGGCGTGGAGCAATCCGTCGGGCTCGACAGCCAGCGCTATTCCAATCTTCCGAATGCGCTGCGCTATAAGACCGAGTTCGTGGAGGACTGCCGCTGCAAGCCGGAGCCCTGGAGCAAAGAGGCGCAAATCGAATATCAGCGCCGCGATATCGTCGCGACACAAACGTCCGGTGAGAGCGTCGTCGCAGCCGGCATCACCGAGACTGCGAAGATCGCCGCGGGCGGAGATAGCGAAATCGCGGATCAGGTGGAGACGCGGGCCAGCGCGCCGCGCTCAAAGGATTGGAGCCGGTATCGCTATTCCAACGCGGATGACGGCTCGACGAATGGCTATGGGGCTAACACCTATCGCTCTGGACCCGCCGCGCGCAGCGCTTACGATCCGCGCAGCGCCAATGCCCAGCCGCTACCGCAACGGCGCAGAGGCTTTTTCCTGTTCGGATCGCGCTGACGCATTTGCTTTGCGCCGCACGAAACCCCATGTCATGGGAACACCATGACACGTCACCGCATTCTCTTCGTTTGTCTCGGCAATATCTGCCGCTCGCCCATGGCTGAGGGCGTGTTTCGGCGCCTGGTCGCCGAGCGGGGCTTGAGCGATTGTTTCGAGATCGACTCTGCGGGCCTCGGCAACTGGCACGAAGGCCAGGCGCCGGACAATCGCGCGCAACAAGCTGC
>DATBSU010000071.1:0-4227 GCA_036559585.1 Methyloceanibacter sp.
CTTGAGGTCTTCGCTCGCCGATTGCTTGACATTTTTGGATTGGCTGAGCGCCGCTCCGCTCGCGGCCACTTCCGCATCGAACAGCTCGATGGTTTCTCGGTTCGTCAAGCTGCCTCCACGAACAAGACTGGGCATGGAGAGGTTCATTCTGCCTGCGGAAACAGACCTATGGGACCCATTCGCCGGAGTTCCCCCCACCTGACCCAGCTTCCGGCGAAAACGCGCCAAGACTAAGGCGGTTCCGAGCCAAGTTGGGCGTCACTCGGCCGGCACATCCGGTTCGCTCAGACGGTGTCGATGTCGGCGGCGGCGAACGGCGGCGCGCCGTCGAGCGTGATGAACAGGACCTGGGCCCCGGCGCCATTACCATCGGCGTCGAAATAGAGCTTGCCGTCGTCTGTGTCGTAAAGAAACGAGGCGTCGGCGCTCCCTTCAGTCGGGTCGCTGCCAGAATCGAGATTCACTGAGCCTGTGAAGCCGACGGCGATCTTGTCAGATCCTGACTCGAAGTCGGTGAGGTGGTCGCCCCCTTCGGCATTTCACTGCCAGTGTAGTCAGGGTTGTGCCGCTCAGCCTTTCCAGTGCAGCGCGCAGAGCAGAGTGAACAGGCGTCGGGCGGTGGCGATATCGACGTTAATCTTGCCTCTCAGCCGCTCCATCAAGAGCCGGCTGCCTTCGTCGTGCAGGCCGCGGCGCCCGACGTCGATCGCCTCGATGCGAGACGGTGGCTGCGTCTTGATGGCCTGATAGTAGCTTTCGCACATCAGAAAATAGTCCTTCACGATGCGGCGGAACGGCGCGAGCGAGAGCGAGACGTTGGTGATGGGCTCACGGTTCTGGTCGCCCACCGTTAGCACAAGGCGATTGTCGACAAGCGACAGATGCAGCGTATAGGGTCCGTCTTTCTCGCTCTCCTCCAGCGCGAAGGAGTTGGCCTCGAGCAGATCGAAGATTGCGATCTCGCGCTCGTGGTCGACCTCGGCGTTGTTACGGCCGATCGAGTTGGTATCGAGCGTCACGCCGACGAGGCGCTGCCGATCCGAGTGAACCTCCTGCTCATCCACCATGCTCAGACTTTCGCGTTCAGCCTGATGGCCACGGAGCGGCGATGCGCTTCGAGGCCTTCGGCCTTGGCGAGCGACATCGCCTCGGTGGAAAGCGCGTTCAGACTCTCCGCATCGAGTTTCAAGATCGAGGTGCGCTTCATAAAATCGAGCACACCGAGGCCCGAAGCAAAACGGGCGCTCCTCGCGGTGGGTAGCACGTGGTTCGGGCCCGCAACGTAATCGCCGATGACCTCCGGCGTATAGCGGCCAAGGAAGATGGCGCCGGCATTACGGATCTGGCCCGCGAGCCGCTCTGGCTCGGCGGTCGCGATCTCGAGATGTTCGGGGGCGAGCCGGTCGGTGAGCAAGACGGCTTGATCGAGACGCTCCACGACGATTACCGCACCAAAACTCGCCCAGCTGGCGCGCGCGATATCGGCGCGAGGCAACGTTGTCAGCTGCGCTTCAACCGAAGCCGCAACCTCGCGGCCAAAGGCCTCGTTGTCGGTTATGAGGATCGACTGCGCGGCGGCGTCATGCTCGGCCTGGGCAAGCAGATCGGAGGCGATCCACGAAGCGTCGTTGTTCTTGTCGGCGATGACCACGACTTCTGATGGGCCAGCCACCATGTCGATGCCGACCTGGCCGAAGACCTGTCGCTTGGCCGCGGCGACATAGGCATTGCCGGGCCCGACGATCTTGACAACCGGCGCGATGGTCTTGGTACCATAGGCGAGTGCCGCGATCGCTTGGGCCCCGCCGACCCGATACACTTCATGTACGCCGGCGAGTTCGGCAGCGGCGAGCACCAGCGGGTTCAGCTTGCCGTCGGGCGCGGGCACCACCATGACGATGCGTGGCACGCCGGCGACCTTCGCCGGCACCGCATTCATCAACACCGAGCTCGGATAGCTTGCGGTCCCTCCCGGCACGTAGAGGCCGACGGACTCCACGCTGGTCCAGCGATGGCCAAGCTCGACGCCTTCGGCGTCGCGATAGCGATCGTCCTTGGGCAATTGGCGACGGTGGTGATCGAGGATTCGGTCGTGAGCGAATTTGAGCGCGCCGCGCGTCTCGACATCGACTTTGCTTGCGGCACGCGCGATCTCGTCCGGCGAGACCTTGATGCCGGCTTCGCGCAAATCGACACGGTCATAGCGAAGCGTAAGCTCGATGAGAGCTTCATCGCCCTTGGCGCGCACGGAAGCAATGATAGCCGTCACGGCGTCGTTGACGTCGTCGGCGCTCTCGCGCTTTGCCGTCAGTAGGTCACGGAAACGAGACTCGAAATCGGCGGCGCTAGTCTTAAGCCACGACGTCATGGCTGGTCGTCGGGATGGCGTGGCTTTGAGCGCGCGCGCCAGGCAGGTCCGAGATCTTTGAGCTCGGCCTCAATACATTCGACATCGAGGCGCACTGCGGCATCGCCGGAAAAGATCAGATTGATGTAGCCGCCGGGAGCGGTGCCCTGCTCGAACTGCACGGCTAGAAGCGACAGCACCGCGTCTTCGTGCGAGTGTCTGAGCCCCTTCACCTTGGCGCTGCGCACGCGATCGAAGCGAAGGGCGGCGCGGTGACGTGCATTGGTGCCTTTGGAGGTGGCTTGTTCCCAGTCGAAGCGGTTGACGACCGCGGCAAAGCGCTGCTGCGAAGGCAGATAGGCCATGTCGCCAACCCGCATCACGGCGTCTTGCAGGTGCGAGGAGACGACAATGAGGTCTTCTTCGTCGAGGGCGAGGAGCTTCAATTGGGTCATAGCGATGATTTAGCCCAACAGATGCAAAAAAGACACCCCGCTTTGTGCACGGATTAGCTTGAAAGCCGCTCGATTTGGGCGCCACAGCGGCCGAGCTTCTCCTCGATGCGCTCGAAGCCGCGGTCCAAATGATAGACGCGGCTGATCAGCGTCTCGCCTTGCGCGGCAAGGCCGGCGATAATCAACGATACGGAAGCCCGCAAATCGGTGGCCATGACGGGGGCGCCGGTCAGGCCGCTAACGCCGGTAACGATGGCGGTATCACCTTTCAGATCGATCTTGGCGCCGAGCCGGGCCAGCTCCTGCACATGCATGAAGCGATTTTCGAAGATCGTCTCGCGCACGGTCGAGGTGCCCTCCGCCATGCAGAGCAACGCGATCAATTGCGCCTGGAGATCAGTCGGGAAGCCTGGGAAGGGCGCGGTGTCAACGCTGATCGGCCCGAGACCTAAGCCATTCCGTGCTACTCTAATGCCGGAAGGAAGCTCCTCGATCTCGACACCACTTCCCGCGAGCAGGTCGAGCGCATGACGTAAGAGATCACCTCTGGCGCCGTCGAGAAACACGTCGCCGCCAGTGATCGCCGCAGCCATGGCATAGGTTCCGGTCTCGATGCGGTCGGGCAGCACGTTGTGTTCGGCACCGTGAAGCTCGGTCACGCCCTGGATGTGCAAGGTCGAAGTGCCAATGCCTTCGATTTTGGCGCCCATCTTGACGAGACATTCGGCAACGTCGACGACCTCCGGCTCGCGCGCTGCGTTCTCGATCAGAGTCTCGCCACGGGCGAGCACGGCAGCCATCATCGCGTTGTGAGTTGCGCCGACCGAGACTTTGGCCAGCGGAATATGCGCGCCGCTGAGACCCCTCGGCGCCTTGGCGAGGACATAGCCGGCCTCGAGCTCGATGTCGGCGCCCAGAGCTTCGAGCGCACTCAAATGCAGATCTACGGGCCTCGTGCCGATGGCGCAGCCCCCGGGTAGCGACACTTTCGCTTCGCGGCATCGTGCCAGCAGCGGCGCCAGCACCCAGAAGCTTGCACGCATGCGCGCGACCATCTCGTAAGGCGCGGTGGTGTCAACAATCTCGGCGGCGTTGAGCTTGAAGGTCTGACCGTCGCCCATGCGCTGGCCAGGGCGCTTCCCCGCTACCGTGACGTCGACGCCGTGATTGCCGAGGATGCGCGACAACAGCATCACGTCAGCCAAACGAGGCACGTTGTTCAGAACAAGCGTCTCGCGCGTCAGCAGGCTCGCAATCATCAGAGGCAGCGCCGCGTTCTTGGCGCCGCTGATCGGAATAGTGCCGTTGAGGCGTTGGCCGCCAACGATGCGGATACGGTCCATGACGATTATTCCCCCTGAAGCCGTTTACGGCCGATTACGGCCAAGTGTTCTTGCCCGAAATATTTCAAGTTTTCCGAGGTCA
>DATBSU010000072.1:0-4704 GCA_036559585.1 Methyloceanibacter sp.
AGAGGACGAAATCGCCTTTCACAAGGTGATCTGCGTTGACTTGAATCTCGAAATCGGCGCGGCCGTCGCCGTTCACGTCACCCTGCAGGATGTGGTGCGCGTATCTGAGCTCGCCATCGTGATGGCCGAAGCCGTGTGCGCCGATGAAGTGGAAGGCCTGATTGCCGTGTTTGTGGAGATCGGCGTCAATGGCTGAGACGTCGATCTTGTCGTGGTCCACGTCATGGTTGAAATCGAAGATCTGGTCGCGTCCGCTCCCTTTGACCGAGTCTGTTATCGTTTTGAAGATGAAGGCATCTTGTCCCCCGCCGCCAGCCAGGGTGTCGGTTCCTGCGCCGCCGGCAAGAAGATCACGCCCTTCCCCGCCGTCGAGCTCGTCGAGGCCGTCGCCGCCGAACAATTGGTCGTCATCGTCGCTTCCGATGAGGAAGTCGTCGCCAGCATCGCCAAAGATTGCATCGTCTCCCGCGCCGCCGAACACAGCATCATTGCCGAGGCCGCCGGAAAGGACATTTTCCTGGTCATTGCCGATCAGATTGTCGTTGCCCTGCTCACCGAACGCATCGAAACCGCTCGTATCGAGGTCGATGCGATCGTCTCCCGCGCCAGCGACGACGCGTTCGCGCGCGCGCGCCGAGTAATTGTCATTCGAGCCGCTGAAAAAGACCGCATCGGCGTCGAGATCCGTCATGAGGACGGAATAGGAGCCGCGCTCGCCGCTGGTATGAGAGAACACATCGAGATAATACGTGCCCGATACGGTCGGGTTGAATGACAGAAACGAGTTCAGGCTCGCGCTGTTGTCATCATTTTCCGCCACCATTGCTCCGGAGGCGTCATGCAGCCTGAGCTGGGAGTCTCCATCAGGAGCGCCAACGATTTGCAGCGCCAGAGAGAAGCTGTAGTCCACGCCCGCCGTCAACGAGACGCGGATCCAATCATGATCCTCAAACGTCTCCAATTGGCCGGAAAGCGTTCCGGTGCTGCCGCCAAGGTTCGTCTCGAGGACGGCGGTGGTCGTCGCATTGCCTGCAATGTCGGTCATGAGTTCACTCCAAATAGATGTGGGTCGGGCGCAGAGAGCCGACGAAAATCGGCCCGCTGCCTCCGGTCCCGAAGCGCTCTAGGTCTGTGTCAAGAAGAAGTCGTTAGCCGTGAGATGGCTAACGTGCTGCACGTCGAGACGGAAATCGGCGCGGCCGTTGCCGTCGACGTCGCCCTCCACGAGCACGTGGCCGTGCTCCTTCACAAAGTGCAGTTCGCCCGCCTTGTGGTGGAAGTCATGGGCGCCGATGAAGTGGAAGCCCTGGAGACCGTCGACCTTGGTATTGGCATCGATATCCGAAAGGTCGATTTTGTCGCCCTGCGCGTGATGGAAATCCTTGATCACGTCGGGGGCTCTGCCCTTGCTCTCGCGGATAGAGTTGAAGTCGAAGACGTCCGCGTCGGCGCCGCCAAACAGGATGTCTTTTCCTAATCCGCCGGTCAGTCTGTCTGCGCCTGCACCACCATTGAGCGCGTCATTGGCCTTCATGCCGGTGAGATTATCGGCGCCATCAAGTCCATTGATGGTTGAAGCGTCCTGGCGGCCGACGATGGTGTCGTCCGCGCCGGTCCCGTTGATGGTCTGATTGCGCGGGTCGAGGATCACGTAGTCCAGCGTGGTCAGATTGGTGGCGTCGCCGGTCTCGTTGTTGAAGGTCACGATGACGCGCCCATCCTGGAGCGTGGCGAGGCTCACGCCGAACGGCCCCTGGTCACCGGGATTGTCGATGATGACCTGGTTGCCCACAGCATTGCCGTCCTTGTCGAAACGCTGCAGCACGAGATCGAAATCGGCCGAGCCGTCGCTCTCCTGCCCGAACGCCTGGCCCCATTCGACGATGAAGCCGCCGTCGTTCAGCGCAGCGACGTGCGGCACGAGGCCGTTGACAGAGCCGGCGATGGTGTGTGGCGCCTGGTCCAGGGGTATACCGCGCTCGCTGGTGAAGCGGCGGAACTCGATGCCGTTATTGTCCTGCCAAGCGACGACGATCTGATCGTCGCTCGTGGTGTTAAGCGTGCCGCCATTGGTGACGACCATGTCGGGAAGGAGCGCGTTGAGGCCGGCAGCGCTGACGATGACCTCATGCGAGCCGAAGACGCCTTGGGCCACGTCGCCACCGGCAGGGGTGTAGATATGGAGACGAATATCTCGCTCATCGGGAACGCCCGCTGCCCCAGGCGTGAAGCTCTGATAGGCGAGGGCGACATTGCCGTTGGAGAGTCCGGCGATGGTTGGATCGAGCTGCGACTGGCTGGCAGAAGGCACAACCGGTTGTATCAGAATCACGCCGACACTCTTCGTGCCGTTGTCGTTCACGAACTGCAGATTCTGGAAGAATCTGCCGCCTTGGAAGGTTTCGAAGACCACCGCCGAGCCGCCGCTTGCCGTGGCTGTCGCATCTTGGAAGGTCTCGCTCTGGCCTGAGCCCGCGATCGGTGTCGCATTGTTGGTCTCGGGTGTGTTGAAGATGTGCCACATGACGTCGCTCTCGGAACCGGTGAGGATCGGGTTCGTCTGGCGGTATTCCGCGATCAGCGATCCGTCGCTCTGCTGCACGAATTGCGGAGCACTCAGTGGCACGACTAGCGTGTTGTCGACATCGGCGAGCAGATTGCCGGTGACGAAGCTGCCCTGCGGGTTCAGCTGAAAGCCAAACATGTCGTTGCCCGCCGACCAGCCGACCATGACATTGTCGCCAGTAACAGCGGTGACATGCGCGCCACCGGCGAGCGGGTCGAACGAGAGCGTGACTTCGTCGCTCCAGAAGGTTGGCGTGGTCGTAACGTGGGGCTTCGGTGTCGCCTTCATAAGTAAACGCTCCTCGAATTGCTCCCGCAGCGCTCAAGGGCTTCGGGTGTGGGGTTGGTCTTGGTGCGGGGGGCCGCGAATGCTGACAGGCTTCCGCGGGCTATGGTGGGCTCGAGGCAAGCTTCATTGTCAGGCGCGCATGTAGGGGGCGGAAGAATCTGCGGCCCCCTCCGGTCGGAGGGGAAATGAGCGCACGCGAATTCAAGAACGCGTGAACGCGTTCTCAGCAGCGGCTTCACACGCTGCATGCGGCAAGATGACCGGCCGGTCGGCGTCCGGCAGGCGCAAAACCCAATTTGAGAGGCTGGTTAGTCGAGAAGGGGGTTGGTGAAGCTTGCCACCAGTTTGACCAGAGCGGTTTGACGATTTGCTCCGGTCTTCGCATAAATATTGCCGAGATGGAATTTCACCGTGGATTCAGCGACACCGAGCACTTGCGCCACCTCGGGCACGCTCCCTGCATCGAAGACGGCATGGAGCACGCGGAGCTCTGTCGGCGTCAGCTTGTAAGTCCGGCCGATGACTTCGGCGGTCGATGGCAAATCGAGATCGGCTTTGCGAACGAACATTGCGGCCACGGCCTTATACGCAATACCGGTGCGGCGGCGTTCGCCCGAACTCAGAGGCAGCACATGCGCGACGTAGCGGGTCCCATCATGCGCGTTCAGCGCCAACGCGGTGCCGTTGACGCCAAGGGCGGCGTCACCCTGGCCGGCGACGGCGAATATCTCGCGTAAGATTTGATTGAGCCGTGCATCGCGGGTCACAACCTGGCCGGCAATCGAACGCAAAACGTCATCCGTTGCCAAAAGCTCGCGGGCGGCGCCGTTGGCGTGGACGAGGCGGCCTTTGGCGTCGACCAGGAACAGGCCGGCGCTGAGGCCATCTAGGGTTTCAGCGAGCATCGCCGCTTCGGCATGTTTGAGATCCATCGCTTTGCCGACCTGAGTGGCGCGACGGACATGCGGCACCACTTGCGCCAGTCGCTGGCGGATCTCGTCATCGACCGGCCCGCGGGTTTTGGTGGTGACGACCCGGAGGAGTGTGCTGGATGTTCCCGATTGCTCGATGACGGCGTTGGCCGAGTCGAGCCAGCCCTGCGGCTTCGCCCATTCCCGATAGAAGCGCCCGTCCAGATAGTCATCGAAGGGCATGAGGTCCGCGACACTCGCGACCCGCCCGTGGTTGAGCGGGGACATCGCGAGAGGATCGAATTTCGAGTATGTCGCCAGATAGGCCTGGATGCCCTCCGGCTCGAAGCCAACGTCATAATAGACGTTGATGTTCTTTTGCACAGAATCTCTGAGGCCAAGACCGCCGGCCTGAGCGCCCGCGAACGCAGCGATCAGGGCGACGGTTGCGGGCCATCGCGCCGAATCGAGCGCGGCGTCGTAGATGTGCTCGACGACTTGACCCAGTTCAGGACGTTCATTTTTCTGCATAAACCAGCCACTTAGTTTCGACCGCAAGCGAACACGGCGCCCCACCCAAGTGGCCCGATTAGGCGCTCAGTTGGGCCCTCGAAGTGTCGTTTTCAAGGTGATACAACCTGCCTAGTGGTTGGGTGATCCGCTAAGTTATTGATTTTGCTTGAAATGCACCGCCAAAAGTTGACTGCGCTGCAACAAAATTTATTGCTGCGAAAGCAGATTTTCGCCCGGTGGCGCTCTCAGGCGGCTTCGCTTGCCTTGGCTGGGTCGTCGCGGACTACGATGGTATCGACCACCGGAAAAATCTCATCAGCAGGCATGCCCACGCGCCTGGCATGCTCACGGATCGAATCCAGATCCTTCGCCTGATAGATGCAGACGGATCCGAAACGGCCGTCGGGCTCTTTCACCACGTAGCTG
>DATBSU010000073.1:0-6110 GCA_036559585.1 Methyloceanibacter sp.
CGCTCGGCGTGATCTTTTTGATTCTCTATGCCCACAACAAGTTGCCGGGTCTCTTTGCCTTGCCGGCCGGCACAGGGGACATGATCGTCGGACTTTCGGCCCCCTTCGTCGCTCTTGCCTATGCGAAAGCTCCGCTGAAGACCGCCGGTCTCGTGCGGGCCTGGAACGTGCTCGGAATTCTCGACCTGACCATCGCCGTCAGCACCGGGTTTATAACCGCGCCCTCGCGGCTCTTTCCCGTCGAGTTTCAGCCGAACAACGATTTGATGACCATTCTGCCGTTGGTCCTGGTTCCGGTCTATCTGGTGCCGCTGTCAATCGTGCTCCACATTGCCTCGCTCGTGAAACTGCATCGAGACCGGGAGCGGTAAGGGAATCGCCAAGTTTCGCCGACGTGCCGCTGGTCGACAGTACCGCAGCCAAAGCGCTGGAAGGCTTCGTGCACAAGCTGCAGCACTCCGGCACGCAGGTTTACTTCACCTCCGCTCGCAGAAGCGTGCAGCGGAGATTGTTGCTTTCCGGCTTACGCAAACCAATGGTGCGTTACGCTTCGAGCATCGAGGATGCAGTGGCGATCAGCAAAGCGGAAACAGCTTCCACTGCTTGAGGGTCAGGCAGGCCCATCCACTTTATTCCGGAAGTTTCGCTTCCGCTTCCGACTCAGGCGGCGCCGGCGGTCGCGGCTTTGATGTCATGTAAGCCGCCAGATCCCAAGCTTGCTGCACGCTAAGCACCGGCTCTTTGTAGTTGATCAAGAACGGCATGTTGGCGCGGATATAGGAAGCGGCATAAGCGAGCTTCGCCATGCCGGCGCCTGCATTGAAACTGTCATCGCCCCATAGCGGCGGAATTGAATAGCCCACCGCGGGCGAGGTTTTGCGCTCGCCCTGCCCGTCCGGTTTGTGGCAACTGGCGCAGTATTTCGCATAAACCTGTTCACCGCGTGTCGCGTCTGCCGCCGATGGCGGGTCTTGCAGGGACAGCAGCCCCATGCCGGCGATGCGCACGCCTTCCGGCGTATCGTGGCCAAGATATTTCATATAGGCGATCATCGCCTCCATCTCTTTGCTATTCACCGGCAGATTTTTACCGTTCATGCTTCGCCGCATGCAGCCATTGATGCGCTCGGTGAGCGTGATGACTTGATCGTCCACCATCATCGGAAACGTGGCGAAGGTCGAGACGAAGGGCGCGGCAAAAGGCTGAAGCCCGGCATTCAGATGGCAGTTGACGCAAGCCAGCTCATTGCCGGCGTAACGCTTGTCGGCGTCTTTCGCGTTCTTGCCGATTTGGCCGGCGGTATCGACGATAAGCTCGTGCCCATAGCGGATCAGATCGTTCTCGGGGCTGTCCTTCAGCTTAGCGACGTCCGGCACGTCGTACCAATCGACGGCGCGGCCCCAGAGCAGATAGCCCGCGACCAGACCCAAGATCGCCGCCCCGACAAAAATTGCGAGCGACTTGACCGATCTTTCCGAACCCTGCTTGCCCATCTGCCCAGCCTCCCGAAGCGGCCTCTTGTATTGGAGGCTCAGGATAAGCGCCGATGCTTGCGATTTCTTCAAGACCTCTCGGCAGCCATCATCGCAACATCCACAACCAATGACCGGCGTAGCTCACGTCGATGTTTGTGGAATATTCAGGCCTTCCACCCCATCTTGCATCCATGAACGAGGCGTCTCGCACACATGTGCATATGGCCACCGATCCCGTCTGCGGGATGCAGGTCGATCCCGGCGCCGGGCGGCCGACCGCCGCCCATGAGGGTCACACTTATTATTTCTGCTCACCCGGCTGCCAAACCAAGTTCAACTCCGATCCCAAGCGGTACCTGACCAAGCAAGACGCACCCAAGCCGCTGCCCAAGGGCACGCTCTACGTCTGCCCGATGCACCCGGAGATCGTGCAGGAAGGCCCCGGTCATTGCCCGATCTGCGGCATGTCGCTCGAGCCGATGGGCGTGCCGCCGGAGATCACCGACAATCCCGAGCTTCGCGACTTCTCGCGGAGGCTCGCAATCGGCGCGCCCTTGTCTCTGGCGCTTGTTGCCATGGACATGGGCAACCACCTTTTCGGCATCAATCTCCTGCCCTGGCTTTCGCCGCAGGCTCAGCAATGGCTGCAATTGGCTATCGCCGTCCCCGCCGTGCTCTGGTGTGGCTGGCCGTTCTTCGTGCGGGGTTATCATTCGCTCCGCTCGATGCGGCTCAATATGTTCACGCTGATCGCGCTCGGCACCGGGGCGGCCTTTCTCTATAGCCTCGTCGCCACTTTTGCGCCGGGGCTGTTCCCCGCCGCCATGCAAGACGCCCACGGCGTCATCCCCGTCTATTACGAGGCTGCTGCCGTCATTGTTTCGTTGGTGCTGTTGGGGCAAGTGCTCGAGCTTCGCGCCCGCGAGAGGACCGGCGGCGCCATCCGCGCTCTGCTCGACCTCGCACCGAAGACCGCGCTTCGTGTTCTGCCGAACGGCGCGACCGAAACCATCCCCCTCGCCCACGTCAAGGTCGGCGACCTGCTTCGCGTCCGCCCCGGCGACAAGGTTCCAATCGACGGCACCGTCATCGAGGGCAGAAGCTCGGTCGATGAATCCATGCTGACCGGCGAGCCGGTGCCCGTGGAAAAAACCAAAGGCGACCGCGTCACCGGTGGCACGCTGAATGGCAATGGCAGCTTCGACATGCGCGTCGATCGCACCGGCGCCGAGACCACGCTTTCGCAAGTCGTCGCCATGGTCGCCGACGCGCAACGCTCCCGCGCGCCGATTCAAGCTCTCGCCGATACCGTCTCCGGCTATTTCGTGCCCACGGTGATGCTCGTTGCCGTCATCGCTTTCATCGCCTGGTACGTCTTAGGCCCTTCGCCCCAGCTCGCTTACGCGCTGATCGCCGCGGTCAGCGTTCTCATCATCGCCTGCCCTTGCGCGCTTGGGCTCGCCACACCGATCTCAATCATGGTGGCGACCGGTCGTGGCGCGCAAAGCGGCGTTCTGGTGCGGAATGCCGGCGCGCTGGAGCGGCTGGCCGCAGTCGATACCATCGTGATCGACAAGACCGGAACTTTGACCGAAGGCAAACCGCGTCTGACCGGGATCGAAGCCACCAATGGTTTCACCGAGGACGAGGTGTTGCGTGCCGCTGCCTCGCTCGAGGCCGGCAGCGAGCATCCACTCGCCGCCGCCATTCTCGATGCCGCGCGGGTGCGCAAGATCGCGCCAGCGAAGGTCGCGAACTTCGAAGCCGTTACCGGCGGCGGTGTCACCGGGAAGATCGAAGGCGCGCCCGCGCTTCTCGGCAATGCGCGCTTCATCGAGGCGGCGGGAATCGACCTCGCGCCGCTCACTGCCTCCGCCCAAGCACGCCGCGCAAAAGGCGAGACCGTGATGTTCTTGGCCCTCGGCGGCAAGCTCGCTGGGTTGATCGCCGTCGCCGACCCTATCAAAGCCTCAAGTGCCGAAGCCATCGCCAAGCTGCACGCGCTCGGTTTGAAGATCGTCATGGCGACCGGCGATAATGCCACCACGGCGAAGGCCGTCGCCTCCAGCCTCGGCATCGATCAGGTTCGCGCCGACATGAAACCTGAAGGCAAGCTCGAGCTGATCAGGTCCCTGCAAGCCGAAGGCGCCATCGTTGCCATGGCCGGCGACGGCATCAACGACGCCCCGGCGCTTGCCGCGGCCGATGTCGGCATCGCCATGGGCACCGGCGCCGACGTCGCCATGGAGAGCGCGGGCCTGACTCTATTGAAGGGAGATTTGCGCGGCGTCGTGCGCGGCGTGAAGCTCGGCCGCGCCACCATGCGCAACATCAAGCAGAATCTCGTCTTCGCCTTTGCCTATAACGCGCTTGGGGTTCCCATCGCGGCGGGCGTGCTCTATCCGGTATTCGGCCTATTGCTGTCGCCGATGCTCGCCGCGGCCGCCATGAGCTTCTCCTCGGTCTCCGTGGTCGGCAATGCGCTCCGCCTGAAGAACGTGGATCTCGACTAGCCGCTAAGGCACGACCCCGACGTCGCCGCTTGCGGGCGGTCCGGCAGTCGGCGCGGGGCCGCGCGGCAGACGCGGCTGGTAAGTCGCAAGCGCGCCAAGCCTCTGCCAGGTGGCGAACGCGTTGAGCGGCGTGCGCTCGAGCGCCGCGATCGCCGCCGCTGCCAGGAACGGCAGGCTCTGCACCAAGAGCACGGCGCTGAAGATCGAAATCTCGCGGACGTTCTGGTCGTTCGTCACATAGAGCGTGATCGAGCCGAGCACGAGCAATCCCCCAAGTACCGCCTCAAACAGCGCCGGGAATTTCTCGCTCCAACACGCGCCACCGCCCTTGGCCGTGCGCACAAACGGCAATCCGTCACGCATCGCCCCTTCGGCTACGGCACGGCCAACCGTCAACTGCAACGACATGGCGGCAATCGCCGCACCGAGCGAGGCCATTACCGGTGCGTCCACGCGTGCCCGGTAGAGCACGAGAAAATGCAAGAGCATCACCAGGAACGTGGCGATGACCGGGAGTGTCAGCACCGCCTCCGGCACGGCGATGTGGAGAAACGCGACCAGCGGCATCCAAATCAGATTGAGCACCGCGATCACCACGCCAAGCGCTTCGGCGACGAGCCAATTCAACCAGCCGCCCAGGAACGCCGCTCTCTGCTGCTGGGTCAGACGGCTCCTCCCCGGCAAAAAGGCGCGCCAATGCTTCTTGATCAGTTGCAGTCCGCCATAGGCCCAGCGATGGCGCTGGCGCTTATAAGCGTTGAAGTCGTTCGGCAGCAGGCCCCAGCCATAGCGCTTCCGCGTGTAGAGCGAGTGCCAGCCGCGCGCGAGCAGCGTGAGGCCGAGATCGGTATCCTCGACAATGGTGTCGCTCGACCAACTGCCGGCATCTTCCAAGGCGGTACGGCGCACCAGGCACATCGTGCCATGCGTGACGATGGCGTTGACCTCGTTCCGCTGCACCATGCCGATATCGAAGAAGCCGGCATATTCGCCGTTCATCAGCGCGTGCGTAACGCTTGAGCCGCCGTCGCGATGGTCTTGCGGCGCCTGCACCAGTCCGACCGCGGGGTCGGCGAAGGCCGGCACCAGATCCTTCAACCAGTTCGGGTCGACGACATAGTCGGCATCGATCACCCCGATGATCTCGGTCTCGGGCGCACTATGCGCGAGCGCTAAGCGAAGCGCGCCCGCCTTGAAGCCTTCGAGCTGCTCCACATGAATGAATTTGAAGCGCGCGCCTAAAGCCTTGCAATGCTCCTCCACCGGGCGCCACAGGCTCGCGTCTGGCGTATTGTTGCTCACCACCACGCATTCGAAATTCGGCCAGTCAAGCTTCGCCACGCTGTCCAGCGTCTCGCGCAACATCTCCGGCGGCTCGCGGCAGGTGGGAATGTGGATCGACACGAACGGTGCGTGCTCCAACGCGTTAGTCGGCATCGCCAGCAAGCGCCGCGGCGCCGAACCGAACAGGATCGCAGCGAGCTCCTCGACCCGCTGTTTCATGATGACGATGAGGGGCACCAGCAACAGGGCGCCGACTATCATCGCAAGCTGCGAACCGAACACAAAATAATGTGTCGCCCAATAGTCGAACACTTGCGAACACCACGCCCCGATCACATTCGCGGTGACGGCAATGACGAAGGCCTGCACCGGCCGCACGCCGGGAATGACGAAGATCGCGAGCGAAAGCAAAAGCCCAAGGCCGAGTGCCGCTCCCGCTTTCAAATACCAGTTCTGCGCCTGAACGATGCCGGTTAGCGCGAATTTCGGGTTACGCGCGGCGTCGAACAATCCCCAATAGGGCCCGACGCTACCTTCGAAGGTCTTCCACGGCTGATCAAAGGCCTCGACGATGGAATAGTCGATACCCATGGCGTCGGCGCGCGCGAGGAAATCGCGCAACACTTGCGCCTGGGTGAGAGGATCTGGCACCGCGTCCTTGCGATTGAGTCCGGCGCTCGGCCAGCCGAACTCGGCAATGACGATGCGTTTTCCGGGATAGGTCTGGCGAAGCTTCTCATAGATCTTCGCGGCATGGTCGACGGCGGCGGAACCGGGAAGGCCTTCCCAATAGGGCAAAATGTGCACGGCCAGATAATCGACTGACGATGCAAGCTCC
>DATBSU010000074.1:0-4262 GCA_036559585.1 Methyloceanibacter sp.
GAGAACAAGCTATTCTCGCTCTCAGGCTCCGCGCTGATCGTCTCGCCGTTCAGGGACAGCGAGCGACGCATCGTGGGCGCGCTCGGCGTGATCGGCCCGACCAGGCTGAATTATGCCCGCATCATCCCGATGGTCGACTACACGGCCAGACTGCTCGGCCGGATTGTCCCTTGATTTTTGGCGGCTTACGGTCGATATCCGGCAACGCCTAAGCGCATAATCAGCGAGAGCCAATGCCCGACGACAAACCCGACGAGATGGACGAAGAGATCGGGGCGAAACCCGAGCCTTCCGACAAAGTCAGCACCGATCCCGGCATCGAGGCGCGCGGCGAGATCGAGGCGATGATGGCCGAGAACGCCGATATGCGCGACCGGCTGTTGCGCACGATGGCGGACATGGAGAATTTGCGCAAACGAACCGAGCGCGAGAAATCTGATACCGCACGTTACGCGATTTCCAGTTTTGCCCGGGACGTGCTCACAGTCGGCGACAATCTGCGCCGCACGGTCGAGCATGTGCCGCCGGACGCCGCCGCCCAAGACCCGGCGCTGAAGAGTTTCCTCGATGGCGTCGAGTTGACCGAGCGGGAACTCTTGAACGTGTTGGAGCGTCACGGCGTGACGCGCATCGATCCGCTCGGCGCCAGGTTCGATCCCAATTTCCACCAGGCGATGTACGAGGTGGAAAAGAACGACGTGCCTGAGGGCACCGTGGTGGACGTGATGCAAGGCGGCTACACGATCGGCGAGCGTTGCTTGCGGCCGGCGCTTGTGGCCGTGGCCAAAGGCGGACCGAAGCCCGCGCCAGTTCAAGATGCGCCGAAGGCCGCCAACGACGATTTCCCGTCCGATTAAGCACTGGGTTTCGTCACCCGCCGGGCGTGGTGGGCGTGAACAGCGGGGCAGCGGCAATGATCGAGCGCAGTTCGCCGAGCAGAGCGCGCTTTTCGGCTTCAGCGAAATATCCGGAAAAATATTGCAGCGTCGCGTCTGCCTCATTTAATAGCCCGAGGGAGATATAGCGTGAAGGGCGAGGCAAGAGGAGTTTGAAAGTCATGCCTGCGAAGCCGAACCCTGACGGATATGTGCATGCGCGCGATGACAAGGAATATCAGCGCTTGCGCGATCAGGCCGCGATGTGGCGCCCGGCTACCGAAGCCGTGCTCGACAGGATCGGGTTGAAGCCCGGGATGAGCTCGCTCGATATTGGCTGCGGGCCGGGTGCGGTGATGCGGCTGATGGGAGATCGCGTGGGGCCTTCAGGCCACGTCACCGGCATCGATGTCGACGGCAGGCTTGGGCGCTTGGCGTTAGACGAGCTCCGTAGCCAAGGCGGTTCGCAATTTGAGTTCATCGAGGGCGACGCGCTGAAGCTCGATGCCTTACCCGGGGCGCCGTTCGATCTCAGCTTCTGCCGGCTGGTGCTGATGCATCTCTCCGACCCGGTGGCGCTGCTGGAAAAAATGCATCATTGGACCAAGGCCGGCGGCTATGTCGCGGCGCAGGAATTCGATTTCGGCGGGATGGCGATCGAGCCCCTATGCCCGGCCATGATTGAGTTCAGCCGCCTGTTCGAGGGCGTGTTCCGCGGCCATGGGCGGAATTTGCGCGCCGGACGGCAACTCCCGGCGCAATTCGAGGCGGTGGGGCTCGGGGCGCCGGAAGGCACCGAAGCGGAGGTCAAATTCCTGCCGCTCGCGATCCTGGCGCCCATGCTGATCGGCGTCTATGAGGGGCTGTTCGCCTCAGGCACCACGCTCGGCATCGCGGATGAGACGCTCGCTAGCGCCTTCCGCAAGGAAATGGCTGAAGCCGCGGCGGACGGCCGGTATTATTGCCTCACCCCGACCTTGATCTCAGCCTGGAAGCGGGTGAGCTAGCACCTCAGTCGATTTGCCAACACTCAGTTTGGGGGCGACGCGCTGTTTACCTTGCGGCACTATACCGGGCCACCTATATACGGCAGAAATCCTGCCGCTTTCCGCGGCTGATCTTGCGCCGATAGGGGATCGTTCCCAGCCATGAGGCCGGCTGGAGCTGCCGGTTGCCGCTAAGGGACCGGACGATCTGCCAGAAAGAGAGAGGTTTGTAGAATGGCGAAAGTGATCGGAATTGATCTCGGCACGACGAATTCGTGTGTCGCGGTCATGGAAGGTAAGAACCCCAAAGTTATCGAAAATGCCGAGGGCATGCGCACCACGCCCTCGATGGTCGCGTTCACCAGCGACGGAGAAAAGATCGTCGGACTTCCCGCCAAACGCCAGGCGGTGACTAATCCAGAAAATACATTCTTCGCCATAAAGCGGCTGATCGGGCGCCGCTACGACGACCCGATGGTCGAGAAGGACAAGAAGCTCGTCCCCTACCAGATCGTGAAGGGCGACAATGGCGATGCCTGGGTCGAGTCCCATGGCAAGAAATATTCACCCTCGCAGGTCTCGGCCTTCATCCTGCAAAAGATGAAGGAGACGGCGGAGGCTCATCTCGGTGAGCCCGTCACGCAAGCCGTGATCACCGTTCCGGCTTATTTCAACGACGCGCAGCGCCAGGCGACCAAAGACGCCGGCAAGATTGCAGGGCTTGAGGTGCTTCGCATCATCAACGAGCCGACGGCAGCCGCGCTCGCTTACGGACTTGAGAAGAAGGAAGGCAAGACCATCGCCGTCTATGATCTCGGCGGCGGCACGTTCGACATTTCGATCCTCGAGATCGGCGACGGCGTGTTCGAGGTGAAGTCGACCAACGGCGATACGTTCCTCGGCGGCGAGGATTTCGACATGCGCCTCGTCGACTATCTCGCCAACGAATTCAAGAAAGAGAGCGGCATCGATCTCCGTGGGGACAAGCTGGCGCTGCAGCGGCTGAAGGAAGCGGCGGAGAAGGCAAAGATCGAGCTGTCGTCGACCACGCAGACCGAGATCAATCTGCCGTTCATTACCGCGGACGCATCGGGTCCCAAGCATCTGACGATGAAGCTCACGCGCGCCAAGCTCGAGAGCCTGGTGGACGATCTCATTCAGAAGACGGTCGGCCCCTGCGCCAACGCGCTGAAGGACGCCGGACTGAAGGCCGCCGAGATCGAGGAAGTCGTTCTCGTCGGCGGCATGACGCGTATGCCGAAAGTGGTCGAGACGGTGAAGAATTTCTTCGGCCGCGAGCCGCATAAGGGCGTGAACCCGGATGAGGTGGTGGCGATCGGCGCCGCGATCCAGGCCGGCGTGCTGCAGGGCGACGTCAAGGACGTGCTGCTGCTCGACGTGACGCCGCTTTCGCTCGGCATCGAGACCTTGGGTGGCGTGTTTACGCGTCTGATCGACCGCAACACCACCATCCCGACCAAGAAGAGCCAGGTGTTCTCGACCGCCGAGGACAATCAGAACGCGGTGACAATCCGCGTGTTCCAAGGCGAGCGCGAGATGGCAGCCGACAATAAGATGCTTGGGCAGTTCGATCTTGTCGGCATTCCGCCGGCGCCACGCGGCGTGCCGCAGATCGAGGTGACGTTCGACATCGACGCCAACGGCATCGTCAACGTCGCGGCTTCGGACAAGGCGACGGGCAAGGCGCAGTCGATCCGCATCCAGGCCTCGGGCGGCCTTACCGATGCGGATATCGACCGCATGGTCAAGGAAGCCGAGAGCCACGCCGAGGAAGACAAGGTGCGGCGCGAGTTGATCGAGACCAAGAACCAGGCGGAGGCCTTGATCCATTCGACCGATCGCATGCTGAAGGAATTTGGCGACAAGGTGCAGGCCTCCGACAAGAGCGCCGTCGAGGCCGCGGTCGAGGAACTCAAGACCGCCGTGCAAGGCGAGGACACCGCTTTGATCAAGCAGAAGATCGATGCGGTCGCGCAAGCGTCAATGAAGCTCGGCGAAGCCATGTATCAGGCGAGCCAAGGTCAGGCTGGAGCGGCGGGCGCTGGGCCTTCCGCCGAGGCGGGCCCCGACGACAAAGTCGTCGATGTCGATTTCGAAGAGGTCAAGGACGACGACAGCAAGAAGTCGGCCTAGTAAAGCGTGCACGGCCTGGCGCCGGGTGGAAAACCCGGCGCCGGCCCAACACAAGAGGCTTAAGCGCCGCCACGCGACGGCGGTGTAAAGGGCCGGAGGGGCGATGGCAAAGCGGTGCTACTACGAGGTACTTGGCGTAAATCGCGGCTCGCGTGACAGCGAGATCAAGGCCGCGTTTCGCAACCTCGCCAAGGAATGTCATCCCGACCGCTGCAACGGCGATCCGCACGCCGAGGGCCGCTTCAAG
>DATBSU010000075.1:0-3870 GCA_036559585.1 Methyloceanibacter sp.
TCGGCGACGGGAGTCGTGCACGAGGCGGGCGTGCCGTTGCGGCCTTCGATCTCAACCAGGCAAAGCCGGCAGGAGCCGAACGCCTCAACCATGTCGGTGGCGCAGAGCTTGGGGATCTGATTGCCGAGTTCCATGGCCGCACGCATGATCGAGGTGCCTTCGGGCACGTTGACCTTCACGCCATCGACCGTGAGCGTCACCTCTTTGGTGGCTTTGGAGGCCGGCGTGCCGTAATCGATTTCTGTGGTCATCGACATTGGAGTTTCCTCATTCAGCAGCTTCAAGGCGCTTCTTCTTCGCGCCGAAATCCTCGGGGAAATGCGTGAGCGCGCTCATCACTGGATATGGGGTGAAACCTCCCAGAGCGCAAAGGGATCCAAGCTTCATCGTATGGCAAAGGTCTTCCAAAACCACGAGATTGGCCTCGCGGTTCTCGCCCGCCACGATCTTGTCGACAAGTTCCACGCCCCTGGTCGAGCCGATCCGGCAGGGCGTGCACTTGCCGCAGGATTCAATGGCGCAGAATTCCATGGCGAAACGTGCCTGCTTGGCCATGTCGACGGTGTCATCAAATACCACGATTCCACCATGCCCGATCAGCCCATCGGCTGCGGTAAACGCCTCGTAATCGAACGGCGTATCGAACAATTCGCGGGGGAAATAGGCGCCGAGCGGGCCGCCGACCTGGACCGCGCGCACCGGACGCCCCGTGCGGGTGCCGCCGCCGACCTCATCGACCAGGTCTCTGAGCGTGATACCGAATGCCGTCTCGTAGAGCCCGCCATGCTTGATATTGCCGGCAAGCTGGATCGGCATGGTGCCGCGCGAACGGCCCATGCCGAAATTCTTATAGAACTCGGCGCCGTCGATCATGATGATCGGCACGGAAGCCAACGACAGCACGTTGTTGATCACGGTCGGCTTGCCGAATAGCCCGACATGGGCCGGGAGCGGCGGCTTGGCACGGACTTCGCCGCGCTTGCCTTCGAGGCTTTCGAGCAGCGAGGTCTCCTCGCCGCAGACATAGGCGCCTGCGCCCATCCGCACTTCCATGTCGTAATCGTATTTGGAGCCGGCGATGTTCTTGCCGAGCATGCCGCCTGCGCGCGCCGCGCGGACGGCGATCTCCATCGCCTCGACCGCGTCCGGATATTCGGAGCGGATATAGACATAGCCATAGCTGGCGCCCACCGCGATCCCGGCGATGGTCATGCCCTCGATCAGCACGAAGGGATCGCCTTCCATGATCATGCGGTCGGCGAAGGTGCCGCTATCGCCTTCGTCGGCGTTGCAGACGATATATTTCTGCTGCGGCGGCGTCGCCGCCACCGTCCGCCACTTGATGCCGGTAGGGAAGCCTGCGCCGCCGCGGCCGCGCAAACCTGAATTGACCACTTCTTCGACCGTCGCTTCCGGCCCGATCTCGATCGCCTTGGCGAGGCCCTTATAGCCGCCATGGGCTTTGTAATCTTCGAGACTGCGTGGATCGACGATGCCGCAATGCTTGAAGGTGAGGCGGGTCTGGCTCTTGAAGAACGGAATCTCCTCGACCAGGCCGAGGCTCAAGCGATGCGCCTTGCCGTCGAGCATGCCGGCACCGATCAGCTCCTCGACATCAGACGGCTTGACCGGCCCGTAGCCGACACGGCCTTCGGGCCGCGCCACTTCCACCAGCGGCTCCAGCCAATACATCCCGCGCGATCCGGTGCGCACGATCTCGATATCGAGGCCCTTCTGTTCGGCGAGCTTGAAGAACTGCATCGCGACTTCTTGCGCGCCCACGCAAAGCGCGCCGGAATCGCGGGAGATGTAAATGCGGACGCTCATCGCTGCGCCTCGTCGATCAGGCGATCGAGCTTGTCTTGATCGAGCATGCCGTAAACATGTTTATCGAGCATGGCTGCGGGCGAGGAATGACAAAGCCCGAGGCAATAGACCGCTTCCAGCGTGACGCTGCGGTCGGTATTGGTGCCGCCCATCTCCACACCGAGCTTCTGTTCGGCGCGCGCGGCGAGCGCATCGCTCCCCATCGCCTGACAAGATTCTGCGCGGCAGAGCTTCAGCACGCGCCGTCCGGGCGGCTCTTTGCGGAAATCGTGGTAAAACGTGACGGTCCCATGCAGCTCGGCGCGGGAAAGGTTCAATACTTCCGCCATCAGCGGGATTGCGGCCTCCGGCACGCAGCCGAAAGTCGCCTGCAATTCATGCAGGATCGGGAGGGCGGCGCCCTCTTCATGCCGGTGACGCGCGATAATTTCGCCCGCGCGATCGGCGTTCCATGGCTCGTATCTTGGCATGCCCAGCCGCTTTCTTGAGCAACCTTGAAAATGGGAAAAAATGCCCGGAAAATCAACAAACCAGGGCCATGACCCGATCGGGATTCCTGATCAATGTCACAGGCTCGGACGGACTGCTAAGCGTTGAGAACGACCGCCAGCTGCCGCGCTTCGCTCACCAGGGCGTTGATCAGGGGGGTTAGCGGGTTGCGGTGGGGCACAACCAGCCCGATCGAGTGTGTCACAATCGGGTCCACGATCGGGATGGCCCGGACTTTTTCGGTCAAGCCCAGCACTTCGGCCAGCTTTTCCGGCATCACGCTGGCCCATTTGCCGGTCCTGACATGAGCGAACAGCACGATAATTGAGTCGGATTCAAGCGTGGGCGACACCTCGGCCCCGGCTTGGCGGAGCAATTGTTCAATGATCCGCCGGTTCTGCATGTCGGGGGTGAGGAGGCAAAGCGGTAACTGGCCGACTTCGGCCCAAGTCACTTTTTCCCGCTCGCCCAGGGGGTGGTCCGACGAGGCCAGCAACCGGTATTCCTCGCTGTAAAGCGGCACGGTCTGCACCCGTCCCAAAGGCTCATTGTCAAGATAGGTCAGTCCCGCATCGACCTCGAGATTTTCGAGCAGGCCCAGCACTTCGATCGAATTCCGCGACAGGATGGTGAAGCTCACATCCGGATGCTTGGCCCGGTAGGGTGTGGTCAGCATGGCGACCATGGCGAGCGCGGTCGGGATGGCCGCGATCTTGATATGACCGGCGAGACCATGTTTCAGCGCATCGATCTCTTGGCGCATGGCGCGAGTGTCGCCGACGATCCGGCGCGCCCAGTCGAGCACGCGCTCGCCCTCCGGCGTGAAGCCTTGGAAGCGCGAGCCACGCTGCACCAGGAGCACGCCCATCGTGTCCTCGAGCTGCTTGATGCCCGCCGAGAAAGTCGGCTGGCTCACTCCGCACGCTTCCGCCGCATGGCCGAAATGTCGCTCTCTGGCGAGCGCGATGATGAATTCGAGCTTATCGATCATGAAGGACCCCGAAGCTTGGGATTGTGGTCCCGCGCCGCATTTGGAGCAAGTACGTCAATGGTTCATCTCGGAGGCGTGGGTTCGGTCCATGGCGAGTCCGCCCGACAGATCGGCGAACACGACCCCGGCGCCAAGCGCGAGCAGCGTTAGAAGTGCCACGGCAGAGATTTGAGCACTCGTGGCGCCGCCCGTCATCGACATGGCGCCACGCGACCGTTTCGCGTGGACCTTTTGGGCAGCCCTCTTCGCGCGTGATTGCGTGCTCGGCTTCACATGAGCCGGCATCTCGCCCGAGACGTCATGAATGCGCGAAGCCTCCGCCTCCATGCTGTGGCCGCCATGTCCGAGGGCCCGCACGCTTCCCATGCCGTGTTTCAATCCAACGGCGACAAGCCAAACGTTTACCGGATAGGCGATGATGGCGCCGACGAGAGTTGCGAGCGACATGATCCCCCAGAAATAGATCGAATTAATTTCCATCGCCTTCGCGTCGCGGCTCATCAGCCAAACCATGACCGGGATCATCCCCGCCATCACCGCGTTCATCGACAGCCATTCCGGTA
>DATBSU010000076.1:0-3969 GCA_036559585.1 Methyloceanibacter sp.
ACTTCGTGGCCGCGCGCCGTGAGCTCGCGAACCGAACCCGGGACGAGGCCAACCCGAAACTCATTCGATTTGATCTCAGTCGGAACGCCGATGCGCATGCTGCCCTCCGCTCGCAAAATCCTGTCGTGAGAATGCCTGAGATTCGCAAACGATTATTGGCGTTTTTGGCTGAAATCGACTAGGATACGCAATGTATCGGCATATTTTATTCATCAGGCGCAGATAAATGAAAGAAATCGAGCTAGATGCGCTAGATCGTGCCATCCTTGGCGCCCTGCTTGAAGACGGCCGCCAGAGCCAAGTTGATCTCGCCGAGAGCATCCCGCTTTCCGCCACGGCCATCGCCCGCCGCATCCGTGCTCTCGAGGAGAAGGATGTCATCAAGGGCTATCAGGCGCGCATCAGCCGCGAGGCCCTCGGTCTCAGCATGACTGTGATGGTGCAGATCAGCCTGAAGAGCCAGAGTCAGGACTTGCTCAACGCCTTCGAGGAGGTGGTGGCTTCCGCGCCCTCGATCGTTTCCTGTCATCTGATGTCGGGCGAGGACGATTACCTTGTCACCGTGATGGCGCGCGATCTCGCCGATTTCGAGCGCATCCATAAGGAGCAGCTGTCACGGCTCCCGGGGGTAGTGCGGCTGAAGTCGAGCTTCGCATTGCGCGAAGTGGCCAACAGAGCGCTACCGGCGTCGTGCCTGTTACCGTCTCCGAAATAGAATGTGATTGCGCCGAGCGAGGGTTCGCCGGAAGGCTGGCGCACGCCTCTGCGTTAGGTTAGGCTCTACTTCTACAGCGTAGAGACGTCTCGTTTATTACAAATATCGGGGGCTGCTCATGTCGCGTACGCCTTTATTTGCCGCCGTAAAAAAAGCTCTGGCTCGGTCTTTCCAAGATCAAGGTCTCGTTCTTCCCGAATCCTCCGCGCTGACGCGCCGTAAATTGCTGCGTTTGTCCGCGGCTGCCGCTGGCGCAGCGGCGCTATCCCCCGTTTTGGATTGGAGCGCCAACGCCAAGCAGCGACCGAAAGGGCCGATTGCGATTGTCGGTGGCGGCGTCGCCGGTTTGACCGCCGCCTATCGTCTGCATGCTGCCGGCGGGACACCGATTGTATTCGAGGCAAGCAATCGTTGGGGCGGACGCATGTTCACCCAATACGATTTCTACAAAGGCATGTTCTGCGAACTCGGCGGCGAGTTTGTCGACACCGGTCACGAAGATTTGCGGGCGCTTGCCGAGGAACTCGGCGTGGAGCTGCAGAAACTCGCTGCCGAGGGCGACGGGGAGGAGCTGTATTTCTTCAAGGACCAATTCCATGGTCCAAAGGACATGATCGACCCGGAGAAAAAGTCGGGAGCCTTCGCGCCGATTGCCGAGCAGATCGCCAAGGACGCCGGCAAGATCACCGACAAGGACGACGAGTGGACGCGTTACGCCCACAAGCTCGACCAGATGAGCCTCAAGGACTATCTCGCGCAGTTCCGCGGCAAGGCCGAGGACTGGGTGATCGATCTCCTCGACGTGGCCTACAACATCGAATACGGGCTGGAGACGGAGGACCAATCGTGCCTCAATATGGTGGACTTCATCACCACCGATATGGACAAGCCGTTTTCGATGTTCGGCGAGAGTGATGAAGTCGACCGCATCAAGGGTGGCTCGTCTGAGCTGATCAAAGCGCTGGTCGCCGCGCTCGAAAACAAGATCGAGATGAAGCAGGGCTACGCGCTGACCGCGCTCGACTACAAGGGCAAGCAAATCGTCATGAGCTTTGATGCTCCGGGCGGCGCGCAGACCCAAAGCTTCGACACCGCAATCCTCGCTTTGCCCTTCACCAAGCTGCGGCAAGTCAATGGCTTGGATAATTTGAAGCTCGGGGACGACAAGCTGAAATGCATTCGTGAACTTGGTATGGGCACGAATGCCAAGATCTTGCAGGGCACCACATCGCGGGTGTGGCGGAGCGCCGACTCGGGTTTACCCGCGCCATCGAACGGCACATTTTATACCGATCTCGGCTTCCAAAATATTTGGGATTCAAGCCGCGTTCAGCCAGGCGACGCCGGCATCCTCACCGACTATCTTGGCGGCAAGGCCGGCCTCAACGACGCGAAGTCCGCGCTCGATATCTTCCGTACCGGTCTTCCGAAAATGTCGCAGAAGATGGCCGACGCGATCGATCCCAGCGCGGTGGTCTCCTGGTTCTGGCATACCTATCCCTACACGCTCGGCAGCTATGCCAGCGCCAAAGTCGGACAGTACACCACGCTTGTGGAATTGGGGGCGGAGCCCGCGCTCGACGGCCGCCTGCAATTTGCCGGTGAGCATACCAGCGCCGATTTTCTTGGCTTCATGAACGGTGGCGTCGAAAGCGGCAACCGTGCCGCCAAAGCGCTAATCAAAGTTATGGCACTGCACAAATGAGCTTAAGGCCCGGCAATTGGGCGTGGGAGATTGATTGTCTAGAGATGGGGCCAGTGGCGCAAAGCACCGTCCTCGACTAACATTGTTGTGGTTTACCCGGGGTGGCGGCCCTGTCGTGACCGGAAATCGAGAGTAAGCGGGTAAGTGTCCCCCCGCGTCTCGTTAAGGGGAGAGAGCAAATGAAATCCACCGGACCTGTCTCAGCAGCATTGGTTATCTTGTTTGGCCTTGGCGGCGTCGCGCTCGCCGATCCGCCCAAGGCGATCGGCGAAGGCGAAGGTGAAGTCGATATCGTGGCCTGGCCGGGATATATCGAGCGCGGCGAGACCGATAAGGCGTACGACTGGGTCACTGCCTTCGAGAAGGAGACGGGCTGCAAGGTCAACGTCAAGACGGCGGCAACGTCCGACGAGATGGTGACGCTGATGAACCAAGGCGGGTTCGATCTCGTCACCGCGTCGGGCGATGCGTCGTTGCGCTTGGTCGCGGGCAAGAAAGTCCAACCGGTCAATATCGACCTGGTGCCCAGCTGGAAGACCGTGGACGACCGGCTGAAAGATGCTCCCTGGCACACTGTCGATGGCGTTCACTACGGCGTCCCATACCAGTGGGGCCCCAATGTGCTTGCCTACAACACTGATGTCTTCAAGGACGCGCCGACGAGTTGGTCGGTGGTGTTCGAGGAGCAGAAGCTCCCGGACGGCAAGAGCAACAAGGGACGGGTGCAGGCCTATGACGGCCCGATCTATATCGCCGACGCCGCCGTCTATCTGATGAAGAAGAAGCCGGAGCTCGGCATCAAGAATCCGTACGAGCTCAATGCCGAACAATACAAGGCGGCGGTCGAGCTGCTTCAGGCACAGCGCGCTCTGGTCGGCCGCTATTGGCACGACGCCATGGTGCAAGTGGACGACTTCAAGAATGAAGGCGTCGTCGCGTCTTCGTCCTGGCCGTTCCAGGTCAATCTATTGGCTGCCGACAAGAAGCCGGTCGCTTCGACCATTCCGGCTGAAGGGGCAACGGGCTGGGCCGATACCACGATGTTGCATGCGGACGCAAAGCATCCGAATTGCGCTTACAAATGGATGGAGCATTCGCTCAGTCCAAAGGTGCAAGGCGATGTCGCGGCCTGGTTTGGATCAGTGCCGACGGTGCCTGCGGCATGCAAGGGCAACGAGCTCCTGACGGACACTGGTTGCGCCACCAACGGCTTCGACAATTTCGAGAAGATCTGGTTCTGGCGGACGCCAACGGCCAAATGCGAAAAGGAAGGCAGCTGCGTTCCCTACTCGCAATGGGCAAAGGACTATATTGCCATTCTTGGCAAGTAACTGATCCAGCATAAAGCGGCCCGGCATCAAAGCCGGGCCGCTTCCGCAATGGCCCGTCCAATGTCCTCAGCCGTCAGCTTCCGCAATGTCTCGCGCCGGTTCGGCCCGGTCCGCGCCGTCGATGGCGTCACACTCGACATCAAGGAAGGCGAGTTCTTCGCCATGCTCGGGCCTTCAGGCTCAGGCAAAACCACCTGCTTGCGCCTGATCGCGGGGTT
>DATBSU010000077.1:0-6190 GCA_036559585.1 Methyloceanibacter sp.
ACGCCGGCGCCGCGCGCATATTCGGCGCGGACGGTATGGCCGGGGCCTTTCGGCGCTACCATGCAGACATCCATGTCGGAGCGCGGCTCGATCAGATTGAAATGGATATTGAGGCCGTGGGCGAAGAACAAAGCCGAGCCCGGCTTCATGTTGGGCCCGAGGTCCTGCTCCCAGATCGTGGCCTGGAGCTCGTCCGGGGTAAGCATCATCACGACGTCGGCCCAGGCGGCGGCTTCAGGGACATCCATGACCTTGATGCCGGCCTTCTCGGCCTTGGCGGCGGATTTGGAGCCCGGCCTTAAGCCGACGGCCACCTCTTTGACACCGGAATCGCGCAAATTCAGCGCATGCGCATGGCCCTGGCTGCCATAGCCGATGATGGCGACCTTTTTCCCCTTGATCAGATTGAGATCGGCATCCCGATCGTAATAAACGCGCATTCCAACTCCCCTACCCTGATGAGATCGTCCAGTTTCGGCCAGGGCGTTTATTGCCGCCCGCCACCTTATATTGCAAGACCTGTCGCCAGTTGGTTTACATCCGCTCGGGCCCGCGAGACATGGCGGCAAGGCCGGTGCGGGCGACCTCGACCAGGCCGAGCGGCTGCAGCTTGGCAATGAACTGCTCGATCTTGGATTGCTCGCCGGTGATCTCGAAGACGAAATGCGCCGGCGAGGAGTCGAGCGTCTGGGCGTGGAACTCTTCGGCAATCGCTTGCGCCTTGGCGTGCTTGTCGCCCTTGCCGGCAACCTTGACCATGGCGAGCTCGCGCTCAAGAGGGTTCCCAATCACCGTCAAGTCGGTGACGCTATGGATCGGTATCAGCTTTTCGAGCTGATGCTGAATCTGCTCGATCACGGTCGTTGGCCCTGAGGTGACGATAGTGATGCGGGAGAGATGCGCCTCGTGCTCGGTCTCCGACACGGTGAGAGAGTCGATATTGTAGCCGCGGCCAGAGAACAGCCCGATGACGCGGGCGAGCACGCCGGGCTCGTTGTCGACGAGCACGGTCATGGTATGGGTCTCGATGGTCTGGACGGGCTTGTCGAGCTCATAGGCCGAGCCGGGATGGGTGCTCATGGCTTGGTCCCGTGCCTGCGCCGCGGGAGCACCTTCTTCTCCTGCTCCTCCAAAATGACCTCGTCGGCAGCGTGCTTGGCACCGGCGAAATCGATCAGCCTCAGCGCCGCGGCGATGAACAGAATCGAAATCGGCAGCACCAGCATGTGATATTCGAACTTGCCTTCGGCCTCGACCACGGTGCGTGCGAAGATCACGATCAAGACGACGAGGACGACTTCGGCAAGCGTCTCTTTCAGCTGGCCGACGCCGGCGACCTTCATCCAGGCGGGAAGCCTGCGGTCATCGTCACGCGGCAGATTGAAGACGAAGCCGATGGCGATGCCATAGGCGAAGATGTCGAGCACGATGCCGAACAGGAAGCTATCGACCGCTTCGAGCACCGGCACGGTGAGCTGTTTGCCGCCGATGTCGCCCGGCGTGAATAATCCGTGCCATGCCTCGTAGAGATAGAGCGTGCCTTGCAGGAACATCAGCACCGACCCCATGATGGCGCCGATCGAGCCGATCAGCATGATGCTGCGGAGGCTGAGGAAGATGTCCAGGAACGACCGAATATGTTTTTCGTTTGCCATTCAAATTGCCTTGGTCAGAAAATGCGCGCGGCGGCGAGGATCGACCTCGGCCTGGACGCGGGAAATGAATTCCCGCTTACAGGCGATGGCCTGTTCGCGAATGGCAAGCCGTTGTTGCGGATCCTCGGGGCTCTTATAGGTGACACTCCGTAACAAATCGTAGACTTGAACCAACATATCGAGAACGGGATGGCGCACACCGCGAAAGGCGCCCTCTTTGTGCAGGCCAAGTCTATCGGCTTCCGAATTCGGAAAATAGAGTCTCCCGGCATCGATGCCCGCAGAAATCTTGCCCAACACCTTGAAGCGCTTGCGCTCGAACCGGTCCTCTTGAATTACGGCCTGATACTCAGGCCTGAGCAGCATTTCCGCCTGGCAGCACACGTCCAAGCACGTATCGCCCCAATGGATGATGTCGGTATCGCGCTGCTGCCGCAGATCCTCGACATCGAGCCGCGACTGCCTCCATCCAAGCCACATCGAGAAAATAAAGGCGATGATGGCAATAGCCGTTGTGGCCAGATCGACCTGCAGGGTGATCTCATGCCCGATCGGAGGAAGTGGCGACATATCCCTACACCATCACCTTGCCGTCTTCGGTAATGGCCTTCTCAAGATCTTCCTCGGTCACATCGTCGCCGAGCAGCATATGATTATGTGCTTCGCCCGATGGGATCATGGGGAAGCAATTGGCGTGCTTGTCGACGCGGCAATCGAAGATCACCGGCTTCTTCACTCGGATCATCTCCTTGATGGCATCGTCGAGCTCGGAGGGTTTTTCCGCCCGGATGCCGACGCCCTGATAAGCTTCCGCGAGCTTGACGAAGTCGGGCAGCGCCTCGGTATAGGAATGCGAGTAGCGGCCGCCATGCAGCAATTCCTGCCACTGGCGGACCATGCCCATATATTCGTTATTTAAAATGAAGATCTTGATCGGCAGATCGTACTGCGCCGCGGTCGACATTTCTTGCATGGTCATGAGGACCGACGCTTCGCCGGCAATATCGATGACAAGAGAGTTCGGATGCGCGACCTGGACGCCGACGGCAGCGGGTAAGCCATAGCCCATGGTGCCGAGGCCTCCGCTCGTCATCCAGCGGTTCGGCTCCTCGAATTTGAAGAATTGCGCCGCCCACATCTGGTGCTGGCCGACCTCGGTGGTGATGTAGACATCATGGCCGCGCGTGAGGGCGTAAAGTCGCTCCAGCGCGTATTGCGGCATGATCACGTCGTTGCGCATCTTGTAATGCAGGCAATCGCGGCTGCGCCATTTGTCGATCTGCGCCCACCAGGCTTTCAACGCCTTCTCGTCGAGCTTCGGCTTCTTCGCCTTCCAGGCATCGATCATTTGCGCGAGCACGTGGGCGCTGTCGCCAACGATTGGCAGGTCGACCTGCACGTTCTTGTTGATCGAGGAGCGGTCGATATCGACGTGGATCTTCTTCGAGCCGGGCGAGAAGGCATCGATCCGCCCGGTGATGCGGTCGTCGAAACGCGCGCCGATGCAGATCATCACGTCGCAATCATGCATGGCATTGTTGGCCTCGAAGGTGCCATGCATACCGAGCATGCCGAGCCATTGCTTGTCGGAGGCCGCATAGGCGCCGAGCCCCATCAAGGTTGAGGTGATGGGAAAACCCGTCATGTGCACGAGTTCGCGCAACAGCCGGCTCGCTTCAGGCCCGGAATTGACGATGCCGCCGCCAGTATAGAAGATCGGGCGTTTGGCGTTTGCCATCAGCTCGATGGCTTGCTTGACCGCAGCATCATCGCCGACCACGCGCGGATTGTAGCTCGTGTGCTGCGAGTTGCTTAAGCCGGTATACGTGCCCTTGGCGAACTGGATGTCCTTCGGGATGTCGACGACGACCGGGCCAGGACGGCCGGTTCGCGCGACATAGAAGGCTTCGTTGAGGATGCGGCCGAGGTTGTTCACGTCCTTCACCAGATAATTGTGCTTGGTGCAGGGCCGCGTGATGCCGACCGTGTCGCACTCCTGAAACGCGTCGTTGCCGATCAGATGCGTCGGCACCTGACCGGTGATGCAGACGATCGGGATCGAATCCATCAGCGCGTCGGTGAGGCCGGTGACGGCGTTGGTGGCACCTGGGCCCGAGGTCACCAGCACGCAGCCGACCTTGCCGGTCGAGCGCGCATAGCCTTCCGCGGCATGCACCGCGCCTTGCTCATGGCGCACGAGGATGTGCTGCAAGCGGTCCTGCTGCTTGAACAGCTCGTCATAGATCGGCAGCACGGCGCCGCCTGGATAGCCGAAAATATGCTCCACGCCCTGATCGGCGAGAACCTGGAGCACTATCTCGGCGCCTGTCATCACACGGGACACATCGACCTCGTTCGGAAGCCAGTCCTCTTCAGGACTAACGCCTCCGTATCAGTTTCACCTCAAAAAAGCTCGAAGCTCGGGAAAGGCGGCGCACCCTACGGCCTGGATTTCGGAGGGTCAACGCCGAATGCGAATCAATGGGAAAATATGGCCCTAATATCTTTGCAGAAATTTCAATTATTTCGTCAATGCGTAATTTTATTGCGCTCCAAGCCCTCCCAAGGCGTGCCGGCCAGCTTTCCATTCCGAGGCGCTTCTGGACAAGGCTTGGCTCTGCCTCTATTCCCCTCCCCTTCAGGTACGAGGAACCAGGCAGCGTGAGGGAAGTTTTGCCGCTGCCCTTCAGCAATCTTCACCATCGAACGGCACACTTCCCCTTCGGATGACGCAAAGCCAGTCAGAGCACGCTCCGGCCAACGGCCAGGACGCCGAGGGGCACAGTCCGGCAACGTTCTGGGCGCTCGCGCTCGGCTCGATGGGAGTCGTGTTCGGCGATATCGGCACGAGCCCCCTTTATGCGTTCAAGGTCGCGCTCGAGGCGGCCGGCGCGTTGCACGGCGACGTGTCGCGTAGCACCGTGCTCGGCGTGCTGTCGCTGATCCTCTGGTCGCTCATTCTCGTCGTTACGGCGAAATATGTGTTGATCCTGCTTCGTGCCGACAACAAGGGCGAAGGCGGCACCTTGTCGCTGATGGCGCTGGCGATGAAGGCGATCAAGGCGGAGCACCATCGTTTTGCCGTGCTTGTGCTCGGGATGGTCGCGGCGGCGCTGTTCTATGGTGATGCTCTGATCACGCCAGCGATCTCGGTGATCTCGGCGGTCGAAGGCTTGGAGATCGCCGCGCCCCAGCTTGACGCCTATGTCGTGCCGCTCACCGTCGTGATCTTGATCGTGCTGTTCGCGGTGCAGTCACATGGCACGGCGCGCGTCTCAGCGTATTTTGGGCCGGTCATGATCGTCTGGTTTCTCGTGATCGCCGTCGCGGGGCTCGCGCATATCGCCGATGACCCGGGCGTGTTCCTCGCGCTCAACCCGATGTATGGACTGCGTCTCGCCGCCGGACACGGCTATCTCGGCCTATTGACGCTGGGCGCCGTGTTTCTTGCCGTGACCGGCGCCGAAGCCCTCTATGCCGATCTCGGTCATTTCGGGCGGAAGCCGATCCAAACGGCGTGGCTTTATTTGGTGTTCCCGTGCCTCGTTCTCAATTATTTCGGGCAAGGCGCGCTCGTGCTGGCTCACCCAGAGGCGGCCGGCAGCCCGTTTTACCGATTGGTGCCGGAATGGGCGCTTTATCCCATGATCGTGCTGGCGACGGCGGCGACCGTGATCGCGAGCCAGGCGGTGATCACGGGCGCGTTCTCACTGACGAGCCAGGCGGTGCAACTCGGCCTTCTACCGCGCTTGCAGATCCGCAGGACGTCGGAGACACAAGCGGGGCAAATCTATATCCCCCGCGTCCGCGCGCTGCTCCTGGTCGGCGTGCTGTTTCTGGTGCTGATGTTCCGGTCTTCGGACAAACTTGCCTTCGCCTATGGGCTCGCCGTCACCGGCACCATGGTCGTGGACGGGATGATGGCGTTTATCGTGATCTGGCTGATCTGGAGGTGGTCGTTCTGGGCGGCCGCAGCCTTGATGCTGCCGTTCGCGCTGATCGACTTCTCGTTTCTTGGAGCCAATCTGTTGAAGATTCCGCAAGGCGGTTGGGTGCCGCTTCTGATCGGAGGCTGCCTGGTCACAGTCATGCTCACATGGCGGAAGGGCGCGCGGATTTTGGCGAATAAGACGCGGCGGCTGGAGACGCCAATCGAGCCCCTGGCGCAGAGCCTGGCGAAAAGGCCACCGCATATGGTGCCCGGCACCGCCATATTCTTCACCGCCGATCCGGCGAGCACGCCAACGGCGCTGCTGCACAGCCTCAAGCACTACAAAGTGCTGCATGAGCACAACGTCATTCTCACCATCAGGACCGAGAACATCCCGCGCGTCAGCACTCAGGACCGCGTGGAGATCGCGCCGATCGCCGGCCAATTCTCGCGGCTGATCTTGCATTTCGGTTTCATGGAAACGCCGAACATTCCGAAGGCGCTCGCGGTCGCGCGGAAGCTCGGCTTCACCTACGACATCATGTCGACGTCGTTCTTCTTGTCGCGGCGCTCGGTGCGCCCCGATGCGCGCTCCGGCATGCCG
>DATBSU010000078.1:0-8491 GCA_036559585.1 Methyloceanibacter sp.
GCCAATCTCGGCGCCGCGCGCTGCCTGCTCGTGGCGATCCCGGAGGCCTTCGAGGGCGGCCAAGTCGTGGAGCAGGCCCGTGCCATTAATCCGAAGCTTCCCATCATCGCGCGTGCGCATTCCGAAGCGGAGATCGAGCACCTGGCCAAACATGGCGCCAATCTCGTCGTCATGGGCGAGCACGAGATCGCCAAGGCGATGATCAGCCACCTTCCCGCCGCGGCTTAGTGGAACCCGGCGCGCCGATCATTCGTTGCTCAAATCCTTGATGATGCGCGCAAGCGCACTATATGCGCCTGCGTTTAACTAAAGGAGGAGCGGAGAGTGCACAGCGCAGAGCAGATCTTCGGACAGGCGAATCCGTGGGCTCGTAGCCGGGGGACCGCCGACTATTTGCGCGACATGACCTCAGGCATGACGCATGAGGAGCGTCTGGCCCAGGTCCGCTGGCTTGCCGGCGTGATGGACGACGCCTTCCATGTGCCTGGCACCGGGCTCCGCTTCGGCTGGGATTCGATCCTTGGACTGTTCCCGGGCTTGGGCGATGTGCTGACATCCGCGCTGTCGCTGTTGATCGTACATCATGCCTGGCAGACCGGCGCATCGAAACTCACGCTGGCGCGCATGCTCGGCAATATCGGCGTCGATTTCGTCGTCGGCGCGGTGCCGTTCATTGGCGATCTGTTCGACTTCGTGTGGAAGGCGAACCGCAAGAACGCGCGCCTTCTGGAGCAGCATCTGCACATGCAGGCGGCGAGGAACAGTAGGCCGCCGCTGCGCGCCCGAAGCGGCTGGAATTTCGCCTAGCCTTTCGCTTCCAGTGCATCAACTTCCGCGTCGGTGAACACGCGGCTCCGCGTGAGAAAGCGTAAACCCTCGGGCGCTTCGAGCGAGAAGCCGGCGCCTCGTCCTGGCACGACATCGATGGTGAGTTGCGTGTGCTTCCAATAGTTGAACTGGTCGGCGTCCATGTAAACCGGTGTGCCCGCGATCTCGCCGAGCTTGACGTCATTGCCGCCGATTTTGAACTCGCCTGCGGGGTAGCACATGGGAGCCGAGCCGTCGCAGCAGCCACCCGATTGATGGAACATCAGGTCTCCGTGAGAAAGCCTAAGCTTCTCTATAAGCCTTAGTGCGTCTGGGGTTGCGGTTACTCGCGGTGGGGCTCGCATGTCGAACTTTCAAAAAGGGAAAGCCGGGCGGTGAGCTTAGGGACCCGGACGTGCACAGGCTGCACTGCAAAAAACAAGGTGCGGCGCCGATAGTCGCACATTGTACTAGATGAGCAACATTAGATGAAGCGAAGGGGGCGGTCCAAAACCAAGCGGTTCGCTCAGCAGCATTGTTAGTGCGCGACATAGCGTCAGCGTGAGCGCCGCAAGGCTTACGAACACCATAATTCCCGCGACTGTCTGACTTGATCTCGTCCAGTCGGAAAAATATTCGCCCCAATCGTCAAAAGATGTTGGTGGTGCGAATATGAGCATGGTGCCCGCACAAAAGGCTGATGAACGCAACGGGGCCGACTTGCCGCTGCCGAACGATATAGGCTCAGGCTGTGCCGTCGTGCAAGGGGCAGCGCGGCTTTGCTTGCTAGGGCCTTTTGGCTCGCTGGGATGTTCACGGCCACGCGGACGAACGCGCACGCGACGCTCCCTCATGGCGGTGACAGGCACGGGCCATGAGGGGGAATCCGTCTATCGGCTAAAAGAACCCGAGCGCCTTGGTGCTGTAGCTCACCAGCATGTTCTTGGTCTGCTGATAATGGTCGAGCATCATCTTGTGCGTCTCGCGCCCGATACCCGATTTCTTATAGCCGCCGAACGCCGCATGCGCGGGATACAGGTGGTAGCAATTGGTCCACACCCGGCCAGCCTGGATACCACGGCCGAAGCTATAGGCGCGGTTGATGTTCCGCGTCCACACGCCGGCGCCCAATCCATATAGCGTGTCGTTGGCGATCGAGAGCGCCTCTTCCTCATCGTCGAACGGCGTCACCGACAGCACCGGTCCGAAGATCTCCTCCTGGAAGATGCGCATCTTGTTGTTGCCTTCGAACACGGTGGGCTTCACGTAATAGCCGTCCGCAAGCTCGCCATCGAGGTTCAGCCGTTCGCCGCCGGTGAGCAGCTTGGCGCCTTCCTTCTTGCCGATGTCGATATAGGACAGGATCTTCTCCAGCTGGTCGTTCGAGGCTTGTGCGCCGACCATGGTGGAAAGCTCGAGCGGGTTGCCCTGCTTGATCTTGTTCACCCGCGCCACGGCCTTCTCCATGAACTTGTCATAGATCGAACGCTGCACCAGCGCGCGAGACGGACAGGTGCAAACCTCGCCCTGGTTCAGCGCGAACATGGTGAAGCCCTCGAGCGCCTTGTCGAGATAGTCGTCGTCGTCTTGCATCACGTCGGCGAAGAAGATGTTCGGCGACTTGCCCCCGAGCTCGAGCGTCACCGGGATCAGATTCTCGGACGCATATTGCATGATCAGGCGCCCAGTCGTGGTCTCGCCGGTGAACGCGACCTTGGCGATACGCTTGTTCTGCGCCAGCGGCTTGCCGGCCTCGATGCCGAATCCGTTGACCACGTTGAGCACGCCGGCCGGCAACAGATCGCCGATCATGTCCATCAGCACCATGATGGACATCGGAGTCTGCTCGGCGGGTTTCAGCACCACGCAATTGCCGGCGGCAAGCGCAGGAGCGAGCTTCCACGTCGCCATCAGGATCGGGAAGTTCCACGGGATGATCTGACCTACCACGCCAAGCGGTTCATGGAAGTGATAGGCGATGGTGTCCTGGTCGATCTCCGACAGCGAGCCTTCCTGCGCGCGAATGCACGCGGCGAAATAGCGGAAATGGTCGATCGCGAGAGGGATGTCGGCGAAAGTGGTCTCGCGGATCGGCTTGCCGTTGTCGATGGTCTCGACCGCCGCCAGTGAGGACAGGTTCTCCTGCATCCGGTCGGCGATCTTGTTCAGGATCTCCGCGCGCTTGGCCGGGGCCGTCTTGCCCCACGCATCTTTCGCGGCATGCGCGGCATCGAGCGCGAGCTCGATGTCGGCCGCGCTGGAACGCGCTATCTGACAGACCGGCTTTCCGGTGATCGGGCTGATATTGTCGAAATAACGCCCTTCGACCGGCGCCACCCATTTTCCGCCGATGAAATTCTCGTAGCGCGGCCGCAACGCTGCCCGCGCATTCAGGGTCTCGATGACTTGATGCAGCATGAACGCCTCCCTTGAACGAAGTCTTTTTCCTTAGGGCGATCCTGATCCTCGGCCTTGACCTACGTCAAGCCCAAGGTTACGGGGCGGAACGGAGACGGCGCGTTAAGCGTTTGATTCAAACAAATTGGCCGGGAGAAACACAATGGCGAATGGAATGCGGACGAATCCCTTGCTGGCATTTTTGCTGGGGGCTGCGGTCGTTGGCCTGCTCGTTGCGGGATATCTCTACTACCAACGCACCCATAGGGACGTGGTCAGGATCGACGTGCCCGGTTTCTCCGGCGAGATCAGCAAGGATAAGGGCGTCGATATCGAAGTCGACAAGAACCGCTAGGCAGCCGGCCCCTTAGTGCCGCACCAGGGGCCAGCCCTGCAAGGCCGCCCGCAGCGCTGATGGCACGACGGAGGTTTCGCCGAACGTCTCATAGGAGCCCAACGGCCGGCCCATCGTAGTGCCTGAAAGCCGGGCCCTCGGAACCGAGATCGAAGCGTTCCAAAGCGCTAGGAAGGCGCGGGTTAGGCGCTGCATCGCGGCAGGCGAATGCTCGTCGAATAGCATGAGCGCATTGCGCTTGCCGGCGTCGCGGCGCATCGCATCCCCCGACCAGCAGAAAGAATGGCCGCAGGTAACCTGCTCATGCGCTTCGGCAAGGCGCGGGTTCTTAGCCCAGCGGATCAGCTCGTTGGCGGGCTTGCCCGGGGAAAGCTCGGAGAGAGCGAGATAGAGTTGCCGCAAGCCATCCTCGGGCTCAAGCTTGGCCACGATGACTTTGGCACGGATTCTGGCCGCCAGAAGCTCGTCTTTCATGCCGAGGAGCGCCAGCGCCGGGTCTGAAACCGTCGAACGCACGACCAGCGTCATGGTCCGGAATTCCGGGGCCAACAGGGCATTCTTGCCGCTGTTTATGAAGGTGGAGAGCATCAGGGCGTGTCGGTCGATGCCGGCCTGCTGCCAATCGCTCGAAGCGTCCAAAGTGGTAACGACGCGCATTCGTCCCCCTCGTTCCATGGAAGCAACCACCGCGAATCCGCTTAAGCGCGGTTCGTCGGCGCCTGCTATGAATAACAAGACCAAGGTTAAGGAAGGCTTGACTGGTGTTTAGTTCTATTACTGTGGCGCCCAGTCAGGCCCGAGGGACCAGTCCATCGAAACTCTGAAATGTGGTCCCCTCAGGGCGATCTGTGCAGAGGGCTCGTTATTTCCGGCTAGCTTCCCGCAAGTAAGGCCTCAGCCTCGGCCAGGTCGCTGCTTTCGTTGATATTGAAGAAGGGATCGATCTCGCAGCCCTGAATCCGCGCAGGGGCGAAGCGAGCGGTCACCGCGCCTTGGGCATGCGCCCAGTCGAGCGTCTTGCGCAGTCCTGAAGTGAGATCGCGCCTGAGCGTGGCAGCGAGCGCGACCGGCCAAATGCCGAACACGGGATGCTCGCCGGCCTCGGAAGCAGCGATCGCCGGCACCTCACGCCCTTGCTGCGCTTCGATCAGCCGCGCCACGAGATTCATCGGAAAAAACGGCGTGTCGGTCGGTACACTAACGATGAAGCGCATATTGGGCGCTTCCGCATCGGCCCATTCCATGCCGGCAAGCACGCCTGCGAGGGGGCCTGCGGAGTCGTCGCTCTCGTCGGGGATGACGGGAAGTCCAAAGGATGCAAAACGCTTTGGGTCGCCATTTGCATTCAGCACCAGCGCGCTGACTTGCGGCTTGAGGCGTTCGATTGCGTGGGCCAACAGTGGCTTACGCCGGAGCGGCAGGAGACATTTGTCGCCACCGCCGATGCGGCTCGATCGCCCGCCCGCCAACAGCACGCCCGCGATCGGTCCTATGGTTGCGCCGGTCATCGCGCGGCACTATTGCGGCGACGCGGTGCGCGCCGCTTCGCCCTCGGCATGCTTCGGCGCGTTGCTGGTGGCCACGCTCAAAGCTTCGCTGAGTCCGAGCATCGTCGCAATCTCCTGCCGCGTTGCAGGCTTTAGATCGTGCCTCAAGTGATTGGTGTCGCGATAGATGATTTCGTCGCCGATCCGGATGCCGCAACCCCTCGGCCCGGCACACATCTTCTTCAGCGTGTCGATGAAATGGACCTCGTCGGTGCCATCGGCGAGACTGGCAAGAATGTTCTCTATCGGACGCGGATTTTCAGTGAAAAAATCCCGGAACTTTCGACAGGGCTTCCGCCACAGTCCTGCCGCGCTTTGCAGCGCGCAGTCGGGCACATTGAATCCAGGTCGGGGCATATCGCCGACGATGAGTACCTTGTGCCGCTCTGGATTGATCTCCGCCAGGGTCGAGCGCAGGTTCTCGTCGATGCGACGCATCGCTTCCTCGGGATGCGACCTGTCCATCACGCCGCCTTCAAAAAGACTCTCGGGATAAATGGCCCAAGCGTCAGACAGAATGACCAAGTCGATACCTTGCGCCTTCGCCAGCCAGTCCAGCAGGTCGCGCCGGGACAGGGCGCAATTCTCGGAGTACTCGGGGGCGTTTCGCTTCTCCCGCTGAATTGACTCGTTATCGATAAATGGCGGACAACCGGACCAAAAGGCAATCGACAGGTTCAGCTCGCGCGCCGGCGCGTCGAGGATCGACAGCATATGCTTGGCATGACTGTCGCCCCAGATCACCGCTCGCTTGGACGCCGTCGCCCAAGGCGCCCCGACGATGCAACGCTTCCGCTTCCCGGCTCCCGGCAAACGGACTTCCTCGGTACAGGCAAAGGCCATCATGTCTTTTTGGTCCCCAAGCGCGCGGATTTCTTCAGGGATGCGTGAAGGAAAGCCTGCACTGGTGACGACGATGAAGGCGAGACAGGCGGTCGCGGTTGCCGTGGCCAAGCCGTACATGACGTGACGGCGCGGATGATCTCTGCGGTGCCGCGTGGGAGTCTCGACGAAGCGCCAAGAGAGATAAGCGAGCCCGATCGCGACCGGTATCAGCGCCAGCTTCGCCTGTGGCGTGGCCGCGTCCGGCGCGTAGAAAGCGTAGTACACGAAAATCGGCCAGTGCCAGAGATAGAGTGAGTAGGAGATCTTGCCGATAAACACGCTGGGCGAAAGCGACAGAACTTTGCCGATGAGGCTGTTCTCGCCCGCCGCGATCGCGGCGGTGGCGCCGAGGCAGGGCAGCACCGCATAATAACCCGGATAGGCGAGGCCGTCGTTGAAGGTGAGCGCAGCGGCCAGCATGGCGGCGAGGCCCGCGACCGAGAGTCCGTCGGCGACACGCGGCCGCTTGATTTCAGGCAGTGCCAGCACGAGAGCGCCAAGCGTGAACTCCCAGAGCCGGGTGAATGGAAGATAGAAGGCTGCCTTGGCGTCGTAGTGAGTCCAGACGATGCAAACCGCGACGAGAAGGACCGTCACCGCGATCAGCGCGATCAGCGTCGCCTGCCGGCTGAGCGGCACGAAGCGCCAGACGAGAACGAGCGTCGCCGGCCACATCAGATAGAATTGCTCCTCGACCCCGATCGACCAGAGATGGAGCAGCGGCATCGTCACCGCGGCCAGATCGAAATAGCCAGTGTTCAGCCAGAAATAGATATTGGCGAGGAACGCAGAGCTATAGATTGCGCTCCAGGCGAGATCTTCATACTCGCCTGGAGTGAGCACGAAATAGCCTGCGATTAGCACGAACGGAATCAAGACGAAGAGCGCGGGATAGATGCGCCGTGTGCGCCGTGCATAGAAATCCCAGAACGAGAACGTTCCCGCGCGAAGCTTTTCGACGATCAGTCTCGTGATCAGATAGCCGGAGATGACGAAGAAAATATCGACGCCGACGAACCCGCCTGGAACCGCGTCAAGCCCGGCGTGAAACAACACCACGGCCATCACGGCAAACGCCCGTAAGCCGTCAATGTCAGGCCTGTAACGCATGACTTTCCCGCGAAATTCCCTAATCCCGGTGCCCTATTTGCGCGGACGATAGCCGATTGGTCGCAGGGAGGAAACCGCAACGGGTTGGTATAAACGTCGCGGATTTGCTTGAGTGCCGCCAGCGGACGAATACGCCGCGGCGGTGCCCGGACGGGTACCTCATGCGAAACATCACAGCTTTGTTCTTGCTCCTGACTTTCGCCACGCCGGCGTGGTCCAAACCGAACTTCGTGGTCATCATGACCGATGATCAGGAAGACACCGGCTCGATGGCCTATATGCCGAAGGTGCATGCGCTTCTCGCTGAGCGAGGTATCACCTTTACCAATAGCTTTGCGTCTCTCTCACTATGCTGCCCGAGCCGCGTCTCCTTTCTCACCGGGCAGGCCGCGCACAATCACGGCATCAAATCCAATGCTGTCGCGAAAGGAGGTGGATGGCAGTCGTTCAAGGACAAGGAGGGGAATACGCTGCCGGTCTGGCTCAAGTCCGCCGGCTACAACACAGCCCTGATCGGGAAATATTTGAACGGCTATGGCAAGGTTAAGCCCGGCGGCGAGAACCATTATGCGGCCAGTGCTGGCGGAGCCAAGCAGGAGGAGGAGCCTGGCACTCTGAGCACGCTCGACTATTGCATCGCCCTGCTCAACAAGTTTGCGAGCATCTTCAGCAAGAGCACCAAAGCCGAAGCAGGCTGGGTCCCGGTCGGATGGGATCGCTGGTTCGCCTTCGATCAGATCTCTTATTACAACTATAGGATCAACGACAACGGTACGATCCGGAAGTTTGGCAAGGAAGCGAGCGATTACTCAACCGACGTTCTCAAAGATCGCGCCCTGCAATATATCAAGGATCAATCGGCGGCGACCGAACCCTTCTTCCTGCTTGTCGCGACCAAGGCTCCCCATGGGATCGGAGAGGCGATTGGCGGCGAAGAAGTGGACGGCCCTGCCACTCCTTCACCGAACGATGCGCAAAAATTCTTGGACGTTGGCCTCCCTGCGGGTCCCGCCTTCAATGAGCAGGATGTGAGCGATAAGCCGAGATGGATCCGGAACGCCCCAAGTCTTGACGCGAGCGCCAAACAACGCCTCGAGGGAAACTATCGCGCTGAACTTCAATCCCTTCAATCCGTCGATGAGCTCGTCGAGGCGATCGTCAATGCTCTCCAAAGCGCCAATAAGTTGGACGATACGATCATCGTCTTTACCTCCGACAACGGATTTATGTATGGAGATCACCGGCTGGAGTCGAAGATTGTCCCCTATGAGGGCTCGATCAGGGTTCCTCTTGTTATCAGCGGTCCGGGCATTGCCGAGAACCAGACACGAAGCCAACTCGTCAATAATCTCGATCTGGTCGCCACAATTGAGGATCTTGCAGGCGCGAC
>DATBSU010000079.1:0-2404 GCA_036559585.1 Methyloceanibacter sp.
ATCGGAATCTTGAGGTGTAGGGGCTTCTTGGCAAACCGCGTACCAAGCACGACGTCAGTCGCGCATTTCTCGCGATAGCCTTCGAGCGGATAGCGGCTGATCGAAGCGCCGAGAAACAACAGGTCGTCGAAATGCGGAACCCGCCGCTTGGCGCCAAACCCGCGAATGTCATAGATGCCGGTGGCTGCGGCGCGGTGAATCTCCGCGATCGAATATTCGTCGAATGTCGCCGATGGGCGTGGCGGCGTATGAACCCAGCGGCCTTCGGCACTCATCAATAGGCCTCCAGATTGTCCATGTGGAAATGATAGAGCTTCCGCGCCGAGCCATAGCGCTTGAACTCGGAGACGTCGACCTCACCGCCCACCCCGGCCTCGTCGAGCAATTTTCGTAAAGTTTGCTTGTGCAGGTCGGACAGAGACTTCTCGATGCAATCGGAACCCAGGCTCTTCACGCTCCCGCGCACGAACAGCCTGGCTTCATATATCGAATCTCCGAGAGCGTCGCCAGCGTCGCCGAGCACGATGAGGGAGCCGGCTTGCGCCATGAAGGCTGACATATGCCCGACCCCGCCTTTGACCACGATATCAATGCCCCTGGCCGAGATGCCGCAACGGCCAGACGCGTTGCCGTCAATCACCAAGAGACCACCGCACCCCGTTGCGCCCGCGGACGACGACGCATCACCCTTCACGTGCATGCGTCCCGACATCATGTTCTCGGCAAGCCCGACGCCTGCGCTGCCGTTGACAATAATATTGGCGCGCTTGTTCATGCCCCCACAGTAATAGCCGACATTGCCGTCAACCTCGATGGTAATCGGCGCATCGACCCCGGCCGCGATGGCATGCTTGCCGCGCGGGTTCACCACGTGGAAATCGGTGTCGTTGGCTCCGTCGCCAAGATCGTGAAGCATTTGGTTGAGGTCGCGCAAACTGGTGGCGTCAAGGTCGATGGTCGGCATCAATGCCGCTCCCAGAAATAGACGGTGGCCGGCTCGGCTTCCCACACCTTCGCCTTCTCGATTCCCGGGAGCACGGCGAGCGCCCGATATTCGGTGCCAAAGGCGACGTAGTCATCGGTCTCGGCGAGCACGGCATGCTTGCAGGCGATGGGATCGCGCAATACGCCGAAACCGGATTCAGTCCCAACCACAAAAGTGTAGAAGCCGTCGAGATCCTCAATCGACGACTCCAGGGCTTGCCCCAAGGTCTCGCCCTCTTCCATTCGCCAGGTGAGGTAGTGCGCCGCGACTTCCGTGTCGTTCTCGGTCTCGAAACTCATGCCCTTCCGGACCAGCTTGCGGCGGAGCGCATTATGATTGGAGAGCGAGCCGTTATGCACCAGGCACTGATCTCGGCCGGTGGAGAAAGGATGCGCACCGTCGACGGTGACCGCTGACTCGGTCGCCATCCTGGTATGGCCGATGCCGTGCGAGCCTTTCATATGCGCAAGATCGAAGCGCTGGGCGACCTTATCCGGTCGACCCACTTCTTTATAGATTTCCATGCGGTTTCCGGCGCTCACCACCTTGACTGTCTTGTCTTCGGCGGCAATCGCCTCCCGCGCCGCGGTCTCGAGCTCGGCCGGAACCGTGAAAACCGCATGAGTGGCGTGCGTTTCGACCAGAACGGGAGCGCCGATCGCGTCTTCCACCATCCCGGCAAGCGCGGCGAAATTTGTCTTGGCTGAAGCGCCCCTCAGAGTGAGCTTCACATGCCCGGAATCGCCCGAGCCATAGACGGCGAAACCGGCGCTGTCCGGTCCGCGCTCGCACATGGTCCCGAGCATGCCGGCCAGCATCTGGCCGAGCTGAGGCTCAAGGGACTTATTCTTCAGAAACAGACCGACAATTCCGCACATACCGCACCAACCACCCGCTTAACCATGCTCTTGCTGGCTACGGTAACGGCGCTTTGCGGCGTCTGTCAACTGTGGGGAATTTTAGTTTACTGTTGAGAAATGGCCGGGCGCGTCACCCGCGCGGATAGATGATGACCGAAAGATAGGTCATCGGCAGCTTGGTCAGCTCTTCCGGACCGTGCAACGCGGCGGAATCGAAGAACAGCGCATCTCCCGGCGAGAGCGGATAGGCTTTGTCGGCATGGCGATAGACCACTTTCCCGGTCAGCATATAGATGAACTCGACGCCAGCGTGCTGGAACATGGTGTAGGGCTTGGCTTCCTCGGTCAGCGTGATGAGATAAGGCTCGACCACGACCTCTCCTGAGATGGAATGACCGAGAAGTTGATATTGGTGCCCAGCTTTGGTGCCGCGCCGCTCGATATTGACGCCCTGACCGCGCGGAACATAGGAGCAGTCACGCTGCTCCTCGTAGCTTGCGAAAAAGGTCGTCAGCGGCACGTTGAGCGCCCGCGACAGCGCCTCCAGGCTGTCGATCGA
>DATBSU010000080.1:0-2423 GCA_036559585.1 Methyloceanibacter sp.
TTCGTTTCAGCCCAACGAGCCAATAGCCGCCATCGGTAGCCGGTCCGAACACTGCGTCCGCGCGCCCAAGCAGGCGAAAGGCTTGCGCGATGTGACTGGGTTCGATCGCAGGGATGTCGCTGCCGATGATCATAACATCGCCGGTCGGGAGACTTGCGAAGATGCGATGTATGCGTTGACCGAGATCACCTGAGCCTTGTGCAATGTGCGGAATATTTCTCGGCCAGTCACCAGCGTGAAGATCGCGGTCGGGTGTCACCGCGAGCAAAGTCTGCCAGCGTGGATCCGAGCCCAAACGCGAGCAGCTTCGGTTCAGACAATTGCGATAGAAGCGGAGCGCGGCGATATCGCCGATCTCGGCGCCGAGCCTTCGCTTGGCGAGACCGAGGCGCGGGCTCTTGGCCATGATGACAAGGTAGCGTCGCGGCCGCGCAAATTTCCTAGCCATAGAGGCGTGTGAGCAGACGCGGCGGCACGCGCAAATAATACAGCGTGAGACAAAACAGATTGCGCAAGCTCCGCAACATATAGCCGTGCTCACGGTAACGCTCGCCGCTCGTGGTGGCGGTCGAATTCAGTATGACGAGCTCGCGGCGTTGCAGCCGCCGCACCAGGTCAACGTCTTCCATCAGGGGAAGCGGCTTGAAGCCGCCAAGCCTGTTGTAGAGATGACGCGAGATGAGCAGCGCCTGGTCGCCGTAAGGCAGGGCGAAGACCGCACAGCGGATGCCGACAAGCGATTCGATGAGGCGAGGCATGAAACCTTCGTCATCGAGCGCGAAACTGAATGCTGCTGCAGCGTCGCGCCGCTTGCCCGATTGCACCCGTTCCATGAAGGTCTTGGCCTCTTCCTCCCAGCCATGCTCGAGCACGGTGTCGGCGTGCAAAAAGAGCAGCCAATCGCTCTTGGCGATGGCGGCACCGACAGAGAGCTGACTCCCCCTGCCCTTCGGCGCCCTGATGAGAGTCGTTCCGGCGGCTTCCGCAATGAGACAGGTTTCGTCGGTCGAACCGCCGTCGACGATGATGGCCTCGCGCACCACGTCATGGACCACGGCTGGCACCAGAGAGGCCAGCACCGGACCCAGCGTCGCTTCCGCATTAAAGGTGGGGATAACTACGGAAATCATGGGCGGACTATAGCGTTTGGTCGTTTTTCGGCAATTGAAGGTAGGCAAGCTTGACTGGATGTTCTTGATTTGTTCACATCGGAGGCCTATATCAAGGCCATGAATGTCGCCCTACGCAAGCAGATTGGAACCGAAGGCTTCGCCACTGAGATCGGCGGGGTTACCCCCGACCGCCGGCATGGCCGCGGAGCCACGACCAACCGGTCCGGCCGGTTCGAGCCGATTGCCTATGAGCCGGTGGACGATGGCTGGGAATCGCTTGCCGATCTCGAGGCGCTGTCGACCAACGTGCAAGAGGTTCCGGCGCGGAAGATCATCACTAGGAACGAGTCGCCCGATATCGGCTTCGACCGCTCGATCAATCCGTATCGTGGTTGCGAGCATGGCTGCATCTATTGCTTCGCGCGGCCGACCCATGCCTTTCTCGGGCTCTCGCCCGGTCTCGATTTCGAAACCAAATTGTTCGCCAAGGTCAATGCAGCGGAAGCGCTGACGCGGGAACTCGCCGATCCCGCGTACAAGGTCGAGACCATCGCCATCGGCACCAATACCGATCCGTACCAGCCGATCGAGAAGCGCTACCGCATCATGCGGCGAATTCTCGAAGTCTTGAGCGCTGCCAATCACCCGGTCGGCATCGTCACCAAATCGGCGCTGGTCTTACGCGATCTCGACATTCTCTCTTCGATGGCCGAGCGCGGGCTGGTGAAGGTCGCGCTTTCGGTGACGACGCTCGACGCCAAGCTCGCCCGCGCCATGGAGCCGCGAGCAAGCACGCCGTCGCTACGGCTCGATGCACTGCAGAAGCTGACGGCCGCAGGCGTGCCGACTTCCGTCATGGTGGCTCCGGTCATTCCGGGGCTGACCGACATGGAGATCGAGAAGATCTTGGAGCGCGCTGCCGCGGCTGGCGTGATGGGGGCCGGCTATGTGCTGCTTCGACTGCCGCTCGAGATCGCCGATCTTTTCAATGAATGGCTGATGGCGAACTGCCCTGACCGCGCCAAGCGGGTGCTTTCCTTGATGCGCTCGACGCGAGGCGGCAAGCTCTACGATGCGAAATGGGGCGAGCGCATGCGGGGCGACGGGCCGTTTGCCTGGATGATCGGGCGGAGATTCGAGCTCGCCGCGGCGCGACTCGGATTGAACCAGCGTTCGGTCGAACTTCGCACCGATCTGTTCACGCCGCCTGAAGTGGCGGGTCAGCAGCTGAAGCTGCTTTAGGGCAGTTTTTCCACAAAAAGACCCTTGCGGGACTTGGCGAGTTGCCAAGGCTCCAGACTTTGCGCGAAA
>DATBSU010000081.1:0-3190 GCA_036559585.1 Methyloceanibacter sp.
CGTCGCGCAAAACTGCGTGCTAGCAGCCGAAAATGCCGCCGAATGGCCCGCAATTGCGCGGGGCTGGGGCAGGCTGAACGGTGGTCGCGGGCGCGACGGCCGCCTGACCAGGCGCCTTCGGTTTGGCCGGCTTGGGCTTGACCAGCGAGGGGCCCGGTCCGGGCGGCACTGCAGCGGTCGGTTGGGTATCCACACTTGAGGGATCGGCGGTGCTGACGTCGACCGCGTCGCTGCCATCGGGCGATGCCTCGGCCGTGCCCTCGGCAGCCGGCCCTTCGTTCGGCTTGAAGGCTTCCATGATCGCTCGCGGATCGCCTGCGCTGGTTGGCTGCCCGGTCTTCAGATTGACGCGCACGAGTTTGATGCCCTCGGGCTCGCGGAACGGAATTGGCGGCTGGTCGGCAAGCGCCATCTGGATGAAGTCGCGAACGGCGGGCGCGGCGACATTGCCGCCGGTTTCGCCGTGGCCCATCGGTTGCGGCGTATCGAAACCGAGATAGGCGCCGACGACGAGATCGGGCGTGAAGCCGATGAACCAACCGTCTTTCTCGTCATTGGTCGTTCCGGTCTTGCCGGCGAGGGGGCGATTCAAGACCTTGAGCTTCTGTGCCGTGCCACGCTGCACGACGCCTTCCATGATGCTGGTCATTTGATAGGAGGTCAGCGGACTGAGAATCTGCTTGCGGCCGTCGATCAGCTCGGGCTCGGCCTGGTTGGTCCACTCCCTCGCGTCGCAGCCTTTGCAATCGTATTTGTCATTCCGCCAAAGGGTACGGCCATATCGATCCTGGATACGGTTGATGAAGGTTGGCGTCACCTGCTTGCCACCATTGGCAATGGCGGAATAGGACGCGGCCATGCGCAACAGCGTGGTCTCGCCGGCGCCCAAGGCCATCGAGAAGGCAGGCAGCAAATTGTCGTAGGCGCCAAATTGGCGTGCGTACTCGCAGATAATCGGCATGCCCATTTCGCTCGCGAGGCGCACCGTCATCAGGTTGCGCGAGTGCTCGATGCCAAAGCGCAAGGTGGAGGGACCGGCCGCAGAGCCGGCTTCATAGTTCTTGGGACACCATTTCGGCATGCCCTTGCCTTGATCGAGGCAAACCGGACCGTCGACGATGATGCTCGCCGGGGTATACCCGTTGTCGATCGCGGTGGCGTAAATCAGCGGCTTGAACGAAGAGCCCGGCTGGCGCCGCGCCTGAACGGCGCGATCGAACTGACTTTCGCCGAAGCTGAAGCCGCCGACAATGGCAAAGACGCGGCCGGTATGCGGATCCATTGCCACAAGCGCGCCTCGAACGGCCGGGATTTGCTGCAGCGCCCATTGCCCCTGCACGTTGTCTTGCGGATCCTTGGGCTCGCGCGGCGAGACGAAGATCACATCACCGACTTTGACGACAGCACCGGGACTGCCAGGCGATGCACCCATCCCGCGCTTGCCGATCTGTGGCCGCGCCCATTGCATGGTGGAAAAGGGAACGTCGCCGGTCTCGCGCTCGGCCACGAATTGGCCCTTGGCATCGCGTGTCGGTCGGAGGCCGACCACGGCTTTGTCCTTGGCGACTTGCAGCACGACCGCCATTCGCCACGGGTCGATGTCCGACCAGACTTTCTCCGCGGCGAGAGTCTTGCCCCAGTCGCCGGCGACGTCGATCTTCTTCACCACGCCACGCCAGCCGTGACGGTGATCGTAGGCCACGAAGGCATCGATCAGGGCTTTACGCGCCATCTTCTGCATGGTCGGGTCAAGCGAGGTGCGCACCGACAGACCGCCGCCGTAGAGCTTATCCTCGCCGAACAGGTCGATGATGCTGCGCCGCACTTCCTCCGCGAAATATTCCGAGGCTGCGATCTTGGGGCCCGAGGTGCGCTTTCTCACGTTGAGAGGCTCGGCCTTGGCCACGGCAGCCTCATCCTTGGTCACGTAGCCATTCTCGACCATGCGGTCGATCACCCAGTTGCGACGCTCCAGCGCGCGCTCGGGATATTTGAAGGGATCGTAATTCGAGGGCGCTTTCGGCAACGTGGCGAGATAGGCGACATCGGCGATGCCGAGCTCGTTCAGCGATTTGTCCCAATAGGTATCGGCCGCCGCGGCAACACCGTAAGCGCCTGCTCCGAGATAGATCTCATTGAGATAGAGCTCGAGGATCTGGTCCTTGGTGAAGGCGCGCTCGATGCGAACGGAGAGCAGCACCTCTTTCAGCTTCCGCTCCATGGTCTGGTCGGAGCTTAGCAGGAAGTTCTTGGCCACCTGCTGGGTGATGGTCGACGCACCGACTTTGTGGTCGCCCCCGGAATGCGCGAGATTGGTGACGATGGCGCGGACGATGCCTTGGATGTCCAAGCCGCCATGTGTGTAGAACGTTTTATCCTCGGCGGAGAGGAAGGCTTGGATGACTCGGGGCGGGATCGCGGAGAACGGCACGTAGATACGCCGCTCGCGGGAGAACTCGGCGATGAGGCTGCCGTCATCGGCATGGATGCGCGTCATCACCGGGGGCTCATATCTGGCGAGCACCTCGTAGTCCGGAAGGTCTTTCGACACTTTCCACAAGAAGAAGCCGGCGCCGCCAAGTCCGACGACGAAGACGATCATTACGGCCGCAAAGATGAGGCCGACAAAACGAATGATCAGGCTACGCCGCTTCCGGGGCTTTTTCCCAGGCGCGCTAATCGGCGCTGTAATGTCCATGGCTCTCCCCGTCCAGTCTGACGCTTATTTAAGCACGTCACCAAGTGACGGTCACGCAGACAAATTGCTGTTGTTTTTGGGCAATTTTGAGAGTTTGGGACGAATCCCCGTATTATATTTCGTTAACGTTTATGGCGCTTGGCGTGAATTCCTGAAGGGTGAGCGAATTCTAGAAAGGAACGCTTCACGGGCCCGGACCTAGTGTATTTCGGGAGGTTCTTGCGATGAAACAAGCCAAACACTATGAGTTTGACGTCGTGCCGCCGGTGGTCCCGCTGGTCATCAGCCTCTCCCTTCAGCCCGAAGAGGTGGAAATGGCGATCGCGACCGGAGGCCACTCCCTTGTGAATGAGGCAATGAGGGCGCTAGTCGAGGCACTGACGACGTGTGTTGATCTACCCACTCAGTCCGATAATGGGCCGGAATAGAGCGGGACCTGCCGAACCACTCGAACGGTGATTTCCGCGAAGTCGTCCGAATTTCTGAAACGCA
>DATBSU010000082.1:0-35804 GCA_036559585.1 Methyloceanibacter sp.
CGCGGACTGGAGCGGCGCCCTCACCGCGTCAGTTCAGACGTCATCGGACAATCGAGGGTTTTTTCCAGCGCCTGCACCAAGTCGTCCTGGGTCTTTGCAGTGATATAGAGACCGCCGGTTTGATCGGCGAGGCATTTGGCTTCGCCGATGCTCTGCTCGCCCATCCAGGAAACCACCCCCGGCCGGTAGGCGATGACGTGCACGGTGAGGTGCTTGCCTAGGGCAGCAAGCGACTTGCCGATCTCGCAAGGCGAGCCGCCGCAGGTTTCCTCGCCGTCGGTGAGGACGACGATGACGCCGGGCTTCGCCGTGTAATCGAGCGCATCGGCGGCTTGCTTGACCCCCGCGGTGAGCGGGGTGTGTCCAGCCGGCACCAGCGCGTTGACAATATCCATGATGATCTGGCCGGCGTTCGGCGTCGGCTTGAGATTGAGCTCGACGTTGCACTGGTTGTAGGGCCCGGGACCATAAGTGACCAGACCGATGCGGTGGTATTTGGTGGCGCTCGGTAGAACTTCGGCCAGCGCCGCGCGCGCCCAGTCGATCCGCGACACCGTGCCCCCGTTGCCTGGGAGCACCGGACCGGACATCGAGCCGGACGCGTCGAACACGAGCATGGCATCTTCGGTACAAGGGTTAGGCTTAGCGTCTTCGGCGCGGGCTGACGGAACGCCATAGGCCAGCGCCATGGCGAGCCAAACGAAGAGAACTAGCAAGCTCGCGCGGTTCTGCATGGCGCGCGGACTTTAGCGCAAAAACCCTGGGAGTTTTCGAGTCTCTTCCCGCGCACTTTGTCGCTAGGTCCGCGGCTCAGATCCAGGGTCTAACGTGCCGCCGGCGCGGGCCCTACCACCGGAAAGCCCGCGCGGAGATAGGCGACGATCTGCCAGATCTGCTGTTTGCTCAGGACATCCTGGAAGGCGGGCATCTTGGTGCCGAAGGCAGCGCCGCCGTCGGAGATGGTCCATAGGAGATAAGGATCGATGGCGATCGGCTGGTCCATGAGATAAGCCAGCAGCGCCGGTGATGGCGCCATATCTCCCGCAGCCTCACCATTGCCGAGGCCAGTGTCGCCGTGACACTTGGCGCAATTGGCGGCATAGAGATCGCCGCCTTCGAGGATCGCTCGCGTGGTGTAGCCGATGTCGTTCTGCGCATCGAGATAGGCTTGCGGCACGTCCTTATTCATAAAGGCCGAGTGCCGCGCCAGACGCTGCCGCTGCTCGGGGCTCATCGTCTTCATCTCCCAAGGCGTGGCTTGACGCTCCTTCCACATATTTGCCCACCAATCCGGAGCGCTGCTCGCATTGTTCTGCGCGATGGCCATCGAGGCGAGCATGAGAGACGCGGTGGCGGCGGCGACCAGAATACGGAACATGGGCGAGTTCCTCCAGGCTTCGACCCCCACAATAACTTTGGACAGGTCAGTTTGGAATCGCCTTGATTTCGGTCAAGCTGGGGCGGGTTGTGGCGGTCAGGCCGGGATGAATTTCATTGCCGCGCCGTTCATGCAATAGCGCTTGCCGGTAGGCTTCGGCCCGTCATCGAAGACGTGGCCGAGATGCCCGCCGCAACGGCGGCAATGCACTTCGCTCCGCTGCATGCCGAAGCTCCAATCGTCACTGAGACGAACCGCGTTGTCGATCGGGGCGTAGAAGCTCGGCCAGCCAGTGCCGCTGTCGAATTTGGTCTTCGACTCATAGAGCGGCAGGTCGCAGCCGGCACAAGCGAAGATGCCATCGCGCTTCTCGTGATTGAGAGGCGAGGTGAAGGGCCGCTCGGTGTCGGCCTCGCGCAACACGGCATATTGCTCAGGGGTCAGCAGCGTCTTCCACTCTTCCGGCGTGTGGTTAACCTCGAAGGTCTCGCCGGCGTGCGCGGTCTCAGCAGCGCTGAACCGGCGCTTGATCAGGGCGACAACCAGGGCACTCGCCGCAAGGGTTGCGGCCCCAATGGCGAATTGGCGTCTCGTCGGCATCGTAATTCCTTTCGTCCTCAGCCGCTTTCGCGGGCGCATCAGCGCAGACTTTCTCTAGGAGTAGATAGGTATTCGGCGCTCGGTTATGAACTCAACTTGCGCGCACAGACGATCACTTCCGCGTGGATTGGCGTTTACCTCAGCGTGGCTTGCCTCACGGCACAACTCGATACATAAGCCCTGGCAGACCTACAGGCAGCGGAGGCTTTATGCTGAGTACAGCTCTCATCGTTATTTTGATTTTGATGCTGATCGGGGCGGTGCCGGCATGGCCCTATAATCGTGGCTGGAGCTACGGCCCCTCGGCAATCGTGGGGCTGATGCTCGTCGTCCTGCTCGCCATGCGCCTCCTCGGAAAGCTCTGAATCAACCCAATCTTAGGGAAACTGGAACAGTCTAGGCGTTCCAACGTTCGGATGGTGACCATGGGGCACGCAACGCAACCAATAGATCTCGATCAAGCCAAGCTGGATCCGGCTTCGGTCTTCAGTAGTCCACACGACGTCCTTGCGGCCAAAGGCCTCACGGAGGAGGACAAGAAATCGATCCTCAGCCGGTGGCAGGAAGACGCCGACGCGCTACTGCGCGCTGCCGATGAAGGCATGCCGGTGGAGCACCGCAGCCCCGGTGAATTGTTGCGCGCCGTGCATGAGGCGATGCAAATGCTGGATGCGGCCTATTCCCGCCGCTAGGCGTCTCGCGCAAAAAATCTTTCGTTGTTTTTCAAAAGGATACCGGCTTTTGCCGATATCCAAACGCTGCCGCCTTCATTCAATTTCCGCAGTCGAGTATTGTATTAAATGACCGGAAAGACCACATCGGCCACAGTCATCTTCCACGTCCCCCCATGCCTAGGTTGAGGATCGAACATGCCGTATGACCCTTATTCCCGCGACAACTCCCCCAATAGCTCCTCCGGCCGCGCCGAAGATGCCCGCGTCGAAGCGGCCTGGTCCGATTTGCAGCGCGATCTCGACACGCTCGGACGCCAGCTCAACGAGCTTCGCAATCATAGCGCCACGCTCGGCGAGGATCTGGTCAATAGTGTCCAAGCCAGCTTCGACCAGGTGAAAGGCCGCACCCAGCAGTGGCAGGATCTGACCTTGAAGCAACTCGACGAGTTCAGAAATACCGCCTTCCGTCAGGCTGGCGACGTGCAGAACGCTTACGGCGACGTCCGCGCCAAGTCGCAGGAAGCCGCCCGCCAAGTTTGGGAGCGCTCGGAACCGCTCCGCCAAGGCGCCAAGGATGTCGGCGAAGGCCTGGTCCGCGCCTGGACGGAAGTCCGCGCTTCGCTCGGCAAGGCGGCGAGCCGCTTGCAAGAGGATGCCAACAAGGCCTCGACGACTTCCAGCGACAAGACCCCGGGCTCGACCTACTAGTCAGCCTGCCAGATTCGGTTTTCGAAAAGAGGGCACGTGGCGCGATCCGCGTGCCCTCTTTTTTTTGCGCGAAATTCCGCAAAAACGCTGGGTTTCCCGTGTGAACGCCAGCTGAACAAGGGTCTCAGATCCGGTTCAGTCCGCCTCCGGCAAGATGTGTCCATCCTTCGAGACGGGACACATTCGAACCTGGAGGCTAATCCGATGACCACTTTCCTGCGCTACGCTTCTCTCCTTCTGCTTGGCTTTGCCACTCTCGCCATCATCATGACGATGATCATCGTCGAGGCGGAAGCCAAAGAGAATAAGTCCAACACCGACACTCCCACCGGCATCAAACAGTTCCAGTTCGTCGCACCGCGATCGGACCGGAGCGACGACATTGCTCAAACCAGCGGCGACAGCAACAAAGGCGGCGGCGACAGCATCGGCCGCCCGCGTCAGATCAGCGTCGAGCCGGCGCCGAAGAAGCTGCCGTCACCGAAGATCGAAGTCGCCAAGGGCGAAGAGATCACCCCTCCGGCGCCGAAAGGCTTGCCTGCCGCGAAGCTACTGACGACTGAGACCACCGAGGATGAAGCGCCTGAGACCGAGACGCTGCCGGCAGTTCCCGCACCCAAGGCCGAGGCACCGATCGAAGCCGCCCCTGCGCCGATGGTCACGTCAGACTCCTATCACTCCGCCTATCGCCACTCTTTCTACGGCCATGCTTACGGCTACGGCTACAGCGACGACGATTATGACGGCTGTGAGTAAGTGTTGAGTTCTCTTCTTCTCTCCTGAGTTGCTCCCAACTGGGCCCGGATATTTCGCCGGGCCCTTTTTTCACGCCGCCGGTTCCCGCTGCTGGGACTCATGCTTCCGCGCCTCGCGCCTGACATTTAGAGGCTCCGCGCGGACCAGCCCGCGAACCGAATTGCCGAGATAGATGCGATCGGCAGACGCGAGATCCGTCAGGCTCAACACCGCTTCACTCGCGGCGGCGCGCGGCAGGTCGAGCAATTCCTCGCGCAGGGTTCCGGGAAGCAGGCCAGCAGCGAGTGCGGGCGTATAGAGCCGTCCGTCGCGCTCAATAAAGATGGTGGTGCGGGTGCCTTCGGTCAGCTCGCCGCGCCGGTTGAGGAAGATCACCTCATCGCAGGCAGTCAGCGCCTTCAGCCGTTCTAGCTCCTTGTCGTAGAACTGCCGCTGCGTCGTCTTGTGGAAATAAAGCGGGTCCTTCTCGTCGACCGGATTCTCGGAGAGGGCGAATTTCCACATCGTGTCTTTGGTGGGGAGCTCGATTGCCGTCGAGGTTACGGTCAGGGCGCCGTCCTCGGCGAGGAGAAGCCGCACCAGATAAACTTCTCCCGGAAGCGTCGCCACTTCAGCTTCGAGTGCGCCAAACACGGTGTCGCGCGCGAAGGGATAGGCGAAATGCAAAGCCGAAGCCTGCAGCCGCGTGAGATGTCGCTCCAGAAGATAGAAGCCTTTGCCGCGCTCCCAGCGGAGCGTCTCGATCAACTGGAAGGGTGCGTCAGGCTTGGTGAGGAACTGCGCCTTCAAAAGACATTCGTCGAATTCCGCGCCGACTTTGGAGTCAGAGACCAGGCCGCTGCCGATGCCCATCTCACCGCGAGAGGCATCGAGCATGATGGTGCGGATGGCGACGTTGAACTGGGCATCGCCGTTCGGCGCGACACGGCCGATGGCGCCGGTATAGATGCCGCGAGGCTCGCCCTCGAGCTCGCGAATGATTTCCATAGCACGGACTTTCGGCGCGCCGGTGACGGAGCCGCACGGGAAGAGAGCTTTCAGAATAGCGCTGAAGCCGATATCGCCGCGAAGTTCGGCGGTGATGCCCGAGGTCATCTGATGTACGCTGCGATAGGTCTCGACGGTGAAGAGATCGGTGACCTCGACCGTGCCGATCTTGGCGATGCGCCCAAGATCGTTCCGGAGCAGATCGACAATCATCAGATTCTCGGCGCGCTGCTTCTCGTCCATGGTGAGCCAAGTCTTCAGCCGGGCGTCCTCGCTCGAATTTTTGCCGCGAGGTGCGGTGCCCTTCATCGGTCGCGCGAACATGCGCTTGCCCTCGCGGCGGAAAAACAATTCGGGCGAGAGCGAGAGAACGTGGAAGTCGGGCGTGCCGATCAGCCCGCCATAGGCCACGCGCTGTTTCCGCCGGAGCGCCGCGTAGAGAGCGACGGGGTTGCCGGCGAAGGCGAAGCGATATTTCAGGGTGAGGTTGATCTGATAGACGTCGCCCGCGGCGATATAGTTCTGCACCTTGTCGAAGGCGGTCATGTAATCGCCGCGCGACCAGGACAGGTTCAAGTCAGAGAGGGTCGAGCGGTCATTGGCGCCGTTCTCCTCGAGCCATGCCCTGACTGCACTGTCATCGAGACGGCGCGGCTCGCGACACAGTCCGATCCAAAGCAGCGGCTGGGTCCGAGCCTTGGGCAACAGATCGCGCAGCTTCGGCTCCAGACAATAGCCAAGCTCATAGGCGAAGAAGCCGGCGGCGTGCAGGCCTTGGGACAGTCCAGCCTCGATAGAGCCGAGAGCGGTCTCGACCTCGCCCGGCTCCCAAGCGACGATAACGCGCTTGGGTGCCTCATAGAGCAGGCTCGCGCCGCCTTGGCTCAGGCTGTCGTCGAGAAGGATATACGGCGTGGCGGTCATGGTGGAACGCGGAAGGCCCGGCTTTCGCCGGAAGCATAGCCCATCTTGGCAAAAGGATCGTCGATTTCGCGGCTGAAAAGATCAGGCCAGAATCAGCATCTCGCCCTTGCCGAGCACGGCCATGTCGCCCATCAGGCGGCGCGCGCGAAACGGTAGCTTCGAGACACAGCCGTCTTTGTCCAACTGGCGGCCGAGCAGCCGGAGATAATTAAAATCGAGCTTGCCGGAATCGCTGAAAGTCGGCAGCAACTGTTTCGGCTGCTTGGCAAGGATCAGCGTGCCGCGGCGCAGGCCGTAGCCGGCGAGCCGCCCGACCTTGCCGTCGATCATGATGGTGCCGGCCACCATCCAGCCTCCGGCATATTCGCCGGCATTGCCGCCGACGATGATGGTGCCGCGCCGCATGCGATGGCCGACCACGTCGCCGACATTGCCGACGACGACGATGCGGCCGCCGCGCATGCCGAGGCTCTCGCCGTCCGCCACGCCACCGGTCCGCTCACCGGAATTGCCGCCGATCTCGATCTCGCCGCCGATCATCGAGCCGCCGGTCGAGGCGCCGGCATCGCCTTTGACCAGGATCTTGCCGCCAGACATGCCGGCGCCGACATAGGCGCCTGCATCGCCATCGACGAGGATCTCGCCTTCGGTCAGTGCGCGGCCGATGCGGTCGCAAGAGCTGTCGGTGCCTATGAGCCGCAGCGTGTGGGCGTCGTTGCCCTTGATCTTGAACACATCGCCGACGGTGGTCCGCTCGCGCGTCGTGCCGATGGAGATGGCCTCGATGTCCTTCAGCTTCTTGCCGACGAGATTGAGCGGCAGCAGCGCAGAGAGGTCGAGGCGTTCGGCGCCGCGTTCCTTGATTTCGAGAGTAAGCGCGCTCACGCGATGATCTCCTTGAGATGGAAATGATGCGGACCGAGATTGCCACCATAATTTCCGGCGGTGATGTGAGTGACGCCCTGCTTGGCGCCGCCATTGGCAATGGCGTGGATGCCGGCCCGCATGGCGGCCGCGACATCTGCGGCGGTCAAACCGTCGATGACGATTTCGAGCACCGCTTCAATGTCGGGCCCAAGATCCGATTTCACGGCGCCCTTCAGCGTCGGGCAATAGGCGTCGTTGGTGGAGGCGATCTGACCCTTGTATTTCGAGCCGACCTTGGAGCCGGAGCGCACAATGCCGCCGGGAAAGGGCGTGATGGCGCCGGGCACGTCGTCGATGGCCTTCACCGCGCGCTCACACGCCGCAAGCACGGCTTGGTGCGACTTGCCGAGCACGAGCAGATTGCCGCCGCCCACTGCCTTCTTGGTCAGGCCGGTTTTCTCCTCGCAGACGAATTCGCCATCCATGACGGGGATGCGCCAATAACGCCTGCCGTTGATCATTTTCGACATTTGCCAGCCATCGCCGAAGAAGCGGAGCGAAGAGCCGAGCTTCAGACTCTTCTCGCCGTCGAGCCCGGAGAAGCACGCAGAGCCCGGGCTGGTCAGCACGCATTGGCCGACGCGGTTACGAAGCTGCTTTTGCAGCTTGTCGGTATCCATGGCGAAGAGCAGCACGGCGACGCCCGGGCGGCCGTCCGGTGTCTCTTTGGTGGAGAGCTTGCCCTCGATGCCAGCTTCCGCGCCGCAGGCAATCACCGAAGTGGCGAAGCCGGTCATGGTGCGGGCAGCGGTCAAGGCCCAGCCAGGGGTGGACGCGGTGATGATGATCCGCGTGCCGACCATGGGGAAGGCCTCGGCGAAGGTCTCGACGATATTGACGCCTTTGAGCTTCAATTTGGACATAGACGGGCCCGGCCCACTCCTCCATGCGGCACTTCTGCCGCGCACCATTAAACAGGACCCCCAAAGGGCGCAAGCGCAAGCGATCCTGGAGCGTGGAGGATGTCCCCGCTGCCATGCCAAGAAAGGCTCAAGTTTTGGGCTTGTCGTATTTGATGTAGGCGAAGCGCATATCGTCCTTTGGGCAACCCTCGAGCGCACCCTGTTCCAGGGCCGGCTGCCAGTGGACGACCTCTTCGATCTTCTTGGCGAGCTCGAAATCCTTGTCGGTGATGCCTTTGGCAGCATGGTTCATCAGCCGGACCTCGACCCAGGCATAAGAGGCGGTGATGTCGGGATGGTGCCAGGCGGCCTCCGCCAGATGGCCGATGGTGTTGATCACCATCAGCGTGCCCTTCCAGCTGTTGGTTTTGTATTTTCGCCTGATCCAGCCGCCTTCCAAATACCAATGCGGCAGCTCGGCCTTCAGCCTCTGCTCGACCTCCGCATCGCTATAGGTTCGCTCGCACGTTGCCATAGGGGCCCAGTTTTGAAAGAGTAAGGGGGCTCCTCCCCCTAGCATCCAGCATATCGAGAGGCTACGACCCAATCAATGGACGAGGGCCGTTCAAATTCGGCTGGGGCCGGCGCTCGCGCGCTGCCTCGTGCCACGGGCGTTTCCGTGATGACGACCGCGCGGCTGCATTTCGGCTTTCTCGATCCGAGCGGACGAGGCCCTGAACCCTTCGGCAGTTTCGGGCTTGCCATCGACAGGCCAGTGACACGGCTCACACTCCGCCGGGCAAATTCCCTGAAAGTGAGCGGCGAGGAAGCGGAACGCGCCGCGCATTATCTGGCCCAGCTTGCCGAGGCCTACGATCTTCGGAACAGCTACGGGCTCACTGTCGAAGAGACGATTCCGCCACATTCCGGGCTCGGCTCGGGCACGCAGCTCGCGCTTGCGGTGGGCACAGCACTGTCCACGCTCGAGGGCTTAGGCGCGACCCCGCAGGAGATCGCAATCCGGCTCGGGCGCGGTGCGCGCTCCGGCATTGGCATCGCGACGTTCGCCAACGGCGGCGTCGTGCTCGATCGCGGTCCGGTCTCGGGCGCGCTGCCCGAGCTTATTGCGCGTCTTCCCTTTCCCGATGATTGGCGCGTCTTGTTGATCTTCGATCCTTACCTGGCCGGAATTCATGGTGGCTTGGAGGCCGTGGCATTCGACGAGGCGCCGGACTTTCCGCAAAGTGAGGTGGAGGAGCTCCGGAGTCGGGTTCTCAATCACGCTCTGCCCGCCCTCGAGACGCGCGACTTCGACGGCTTCGCCGCTGAGGTCGGGCATTTGCAAGCGCGAATGGGCGCCTATTTCGCTTCGCTGCAAGGCGGCCCCATCGTCAGCAGCGGCGTCGCCAAGGTGCTCGATTGGGTCGCGACACAAGGTCTCAAAGGAATCGGCCAGAGCTCGTGGGGACCAACCGGCTTCGTCTTTGTCAGATCCGAGTCCGAAGGCACCTCGCTGCTCGAAAACCTGCAAAGCCTTGGCGGTAGCGCGGGCCTGCGATTCCAACTTGTCCGGGGACGGAACCAAGGCGCGGAAATATCAGTGTACTGATTGCCAACGTTTCTTAGTTGGCTTAATTCAGAGGCTTGGCCGCCACCCCGGTTCTGGTTTAAGGCTTCCCATTCCTTGTCGCCGCGTCCGGCGGTTCCAGCATATTTGAAGGAGTATTAGGCAGATGGCGCATCCCCGCATTTTGCACATGATCACACCGCTCAAACATATGAGCCCGTTCGATGTGAACATGGCGCTAGACGCCGGATATGACGCGGCAATTCCCTACACCAATGTCACCATCGAGGACGTGAAGGGATTGGTGCAGGACGCAATCTTCAGCCGCGGGCCGGAAGGCGTGAAGCGCACAGGCATATTCATCGCCGGCAAACGCGCCGTCGAGGCGCTCGACATGATGGACCGCGCCAAGGCCGCTATGGTGCCGCCCTTCGAGATTTCCGTGTTCTCGGATCCGGCGGGCTCCTTCACCACTGCCGCGGCGATGGTGGCTTGCGTGAAGCAAGCGCTTCGCGAGAAATTCTCAACCGACCTCAAAGGTAAGACCATCGCCATCTATGGCGGCACTGGCGTGGTCGGATTTGCATCCGCCGTGATCTCGGCGCTGGAAGGCGCCACTGCCACGTTGATCGGCTATGACGGTCCGGACCGCGTGAAAAAATTCGCTGAGGACATCAATGCGCGTTTCGGCACCAATGTCGGCTATGCCGACGGCTCGACCGAGGAGCAAAAGACGGAGCTGGTGCGCAACGCCGATATCGTGTTTGCCGCCGGTCCTGCCGGCAAAAGATTGCTGAGCTTGGATCAGCTCAAGCAAGCCAAAGATCTGAAGGTCGTCACCGACGTGAATGCAGTGCCGCCAGCGGGCGTCGAAGGCGTCGGCGTCAACGACAACTCGGCCCCGATTCCCGGCACTAAAGCGGTTGCGATCGGTGCACTCGCGGTCGGTAACATCAAATACAAGACCGAGGCCGGACTGTTCGACCGGATGATCCAGTCGGACAAACCGCTCTACCTCGATTTCCGCGACGCATACACACTTGCACAAAAGCTCACCAAGTAGCTTGCCAACGATCCTGATCGTTGCCATTTCGGGACGAGGACTCGCGGCCGCCGCGCGCCGCGCAGGTTTCGTCCCGCTGGTGCTCGACTTCTTCACCGATGAAGACACCGAGGAGATCGCGCATCGTTGCGTGAAATTCGCAGGTCCGATCGGACGCGGGATTGAGGTGGTGCCTCTGATGGGGGGCCTGTCGGACCTGGCGGCAGATGCGCCCTCGCCCGTGCTGGGCTGTGTCGCTGGCTCTGGATTCGAGGATCGCCCCGAGCTGTTGAGCAAGATCGCCGAACATTGGCCGCTGCTCGGCAACGATTCCGAGACGGTGGCACGCATCAAGTCGATCGAGTTTTTCGACATGCTCGATGGTTTGGGTATTCCGCATCCGCGTACGCAAAACGCTCCGCCTCCAGATAAAGGATGGCTGGCGAAGCGGAGAGGCGCGGCCGGTGGCAGCCATGTCGCGGACTACGTGCCTGGGGGTTCCACTTCGGCCTCCACCTATTTCCAAGAGAAGGTGAAAGGCGTCGCCGTGTCGGCGCTGTTCGTCGGCAATGGCAGGGACGTTGCCGTGCTCGGCTTCAGCGACCAATGGACAAACCCCCGCCCTGCCTCACCGTTTCGTTATGGGGGCGCCGCGCGTCCGGCTTCGCTCTCGGCGAAGCTGCAAGACAAAATAACCGCATCGGTGTTGAAGGTGTCCACCGCGTTCAAGCTGAAAGGGCTCGGCAGCGCGGACTTCATCGCCGATGAAGATACAGGTACAACGCTGCTCTTGGAGATCAATCCCCGTCCAGGCGCCACGCTCGACATCTTTGACGAGGAGACCCAGCCGCTCCTCAAGCTCCATGTCGACGCGGTCCTCGACGGCAAACTGCCCTCCCCGCTCGCGCTCGAGGGCGCCATGGCCTCTGCCCTCGTCTATGCGCCGGAACAGCTCAGAATCCCTGAGGGTATCAATTGGCCGGACTGGGTCGCGGATAGGCCTCGTCCCCGCGAATCCATCGACAAAAATCGTCCAATATGCACTGTGTTGGCGCGCGCCGAGACAAAGACCCAGGCAAAAGGGCTGGTCGCGGAGCGAAGGAAGCAAATTCTGGCCGGGTTGCGGCCCAAAAATACGGGGGAAGCGAGATGAGCGGGGACCACAAACACACAAAGAATTCCGGATTGCCAAGCGTCAATGGGTTGGTCGAGCCTCTGGTCGAGGCACTCATTCGCGATGCGGCAGCACTCCGCGTCGAGGTGAGCAAAGGCTCGCTCGGCGAATGCCGCATCGATTGCGGGGTGAAGGCGGTCGGCGGCGTCGAAGCCGGACGGCGCATGGCCGAGATTTGCCTCGGCGGCCTCGGCCGCGTCGCCATCGAGGTGACCGATCCGGCGAGCCCGTGGCCATTCAACGTGACCGTGCATACCAGTCAGCCGGTGCTCGCCTGTCTCGCCTCGCAATATGCGGGTTGGTCGCTGTCGGTCGAGCACAAGGGCAAGAAATATCATGTGCTTGGCTCAGGGCCAGCGCGCGCGCTCGGCTCCTCCGAAAAATTGTTCGATGAGCTCGGCTATCGCGATCATGCGAAGGGCGGTTGTCTCGTGCTCGAGGCCGATGGTCCGCCACCGGAAGCTTTGGTCGAGCTGGTCGCCAAGGCCTGCAATTTGAAGCCCGACAAGCTCACCTTCATCTATGCGCCGACATCGAGCCTTGCCGGCACGGTGCAGATTGTTGCCCGCTCTCTGGAAACGGCGCTGCACAAGGCGCATGAATTGCACTTTCCGCTAGACCACATCATCGACGGCATCGCCACCGCCCCGCTGCCGCCGCCTGCGTCCTCTTTCATCGCCGCGATGGGCCGCACCAACGACGCCATCATCTATGGCGGCCGCGTGCAGCTCTATGTTTCCGGAGAAACCAAGGCTGCGCGCGAGCTTGCCGAGCAGCTGCCGAGCATCAAGTCGAAGGATTACGGCAAGCCGTTCGCCGACATCTTCTCGGCGGTGAAAGGCGATTTCTATGCCATCGACCGCATGTTATTCAGCCCGGCGATGGTGACCGTCACGGCGCTCAAGAGCGGCGAGAGCTTCGAGTCCGGGCACATCGACACCGCGATCCTCGCCCGCTCCTTCTCGTCATGACCTCGGACATTATCCTCTTCGGCGACGGCAAAGACTGGCACGGGCGAAGCCTCGCCCGCGCCTTCAAGAAGCGGGGCATCAAGCCCTTGACCGCGCCGCTCGCCACGTGCGGATTCTCGACGGAAACACGAACCGGCCTTGCCATCCCAGGACTCGGCGATCATCGCCCACGCGGCGCCTTCGTGCGTTTCGTGCCGGGCGGCACGTTCGAGGAAGTGACGACCTATCTCGGCGTCATCCACGCTTTGCGCGAGCTTGGAGTGAAGGTGTGGAACGATGCGCGCGCAATCGAGCGTTGCGTCGACAAATCCACCACCACGTTCTTCTTGCAAAAGGACGGCGTGCCGACGCCGCGAACCTGGACCAGCGTAAACCGCGAGCAAGCCATTGCCCTCGTCAAGAAGATCACGCGCGAAGGCGGTCTCTTGGTGCAGAAGCCGCTATTCGGGGCGCAAGGCAAGGGCTTGCGCCTAATCACCTCGCCCGCCGACCTTGCGGCTCCGGAAGAGGTAAACGGCGTTTATTATCTGCAAGAATTCATCCGTCCGAGGGTCGAAGGCAGCCATCGCGATTGGCGCCTGTTTGTGCTCGGAAGCCGCGTCGTCGCCGCCATGATCCGCCATGGATCGAGCTGGATCACCAATATCAAGCAAGGCGCGCGCGCCGAGGCTGCGATCCCCGACCAAGACCTGATCTCACTCGCTTTGCGCGCGACAGCTTCGGTTGGCGCGGATTATGCTGGCGTCGATATCATCGAGGCCCCAGAAGGCGGATATCTCGTGCTCGAGGTGAATTCCATGCCGGCTTGGAACGGATTGCAGCAGGTCACGCGCACCAGGATCGCCGATCAGCTGGTTGCGGCCTTTCTCCAGGACGCGCTCGGAGAGCCCCGGAGCGAGGGGCAAGAGGGCGCTTGAGCGGCCCCCTCTCCTCAGCCGCCATTGCTTCTGCCTTCGAGGCTGCCTGCCTCGCCGAGCTTGATGCGCTCAAGCCCGGCAATGTGCATCGCTATGGCGAGGGCCACGGCATGAATGTCGCCGATTTCGAGACGAGCGCGCGTGTCGCCGCGCCCTATCTCGCCGAGCCAGACAGCTCGGTTGGACTTCGCATCCGCCATGCCATCGAGGCGACGGCGCGCGCGGTCGGGCACAACACCAATCTCGGCATCGTGCTGTTATGCGCTCCGTTAGCCTCGGCCGCGCTTGCATCAGGCGGCGGCAATCTCCGAAAGCGTCTCGCCAATGTGCTCGAGACCTTGACCGTCACGGACGCCAAAGAGAGCTATGCCGCAATTCGCCTCGCCAAGGCGGGCGGCCTCGGGACTGTTGAAAAGCACGATCTCGGATCGGAGCCGAAAGTCACGCTGCTCGAAGCCATGCGCGAGGCAGAAGGGCATGACCGCATCGCGTGGAACTACACGCACGATTTTGCCGATATTTTCGAGAGCGGGATCCCGCGCCTTGTCGCGGGTCGTGCCAAATATGGCGGCCACGAATGGGCCGTCACCGATCTCTATCTCAGCCTCCTCGCCAAGATTCCGGATACGCTGATCGCGCGGAAGTTTGGGGTGAAAACGGCCGCACAAGTCACTGAAAATGCGTATAAAACCCTAAAGGCTTTCGTCGAGGCCGAGACCGCCGAAGCGAGGGTCGACGCGTTGCTGACTTTCGATAAGTCCTTGAAAGACCGCAGCCTCAATCCAGGTACCACCGCGGATCTCACAGTTGCCACCTTGTTCGCAAGCTCGCTTCAGGCAAACGAAATCGGGGCTTAAGGGCCTTCAGCCGACGAACAATCGACTTGCCGATCCTTGGACGGGCAGACTATGTTCCCCCCACGCAGCTCGGACCCAGAGTTGCGGACGGAGGCGCATCCACAATCAGCACTTTCGTCGGCTTGCCGCCGGCACGGTCGGTGATTGGCGTAAGCTGTAGTGTCATTGTTTTAGCGAACTAGGGAGGACTTGGTACATGGCCAAGATTACTGGTGTTTGTGTCGGCGAGTCGCTCGTCGGTGACGGCAACGAAGTTGCTCATATTGACTTGCTTATTGGCCCGCGCGGCAGCGCCGTGGAAACGGCATTCTGCAACGCGCTGACCAACAATAAGGACGGCTTCACCACGCTACTCGCGGTGGTCGCGCCGAACCTTCTAACCAAGCCGCCAACGATCCTCTACAACAAGGTGACCATCAAGGATGCGCGCCAGGCGGTGCAGATGTTTGGTCCGGCGCAATATGCCGTGGCCAAGGCCGTCGCCGATTCCGTTGCCGAGGGCGTGATCCCCGCGAACGAGGCCGACGATCTGTTTATCACCGTCGGTGTATTCATCCATTGGGAAGCCAAGGACGACAAGAAGATCCAGGACTTCAACTATCGCGCAGTCAAGGAATCCATCGCGCGCGCCATCAAGGGCGAGCCGAAGTCTGCCGCCGTGACCGCGGCGAAGGACAAGGCGCACCACCCGTTCGCCGCTGGTTGAATGGGAGAAGCCCCAAGTCGGGAAAAAACCGGGAAACCATCGGGCCCGGGCCCGATTAGGCGGTGGCTCCAGAAACTGGGCTTTTGATCCTTGAGCGCGTGATGCGCTTCGTTATTGAGATCGCCGTCTTCGCAAGAAGGCGGCGATTTCATTTTGGCCGATCTTGCCGTCATGCAGCGCCGTGGCGAGCAACGCGCCGTGCGCGCCTAAACTTGCGACGGCGTCGAGATCGCCGATGTTGCGCACGCCGCCGGCCGCATAGACGGCACAATTGCCGGCGCGACTTATGATGTTGCTCAGCAAATCGAGATCAGGCCCCTCTTCCGTGCCGACGCGCGAAAGGTTCATCGCAATTACCCGGTGCGGCCACAATTCAGAGCTGGTGAAAATGTTCTTGGGCCCCTGAAAACCGTCTCTGCCAATGTCGATCGAAAGCACAAGGCTATTGCCGATATTGAGCTTGAGGTCCTGCCAATCCTCGGGATTGGCGACACTCTCAGTGCCGATGACGAGTGTCGTGCCGAGGGGGAGCCAAAACGCGCAATCGGAGAGGTCGCCAAATCCGGCATCGATCCAAAGCGTGGTATCGAGCAGCACGTCGGAGAGTTCGCGGCACAGATCGAAATGATTGCCAACGCCTTCGATCGCATCGAGATCGGCGACATAGAGGACCGGCGATTGGGTCAGCGCGATGAGCGCCTGGGCTAGCCCTAGCGGATCGCGGGCATCGCCAAGGGGAGTCTCGATTGGGCGATAATCGGCCCGCTTGCCGCCTTTGGCGTGGACCACGACGCCGCCTTTGAGGTCCAGCACTGGAATAAGGGCGAATTCATTCATGGCTATTTCTATTGGCTTGAACGCGGCCAAGCTATCGCAGAAGAAGGACTATGAGGCAAATTATCGGCTGGGATTTGGGGGGCGCCAATATCAAAAGCGCCTGTGTTGAAGGGGGCCGTGTGGCCTCCGTGGCGCAAACCCCGTGCCCCGCAGTGCAAGATCGTCGCAAGTTCAACGAGGCGTTAAAACGGGCGCTCGCCGGGCTTACCGCGAAGCCCGAATGCCATGCCGTGACCATGACCGGCGAATTGTCGGATGTGTTCGCCGACCGGCAAGAGGGCGTGGGTTATCTGTCGCAAATGGTCGGACAGGCTCTGCCGCAAGTCGTGATCTATGCGGGGCGCGCCGGCTTCGTGTCGCCGCAAGACGCGGTCAACCATGTCGGCGACATCGCTTCGGCCAATTGGCACGCAAGCGCTTCGCTTGCGGCGCAACGATGCAGCGAAGGCCTGCTCGTCGATATCGGAACGACGACCGCCGATCTCATCCCCCTCCGCAATGGCGTGGTCGCAAGCTCCGGCTATACCGACGCCGAGCGGCTGCAGACGGGCGAGCTCGTCTATACCGGCGTCGTGCGCACGCCGGTCATGGCAATTGCGCAAGACTCGACCTTCCGCGGCCGGATACAAAGGATTGCGGCCGAGCGTTTCGCCACCATGGCGGATGTCTATCGTTTGACTGGGGAGTTGCCTGAGGACGCCGACCCCTATCCCACGGCAGACCAGCGCGGCAAGAGTCGCGAGGACAGTGCTGCGCGCCTCGCACGCATGTTGGGCATGGACGCCTCCGATGCCACGATCGCGGACTGGGTCACGCTCGCAAACGATTTCGCCGGCCGACAACTCTCGCTTCTGCAGGAGGCCGCGACCCAAGTGCTTACGGCAGCAGATGTTGCAGCCCGGGCGCCGATCGTAGGGGCTGGTTGCGGGCGATTTCTCGCACGCGGTCTCGCCGAGAGCCTTGGGCGCCCTTATTCCGACTTTTCCGACGTGATTAACGCCGATCCCGGGGCTCGTGAGATGGCTGCGCGCTGCGCCCCTGCCGTCGCGGTGGCTATTCTAGCGGGGGACTTCTCAAAGCGGCCGCCGCGAGCTATCTAGCCCTTTTTCGCCCAACCCATTACAGTGGAATCAAAATGACAGCCGAAGGAGCCAAATTGACCCTCGACACCGATTCCAGCGGCGACCATGACGACATCATCTATCCGTCGACGATTCCCTTCATCTTGATGCATTTCGCCTGCTTCGCGGCGATCTGGACGGGCGTGACCTTGCAGGCCTTGGCTATCTGTATCGCGCTGTATTGGCTGCGCATCTTCGCCATCGGGGCCGGATATCACCGCTATTTTTCGCACCGGGCCTACTCGACCAGCAGAGCGTTTCAGTTCGTGCTCGCCTTCCTGGCTCAGACCACCGCGCAAAAGAGTGTCATCTGGTGGGCATCCAAACACCGCCATCACCATCTGCATTCCGATACCGAGCACGATGTGCATTCACCGCGGCACAAAGGATTCATCTACAGCCATCTCGGCTGGATTTTCTCGCGCAAGCATGACCTCCCCGATTTCGACAAGGTCGGCGATTTGATGCGCTATCCGGAACTCCGGTGGCTGCACAAATTCGAGCTGTTGCCTGCGGTGATGCTCGGGGTTCTCTGTTCTCTTGTTGCCGGCTGGTCAGGCCTCGTGGTTGGATTCGTGTGGAGCACGGTGCTGGTTTATCACGCGACGTTTTGCATCAATTCTTTGGCTCATGTCAGCGGCAGCACCCGCTACGTGACGGGCGACGATTCCCGCAACAATTGGCTGCTCGCGGTCTTCACCATGGGAGAAGGCTGGCACAACAACCATCACGCGTTCCAAAGCAGCGTGCGGCAGGGCTTTCGCTGGTGGGAGATCGATCCAACATATTATTTGCTGCGGGGACTGTCCTGGCTCGGACTGGTCTGGGACTTGAGACTGCCGCCAGAGCAGGTGTTGCGCAACGAGCAGCGGCTCGGCGTTGCCGTCATCAATCGCGCCGCCGAGCAGCTTGCGGCGCGATTTAACTCAGAGCACGTGGCGCAGGCGATTGCTGCCGCTCTGCAGGGACCGGAACTGTCAGCCTTGCAGGACATGCTGGCGCGCGCGCACCAGCGCGCAACCGAGGTATTGCCGACGCTGCATCTTCCCCATATCCCCACCCGCGAGGAGTTCCTGCGCGAGGCGAAGGCGATGTTCGCACGGACCAAGTCGCTCGATGAGATCGTCGACCGTGCCTACGAGCTGCTGCTGATCTCTGTCGGCACACGTTTGGCTAAGCCGATCGAAAGCAAGTCATAAAGGGAATCGTTGGATGACCTATGTAAATGCGTTGTCAGCTGGGTTGCTCGTGATCGGATTTGGTTTGGCCGCCGGCCATGCTGAGGCTGGTGCAATTCCGCCGCTGTGGCTAAAGACCGCCGCTCCTTTGGTGCAGAAGGCCGACTATTGGCACCGCTATTATCGGCAGCACGGTTATCCGCCGCCGGCGGTAGTTCCTGTCCCAGTTCCGGATGCGCCGCCCGCGCTCAATCCACCTATCGTGACAGAGGTTCCGCTGCGTCCCGCTAGTTGTGGCGAATTTCATTTTTGGGACGGCGCGGCTTGCGTCGATGCGCGCTTCAACAAGCCCTATCTCGGACCGGTCCAGTCGCGCTGATTGGCTGCGGACTGCTCAAGCGTGCACAGCGCGTAATGGTCGAACATGCGCGTGGTTATTGCGCGCCCCGGCCAATAGGCGCGGTGCAGATCGGCGGTCGTCACATTGTCGGCGACGGATAATCCAGCTTCCTTGGCAAAGGCTGGGAGGTCGTCGATGCCGAATCGCCAGGGCGCACCCATCGCGGCAAAGCGCTCGACGAATTTGGTGATGTCTGCCTCCCCGGTGGCATGGTCGATCACCGCCTCCGACATGTAGTCGAAAGTGATGCTGAAGGAGCGTAATGCGTCCCGCAACTCGGCCAAGACATTCAGATTCACCTGTTTCGACAGATACATCGTGTTGCCTTCCCAGATGAAGAAGGCGGGCTCGCCGCGATCAAAACCGTTGGCTTCCAGCAGAGGCAGCACGCCTTGCTCGACATAATTCGCGGGAATGAAAACATCGGCGGCGCGATAGCCTGCCGCTTCGAGCCGCTCCTGCTTGAAGCTCAGCGTGTTGGCGTCGTCGATCTCGTAATAGATGACTCCCGGCGCTTGCTTGCGGAACGGCCTGGTATCGAGGCCGGCGCCGAGAATGACGATTTGCCGGCAGCCCGAGCCAATCGCCTGATCCAGCCTATCGTCGAAATAGCGCGTCCTAATCCGGACATTCATCGCTCCCGGCGAGAAGTCGGCGCAAATCCCCGCGGCGGCAAGCTTCGTCCGCTCATCGAGGAAGATGGGCACGACGGGATCGACATAGATCGGCTTCGGCTCACTATTCTCGCTGGCACGGAACTCGGCAACGACAAAGGCAGTCCCGGTGACATTCCTGATGTCGGTCATCAAATCTCTCATTGGCTTGATGGAAATTCTGCGGTGATTATGGGGGCGTCTCGCCTTGAGCTGGAGCGCGCGGCCGCGTCGCCGGATCGACGCCGGTGATGCTGCCGAGATAGGTGAGGATCGCTGCGACCTGCTCATCCGAGAACTGAATTTGCGGCATGTCGCGATGCTTCGACCCCATGCCTTCAGCGAAACCTTCCTCGAGCTGCTCGATCGGGTAGCGGAGATAGATGTCGCGAAGCGGTGGCGCCTTAGAAAGCGGACTCTCACCTTTGTTCGCGATGGAATGACAGCGGCTGCAATTCTGCTCGAGCAGCACCTTGCCCTCGGCGCCTGCGTTTGGCGCAGCCACTGCTCCTTGGGCACTTACGAGCAGAAGTGCCATACCTGCGGCGGCGCAGTCGATGCGGAGAGATTGTGTCATCCTCCCCTCCTCCGTTTGACGTCAGCTTTGCGGCGCGTGCTTGAAATGATCCTCGATTTTCTCAACAAGCATCCGCCACGCCTCATGCTCTCTTGGACCCGCGGTCTTCTCTACCGCGATCTGAAGATAAGCAAGTTCCCGCTCGATCTTGTCGCGCGGCAGCATGTGTAAGCGGCTGGTCAGAATCGCGGCTTCGATCACGGCGGCTTGGGCGCGGTTGAAGCCCTGGAACGGCGCATGAACGCCTTGATGGACGAGGCGGCAGTGGAAGCGCGGACGAAGCTCGTCCTCCTCGACGCTCTCAACCTCCAGCTCCAAATGGGTCAGCGCGCCGTCGAGCACGGCGCCGGAAATATGGGCCGCCGGGTGCGTCGGCCAATCGCGTTTGCCGGTGAGACAACCGGCAAAGACCAGCACGTCGTCGGTAAAATTCACGACCGCGAAAGGCGTGGCACGGAGGTTGTCGAGCGTGGCTGACGGCTTGAATGGCGCAAGCACGTAACCCCCCTCCTCGATGATCAGGCCGAGGGGCGCGATATGCACCTTGCCGTCAGCGTGAAGCGTGGTGACGATGGTCTCACGGATCATTGGCATTGAAAATTCTTAGTCCTTGTTCTTCCGCTTGGCGATCAGCGTATGGCCGGCAGCCTTCAGCTTGGTCCGGTCTTCCAACGGGGCATCCGCCGAGACACCCCAATCGAGCGGCTCGTCCTGGCTAAAGCGCTTTCCCAGCCGGAAGGCAATCTCGGCCCGCGCCAGCTCTGTGGCAAGATAGAAGGCGTGTGCGCCGTCTCTCTCCACGCCGAGTTTTGGAAACAGCGACAATGCGTCCTGCGCAATATGATGGCCGTCCCGGTTATAAATATGAATGCCGTCCTCGGCGACCTCGATGCGGAAATTCTTGTCGCGCACTTCGGAGGCGGCTAGCGCGATCTCTTCGGGGTCTTGCGGGAACGGCCGCTTGGAATGCAGCGAGAGCAGAGCGTCGGTGTAGTCCTTGGGCAGATCGTGCTCCTGGCGCGAGGCGTACATCAAGCGCCGCGCCATGTCGTGTTCTTCAAGCGTGCGGCGGGTATGCGGGCTCACCTGCACCACAAGCACATGACGGATGTGAAGCTCTGAGGCAATACCGAGCAGCACCGCGGTGATCCCGGTGGTGTCGGCGTCGGTCAATTCGGTCAAATTTCCGGTGCCCATTAAGATCTCTGCCTTAGGACGGGCGCGGCGAAGCTCCGCATAGCGTTCGAGCGATGCGGTAAAGCCGAAATTGATCGGATCGAGCACCGGGTCGGCGAGATAGTGGCGTCCTTTGGCGTCGAGCGCATCCATGGCGCGATAGAGCGAGTCCATGTCGCCATGCTCTTTCGGTACGAGGATGGGGACAGACTTGACCTGATCGGCGATGTGAAGATTGTCCTCGTTCAGGCTGAGGAGATAATCCGCGCCTGACTTTCCGCCTCGCAACAGCTCGTCATTGTCGAAGGAATCGACGCTCACCTTGCAGCCCTTTTTCTTCAGCGCCCGGACCGCTTCCTCGAGATGCGGGAACTTGGTATCGGGCAGGCAGCCAATGTCGATGACGTTGGCGCCTTTTCGGGTGTAGTCCTCAGCGCGTTTGAGAATTGCCTCGACCGGTAGCGCCGAGGCATCGACGATCTCGGCGAAGATTTGAATGTCGTATTTGGTCATATCGACGGCTTTGGCGGCGCGGCCGAAAAATTGCGGAATGTCTTTCAGCTCATCGGGGCCGCGCACGAAGGGTACGCCGAATTTCTGGCTCAAACGTTCAAGATCAGCGCGGCAGCGACCCGGCAGCATGACGCGGTCCGCTTCCACAGGCTTCGTCAGGCGCCGCGCGATGATCTCCTCGGTCATCAAGGCCGCGACCTTCACCCCGATATCCAGCACCTTCCAGCCGAAGCCTGCCTTCATGCTCTGCAACACCGCCTCGAGCCGCGGCCTTGCCAGATGTCCGGTAAGGAAGAGGATGTTCTCGGCCATGGCGCTCATCAATCGATGGATGCGCCGCAAGCGCCGGCGCCGGCGAGCATCTTGGCGAAGGATGTTTGGTCGCTCCGGCCGAGCAAATAGGCGTTCACGGCTGTCTGTCGCAACATTGACGGGAAGGCCGCATCGACAACGCCATCGCGCGCAAGTTGATCCGCGCCGATGGCAGCGAATTTCCGCGCGATGGACTTGATAACGTAGCAGGAACCCGCGCCGAGTTGTCCGGAGAGCCAGAGTGCGAGACTGTCCGAGGTCACGGTCCAGGATTGCGGGATGTCGCTGCGGCCAGAGACAAGCGTATACGGCGCCCAGACGGCGACCTGGTTCCGCTCAAGCGCATCGCGCAAAGCCTGTTCGGTGTCGCCAACTTCGAAACCAGACCTTAGGCCAGCGACTGCCCAAGCCAGCTGATCCATGGCGAGCAACGCCATGCGGTGCGCCGCCTCATCGCCGAAGCCGAGCGAGCTTTGCGAGGAGCGAACCTCGTCGGCGAGCGCGCCACCTCCAGGAACGACGACGACGCGGCCCGCGCCTTGCGCGATGGCATCGAGCCAAGATTGCAGCTCGCTGGAACGGACGACGCTGCCGCCGAGCTTGACGACGATCAGGCCGGTCGATGTGACGAGGCTTCGTTCGCTTAGCTCCCGCCGCCTCTCGCTCACCGTCGTGCTCCCTGCTTGACGCGCACGATCTCGACGCCAACGGCGCCGGGCTCCTTGTCAAGCTTTTCGATTCTGACGGTCACCCGCGCCGTTCGCGGATGGTCGAGGCAGAGGTTAGCCACCTCCTCGGCCAAGGTCTCCACGAGATTGATATGGCCGCGGGCGATGATGGATTTGACGCCGCAGATAATGTGGTCGTAATCGAGCGCGCGATGGATGTCGTCGTTCAGACTGGCCGTGGCGGGCAGGATATCGACATCGACCGAGAACCGCACCCGTTGCGTGACGCCCTTCTCATGGGTGTAGACGCCGATCTCGACGTCGAGCACTAAATCGTGGACGAAAACACGGTCCAGGACCGCGCTCTTGCCCGCAACTTTGCTCGTTCGCTTCTGGACCATCAGAGCTCCAATCGCGGCGCTAGTTTACTCTGCGCGAAGCTCTAGCATAGAGCGGGCGAAAGAAGTCTCGGCATTTCCCCGCTCGGCTCGTTAACGGATGGGATCAGCGCTCGGATGCGGGCGCAGGCTTCGAGATCGATGGAAGCGGTGCGGGCGCCGCCGCGGCAGAGCGCGCTGCGAAAGCCTAAGAGGCTGGGCTCAAGCGCCAATAGGGGTGCCACGTGGCGGGCTTTTAGGGACCCCGCGAGGCCCGCAATCAGACCATAGCCTCTCGCCCGGGAAACAAATCGTGCGACCTCCCCGATCTCCAGGTGATCGAGTAGCGATCCGCCGCTCTTTCCCATCGTATCGAGCATGACACCGTGGGCGCCGATCGCCGCGGCCAGCGCCACGGCGTCGAATTCCGGCATGGCATCGGCGAACAGGACAAGAATAAGAGAGTGCTCGCGAGCGACGGGTGCCAGCTCGGCGATCGCCGCTTCGGCGTGCTGGTCCGGAAAAGCGCCAAGCTTTACGTAGTCGACGCCGGTTGTGCCGACGCTCATGACGGCTTCGCGGAGCCGTTCTGACTCCATGGGGAGATCGCCGATCGTCGCGCTGGTTTGCGCGCATCCGGCGATCGAGCTGACCGCGTTCGCCAGCAAGGTCGGATCGACGGCGCCGAGCGCGCCTGCTGACGGTTCCTTGAAATCAATGAGATCGGCGCCGGCCTGAAGCGCGATCGAGGCCTCGGCGTCGTCACGGACGCTGGCGAGAAACCGCGTCTCCGTCCTCACCGGAACAGCCAATTAAAAGCGCCGTTGTCACGGCCGCCGCCGCGACGGGCGCCGCCGCTGCGAGCGTCGGCTTGGCCGCCACCGCCGAATCCGAAGAAGTCGCCGTCATCTCTTGGCGCGCGGACCACCTTGGGCTTGCGAAGCTTCACTTCATTGGCATTGCCGTCGGGATCGGTGACGACGACCGATACAGACTGCCAATTCCATTGCGCTTCATTGGCGCCCCAGGCATGGGGTTCGATCGAGATGACTTTGTTGGCCCAGGTGTCGACGATGGCGACATATTCCAGGCTGGTGCCTCGGCTGTCGCCAAGATCGCCGGCGTAGTAGCGCAACAAGCCAATGCCGGCGAGCGCGTCCTTCAGTAAGGTCCATTCGAGGATTTTCGGCTTGCCAGAACCGAACATTTCCAAATCGGCGCGGAGCGAGGGATATTTCGGGTTGCTGGCGATGTAGCGGCCTTTTGCCGGCTCCTTGATCACCCAGCCGGAGACCGGCACGGCCAGCGCGTCACCCTGCTCTTCCGGCACCTCTTGCCCGAGCCGCTGCAAAGCATCCCGGCTCGCAGTATCGAACGGATCCCTGGCGAGCACGTTCTTGTAATCGTCGATGGCGTCCGAGGTGCGCTCCTGTGCCTCGTAAATGCTGCCACGGATCAGCAACGACGGAGGGTCGCCAGGTGAAATCGTCAGACCGGAATTCACATCCTGCAAGGCGCCGTCGTTGTCGCCGGATTGAAGTTTCGCCGAGGCGAGCATGGCGTACGCCCTGACATTCTTCGGATCGAGCTCGATGGCATGGGTCAGATCGACGATGGCGGGCTCAAAGCGCCGGACGTCCGCCAACAGGATGCCCCGCTCGATAAAGGCGTCGACGAGTTCGGGCTTGGCCTCAATCACCTTGTCGAGATCGGTTTGCGCCGGATTGAATTTCTTGGCAGCGATATAGGCGCGGGCGCGCAACAACAGAACGTCGGGCTGGTCCGGATCAGCGGCGAGCACTTGGGTGAAGTCGTCCGCGGCCTGGTCGTATTGCTCCACGGCCAGATAGGCTTCGCCGCGATTGCGCAACGCAGATTCGTATTTGTTGTTGAGGTTGAGCGCGCGGGTGAAATCGCGGATTGCGGCATGGTAACGATTGAGCTCTGCGTGAGCCTTGCCGCGGCCATTGAAGGGCACGGCGCTGGTCGGCATCAATTCGGCGGCTTTGCGGAAATCCTGGAAGGCCTGCTCATATTGACCAAGCGCTGACCGCGCGTTGCCGCGATTGTTGTAGGCGGCGCCGTAATTCGGCGACAGGGCGATGGCGCGGTCGAAGTCCCGCGCAGCCTCGTCGGGATGGCCGAGATCCATGAGCGCATTGCCACGATTATTGTAGACAGTGGAATTCTCAGGCGAGATCTGGATCGAGAGGTTGAAATCGTCGACGGCCTCGGTGGTGCGCTTCTGGCGCCATTTGGCGACGCCGCGATCGCTGTAGGCCGCTGCCTTGACGAAGTCAGCGATCTCGGGCGTCGCCAGCACCTCGTCATAGGCGGTGATGGCCTTATCGTACTGACCGCGGAGCAGCGCAGCGGCACCCTCGCGGGCGCGGAACATGGTCTTGTCCTCGGCATGGGCCGGGCCCACGCCAAGGATGAGGGTCAAGGAAAGCCAGAGAATTTTGCCGCTTGTTCGCATGAAAGGGGGAAAAACAGAGCTATGTTTGACCTTCAAGGTGACATCTCTCCCCTTAAGGCGGGACTGTGTCAATAAAGGGTCATTTGGGGCGCTAGAACGGCGTATCGCTTGGGCTTTCCAGGAGTTCACGCAAGATTTCCGGGAGCATCTCCGGCAGGTCCTCGGCGATCAGGCCCGGGCCAAAGGCGAGTGCCGCCGCGCCATGCAGCCAGGTGGCGGCACTTGCCGCTTCGAAAGCCGGCATACTTTGAGCAAGCAGACCTCCGATCATTCCGGCGAGCACATCGCCGCTGCCGGCGGTGGCAAGCCACGGGCTCGAAGTGGCGTTGATCGAGGCTCTTCCGTCCGGCGTGGCAACGACGGTATCAGGTCCTTTCAGGAGAATGGTGGCGCCCGAACGAGAGGCAGCCTCTCGGGCGGCATCGGGCTTCGAGCGGCCACGGATTTTGCCGAAGAGAGAGGCGAACTCGCCCTCATGCGGCGTGAGAATGACGGGCGCGGTCCGGTTCGCGATCGAAGTGAAGAGTGTTGTGCTGTCATCGGCAAAGACAGTCAGCGCGTCCGCATCGAGAACGACCGCGGTCGTGGAGCTCAAGGCCGCGAGCACCATCGATTTTAGCCGCTGGCCGATCCCGGCGCCCGGACCCATTACGACACTGTTCTTGCGTTCATCTTCGAGCATAGTGCTGAGCCCAGGAGCGTCGTCACAAAGGCGAACCATGATGGCGGTGAGTTGAGCGGCATTGACGGCAAGCGCGTCTGCCGGAGAGGCGACGGTCACGAGACCGCTGCCAGCGCGAAGCGCGCCTCGTGCCGCGAGCCGTGCGGCGCCCGTGCTCCATAGCGGGCCGGACACGACGACGCTGTGCCCTCTTCGATATTTGTGTCCCGTAGCGTCAGGCCAGGGGAAGTCGGCGAGCCAAAGCTCGGGCTCGTTGGCGAAAGTCTTCGACTCGATGGTCTCGAGCACGCTTGCCGCAATGCCGATATCGGCGAGGATGGTGTCGCCGCAGAATCCGCGACCCGGATAAAGCAGATGCCCGGGCTTCAACCGGAAGAAGGTCACGGTCGCCAGCGCCTCGATGGCAACGCCCCTCACCGCTCCGGTCGTGCCGTCAATGCCACTCGGGACGTCGATGGCGATGACGGGGATGTCGCTCTCGTTGACGGCTTCGATCAGCTTCGCGGCCTCGCCGTCGATGTCGCGCGCGAGGCCAGCACCGAAAAGCCCATCGACAATATTTTCGGCGCCGACAAGGAGATCGAGGCTCAGCGCTTCGATTGTCCCCTCCCAACGCTTGGCCATAGCGGCGGCGTCGCCGGCAAGGCGCGCAACATCACCCAGGAGGGCGAGCCGGACGGTGTAGCCCTTGTCCCGCAACAGGCGGGCAGCGACGAAGCCGTCGCCACCATTGTTGCCGGGACCGCAAAGCACTGTGACGCGGCCTGCATCGGGGAAGCGCCGGGCGACCTCATCGGCGACGACCGACCCAGCATTCTCCATCAGCGTAAGACCCGGCACGCCGCCCGCGATGGCGAGGCGGTCGGCCTCGGTCATTTCCTTTGCGGTCAGGAGTTCAAGCATCGATCGATCACGGCCCCTCGGAACATCCGACGCACCATGCCAGAAAAGTCCAAAAGCGACGCGAATGACTGCTGCTTGTTTTTTAATCATGCAGCTTATTTCTTGTGCGCGCCCGCATGCCGGAGGTTGCCAATCCTCCTAAAGCCTGTCTTAAGGCGCTGACATCTCTTGGCAAATATTGTGCCTAGGGATTGGCATAGGGTGTGCTTTGGCCCCCTCACAAACTGTTAAGAGGCGGGCTGGTCGGCGGAGCGCTCCTTTTTTGCGCCCTTGGGAGGTCAGAACAAGCATGAAGAAGATCGAGGCAATCATTAAACCCTTCAAACTCGATGAGGTGAAGGAGGCGCTGCAGGAGATCGGCCTCCAAGGCATCACCGTTACCGAGGCCAAGGGCTTCGGCCGTCAGAAGGGCCATACGGAACTCTATCGTGGCGCGGAATACGTCGTCGACTTCCTGCCCAAGGTGAAACTTGAGATTGTGCTGGGCGACGGCATGGTAGAAAAGGCAATTGAGGCTATTATCACCTCCGCCAAGACGGGCCGGATCGGGGATGGGAAAATCTTCGTATCCAACGTGGAAGAAGCGGTCCGTATCCGTACCGGCGAGACGGGGAACGATGCCATCTGATGCAACGCGCGGCCCGAATGTGGCCGACCGTGCATCATCAAACATGCCAATGACAGGGGAGTACAATGGGAGACGCTAAGAACCTAGTTAAGAAAATCAAGGATGAGGACATCAAGTTCGTCGATCTTCGCTTCACCGATCCGCGCGGCAAGATGCAGCACGTGACCATGGACGTGCGCGAGATGGACGAGGACGCTTTCAACGACGGCATCATGTTCGACGGTTCGTCCATCGCCGGCTGGAAAGTGATCAACGAGTCGGACATGAAGCTGATGCCGGACACGAGTACGGCGGTGCTCGACCCATTCTTTGCGCAAAGCACGCTGGCGATCTTCTGCGATGTGCTCGAGCCTCTCACCAACGAGCCCTATGAGCGCGATCCGCGCGGTATTGCCAACAAGGCGATGGCTTATCTGAAGCAGACCGGCGCCGGCGACACCGCGGTGTTTGGCCCCGAGGCCGAGTTCTTCGTGTTCGACGACGTCCGCTTCGCTGCCGAGCCGTTCAATTGCGGCTACAAGATCGACTCGATCGAGTTGCCCTCGAACATGGACACCGAATACGAGATGGGCAATCTCGGTCACCGGCCGCGCACCAAGGGCGGCTATTTCCCGGTGCCACCGATCGACTCGGCGCAAGATCTGCGGTCGGAGATGCTCTCGGTCATGGCCGATATGGGCGTCGTCACCGAGAAGCATCACCATGAAGTCGGCGCCGCACAGCACGAGCTCGGCATCAAGTTTGGTCCGTTGGTCAAACTGGCCGACTCGATGCAGATCTACAAATACGTGATCCACAACGTGGCGCAGGCTTATGGCAAGACCGCGACATTCATGCCGAAGCCGGTGTTCGGCGATAACGGCTCGGGCATGCATACGCACCAGTCGATCTGGAAGGACGGCAAGCCGATGTTCGCCGGCGATAAATATGCCGACCTGTCCGACATGGCGCTCAACTATATCGGCGGCATTCTCAAGCACGCCAAGGCGCTCAACGCCTACACCAACCCGCTGACCAACTCCTATAAGCGGCTGGTGCCGGGCTACGAGGCGCCGGTGCTGCTCGCTTATTCCTCGCGCAACCGCTCGGCGTCCTGTCGCATTCCGCTCGGCTCAGGACCGAAGGCGAAGCGCGTCGAGGTGCGGTTCCCCGATCCCGGCGCCAATCCCTATCTCGCCTTTGCGGCGATGCTGATGGCTGGTCTCGACGGCATCGAGAATAAGATCAACCCCGGCAATCCAATCGACAAGAACCTCTACGATCTGCCGCCCGAGGAGCTGGCCAAGGTGCCGACCGTTTGCGGGTCGCTCCGCGAGGCCTGCGAGTCGCTCGATGCGGACCGCGCCTTCCTGAAGAAGGGCAATGTTTTCACCGACGATGCCATCGATTCCTATCTCGAGCTTCGCATGGAAGAGGTCGAGCGCTTCGAGATGATGCCGCATCCGATCGAGTTCGACATGTATTACAGCGTGTAACGCTCTAGACGAATTTGCAGACAAGCAAAGGGGCGGCCGTGCGAAACGGCCGCCCCTCTTTGTTGCCCGCTGAACCTTTCGAACCCCGCGTTACCCCCCGGTACGCGAGCTGTCGGTGAATAGGTCCCGCCAGGCTCCCCCTAGACTCTCTGTGTTCGGCTCATCACATGAAGTAATAGGCCCCGAACGCAATCGCGGCGAAGGCAAGCGTGTAGATCCAGTCCTTCTGGCCCTCGTACCAAGTCCCGATCATTGACGGGATGCCGAACGCCACGAAACGGCAGAGCGAGACGATGGTCAGCCCCGCGACCGAGGTGAGGAACCAAAAGCTGAAATCCGGCGAGGTGATGCTGCCGGTGGAGTCCCCGGCATCGACCAGCACGAATTCGGGGCTACTCGCCCCTACCCTCACCACCGCATAGAGCGCGGCCGACGCCAACATCACGAGAAGGAAATAACGCACGCGCTTTGCCCCTTTGAAACTCGATTGCCTTTGAGACAAATTTTAGGGAGCGGACGTAAACAATCGGGAAAGCGATAGGCTTAACGCGAGGTAAAGGGTCAGGCAGCCTTCCATTTGATGGAGCAGCCGATTGAGGCGGTCTGGTCGCGAGGGCCATGCCCTGTCTCGGCGATCCGCTTCATGGCCTCGAACAGCTCGCGGCGGGCACCTGGAGGCGATGGATCGCGACCGCTGGCATCGATCCGCCCGCGATATTGCAGTTCGAGCTTGTCGTTGAAGCCGAAGAAGTCCGGCGTGCAGACGGCGTCGTAAGCGCGGGCAACGTCCTGGCTGTCGTCATAGAGATAGGGAAAGTTGAAGCCGCGCTCACGTGCGAAGCGTTTCATGTTGTCGAAGGAATCGTCCGGATAGTGGACGGCATCGTTGGAGGAGATGGCGACCGCATTCACGCCAAAACCTTTCAGCTCGCCGACATCGCGCACGATGCGGTCCGTCACCGCCTGCACATAGGGACAGTGATTGCAGATGAACATCACCAGCGTGCCGTTCTTCCCACGGAGCGATTCGAGCTTATAGGTCTTCCCGTCGGCGCCTGGAAGCGTGAAGGCCGGCGCCTTCCAGCCAAAATCGCAGATGGGGGTATGTTCAGCCATTGCTCTCACCTATTCGCAAATCTGTCATGGAGCCGATCTAGTTTGACGACGCATTCCGCGGAGAGTCGAGTTCCATATGGCTAAGACAGACGAATTTCGCAACAGGGCCTCGGCTTGCGAGGCCGCCGACGATTTGCCGCGGAGCCCGCAAGAGGGCGAGATGATCGGCGATGTCATCCTCAAGCGTTACAGCCGCCGCGAAATGATGGGCGGCACGCTCGGCGTGGTTGCGGTTGCGTCTCTGTTCGGCCCTTCGCTGCTGGCGAGCAGCAAGGCCGCGGCTGAAGAGTCCTACGATCGTTTCGCGTTTCAGGAGCTTGATGCCGGCGTCGATACCGATCACCACGTGGCGCCGGGCTACCGGGCGCGGCCGTTGCTGCGCTGGGGCGACAAACTGTTCCCAGATTCGCTGCCGTTCGATCCGATGAAGCAGACCGCCGCTTCTCAGCTCAGGCAATTCGGCTACAACAACGACTATATCGCGTATTTCCCGATTGATGGCAGCAGCACGCATGGGCTGCTCTGCGTCAATCACGAATACACCAACGAAGAGCTGATGTTCCCCATCCTGAAAGAGCGGCAGGACACGACCGGCTTCAAGGACATGACGGCGGAATTGGTCGATATCGAAATCGCCGCGCATGGCGTCACGGTAGTCGAGATCGTGCGTGATGGCGAGGATTGGAAGATCGTCCTCAATAGCCCGTATAATCGCCGCATCAGCCCGCTCACGCCCATGACCAACGACGGCCCGGCTTCCGGCGATGTCAGGCTGCAGACCAAGAACGATGCATCGGGCAAGCAGCCGATCGGCACGCTCAATAACTGTGCCGGCGGCATGACGCCGTGGGGGACGTACCTGACGGCTGAGGAAAACTTTCACGCCTATTTCTGGACCGACCGTCGCGACGGCGAAAACAAGCCAAGCAAGAATCTCGGTGGCGATCAGGCGGCGAGCTACGCGCGCTACGGCGTGCCCGGGCTGTGGCAAGCCTGGGGGAAATTTCACGACCGCTTCAATGTCGACAAGGAGCCGAACGAGCCAAACCGTTTTGGCTGGATCGTGGAAATCGATCCGTTCGACGCAAACTCCGTTCCCGTCAAGCACACAGCACTCGGCCGCTTCTGTCATGAAGGCGCCGAGACCACGCTCAGCAAGGACAATCGCGCCGTGGTCTATTGCGGCGACGATACGCGGGGCGAATATGTCTATCGCTTCGTCTCCAAGGGGCGCTACGACGCGGGCGACCGCAAGGCGAACATGTCGCTGCTGTCAGACGGCACGCTCTACGCGGCGCGTTTCGACGCCGACGGAAACGGGCGCTGGCTGCCACTCAGCTTCGGTGCGCCGTGGCTCACGAAGGAATTCGGGTTCGACTCGCAAGCCGATGTGCTGATCGATGCAAGGCGCGCCGCGGACCTGCTCGGCGCCACGCGCATGGACCGCCCCGAGGACGTGCAGCCGAATTCGGTCACGGGCAAAGTCTACGTGATGCTGACCAATAACGATAAGCGGAAGGCCGATCAGGTCGATAACGCAAATCCGCGGGCCGAAAATCTGTTCGGCCATATCATCGAGATCACGCCCCGCGACGGTGACCACGCACAAGACAATTTCAGCTGGAAGATTCTGGTCAAATGCGGAAACCCGCACGACCCGCGCGGCGGCGTGGATGCGATGTGGAACGCGGCCACCTCCGATGACGGCTGGTTCGCATGCCCCGACAATGCCTGTGTCGACGATGAGGGGCGGCTTTGGATCGCGACCGATCAAGGGGACAATTGGGCCCGAACTGGCCATGCTGACGGCCTCTACGGACTCGAGACCGAAGGCAAGCGGGCTGGAACCTCCAAGCTGTTCTATCGGGTGCCGGTCGGCGCCGAATTGTGCGGCCCCTGCTTCACTCCCGACCGGGAGACGTTATTCCTCTCGGTGCAGCATCCAGGTGCCGACGGAACCGAATGCCTTTACGGCTTCGGCCGGCCGTCGACCTTCAAGAACCCTGCGACCCGCTGGCCAGATTTCAGAGACGACCGCCCGCCCCGGCCATCCGTCGTGGTCATCACCAAGAATGGCGGCGGCAAGATCGCTTAAGTACCGAGGTCCGCTGGCCCCTTGAAAAAGCCGCAGCCGCGTGCGACCTAGACTTCTATCCCTAGGCCGACTCACGATAGCGCTCTAGGATTCAATTGAGCATGATCCTGTCGGAAAACCGGTTCCCACTTTTCCGGATCATGCTTTAGTTCCCGCAACTCAAGAGATTCGTTCCCACCTGGCGTCATGCGCAAGAAGGCGAAAACACGCGATCTGTTCTCCAAGCTCGACGAGGAGTCGAAGCGGAAGCCGTCGCGCGCGTCAAAGTCGAGCGACAAGGCGAAGCCTGCGCGAGCCGGCCGCAGCAATGGCGAGGACTATACCGCGCATGACATCGAGGTGCTGGAGGGGCTGGAACCGGTGCGCCGGCGTCCCGGCATGTATATCGGCGGCACTGACGAAAAGGCGATGCATCACCTTTTTGCCGAGGTGCTCGACAATGCCATGGACGAGGCGGTTGCCGGGCATGCGAGCCGGATCGAGGTAAGCCTCGAAGCCGACGGCTTTCTCACGGTGACGGATAACGGCCGCGGCATTCCGGTCGATCCGCATCCGAAATTCAAAGCGAAATCGGCGCTCGAAGTCATCATGACGACCCTGCATTCGGGCGGCAAATTCAACTCCAAGGTCTATGCGACGAGCGGCGGCTTGCACGGCGTCGGCGTCTCGGTCGCGAACGCGCTCTCCGAAACGCTCGAAGTCGAGGTGGCGCGCGGACAGAAGCTCTATCGCCAGACCTATACGCGCGGCGCTCCGGACGGAAAGCTGAAATCTCTCGGCGCGGTGAAGAACCGCCGCGGCACGACGATCCGCTTCAGGCCGGACCCGAAGATCTTCGGCAAGGGCGCAGCCTTCGACCCGAAGCGGCTGTTCCGGATGGCCCGCTCGAAAGCCTATCTGTTCGGCGGGGTGGAAATTCGCTGGTCCTGCGCCAAGCAGCTGCTCGAAGGCGATAAGGACACGCCCGAGACAGCCGTGTTCCATTTCCCGGGTGGCCTCAAGGACTTTCTCGCAAACCGCATCGAGGGGCAGGAAACCGTCACCAAGGACGCATTCTCCGGACGCATCGAAAAGAAAGAAGGCCACGGCTCGGTGGAATGGGCGATCGCCTGGGTCGCGGGCGAGGACGGCTTCATTAGCTCTTATTGCAACACGGTGCCGACGCCGGATGGCGGTACGCATGAGGCGGGTTTGCGCTCTGCTCTCACCAAGGGCTTGCGCGCCTATGGCGAGCTCGCCGGCAACAAGAAGATGGCGCAGCTCACGGCCGAGGACGTGCTTGGCACCGCCGCCGCGATGCTCTCGCTCTTCATGCGCGAGCCGGAATTTCAGGGCCAGACCAAGGATAGACTCTCTAGTGCCGAGGCGACGCGCATCGTCGAAGGCGCGATTCGCGACGCCTTCGACCATTGGCTGACCGGCAACCCGACCCAAGCCAACCGACTGCTTGAATGGGTCGTCGATCGCTCCGAGGAGCGGCTTCGCCGCAAAAAAGAAAAAGAGGTCGGGCGGCAGAGCGCGACGCGGCGCTTGCGGCTTCCGGGCAAGCTCGCCGATTGCGCCATCAGCGAAGCCAAAGGCACCGAGATCTTCATCGTCGAGGGCGATTCAGCTGGAGGCTCGGCGAAGCAGGCGCGAGATCGCGCGAGCCAGGCCGTGCTGCCGTTACGAGGCAAGATCCTCAACGTGGCAAGCGCGAGTTCATCGAAGCTCGGCGACAATCAGCTTCTGTCCGACCTCATTCAGGCGCTCGGTTGCGGCACCGGTACGCAGTATCGCGATCAGGATCTCCGCTACGAGAAGGTGGTGATCATGACCGACGCCGATGTCGACGGCGCGCATATCGCCTCGCTCCTGATCACCTTCTTCTATCAGGAGATGCGCGGGCTGATCGATCAGGGACATCTGTATCTCGCCGTGCCGCCGCTCTATCGCTTGAGCCAAGGCGGCAAGACGCTTTTTGCGCGCGACGATGCGCATAAGGAGCAGCTGATGAAGAAGGAGTTCAACGGCAAGGGCAAAGTGGACGTGTCGCGCTTCAAAGGTCTCGGCGAGATGCCGATGCGGCAATTGAAGGAAACGACGATGGACCCTTCGCTCCGCACGTTGCTGAAAGTCGAAATCGTGGAAAGTGAGCGGACCCTGACCAACAAGGTCGTGGATCAGTTGATGGGCAACAAGCCGGAAGCCCGCTTCAAATTCATTCAAGAGCGTGCAGAGTTCGCGGCGCCCGAGGTGCTGGATATTTGACGCCCGCTCACAGCCAGCGCGGCACGCGCGCTTTGTATTTCCCGTACTCCTCGCCGAATTTTGCATCGAGGTAGGTCTCTTCGCGCTCCACCACGCCGCGCTGCAAGACGATGAGCAGCGGCACGAGCAGAAGCAGCATCCAGACGCTGGTGGCGAGAATGGCGATGCCGAAATAGAGAAGTATGAAACCGATATAGATCGGATTGCGGGTCACGCGATACGGGCCCGTGGTGACGAGCGTGGTTGCCGGGCGTCCCGGAACGACATCGGCGCCAGCGCGAGTGAAGGTCCTCACCGAGAATGCGGCGAGCGCAAAGCCAATCACGACGAAGGTCAGTCCGACCGCGACGGCAAGCTCATTCGCCGAACCGAGACCGGGCCCGATGGGAAGCGCCAGGCTGAGGAGCAAACCCGCTACAACCGCACCAAGGAAGAGAAGCGGCGGCTTCACGGCGACATCGGCAAAGTCAGGCTGGCTCATTTGTTGGCTTCCTCACCCCCTGTCGCGACGCGCCGCAATACTCTATAAATCGCCTTCGTGAAGCGGGTCCATAGGTCGCGCCGGTTATTCGCGCGGAAGAAAGAGGGAGTTCCCCATGTTTAAGACGATCCTCCGCGCTGCTGCCGTTCTTGTTTCGCTCGCCGCGCCCATTGGAACCGCGCTTGCCGACGACACCAAATTGATCGACGGCGTGGCGCCGGAAGTGGCGGAAGTGGTAACCGGCGGATCCTGGTCGATCGACAAGCAGGGCGGGTTCTATCGCGCCATCGTGCTCATGACCGGCGATCAAAAGACCTTCGGCGCGCATGTCTATCTGCAATGGCTCGCATTCTCGGAAGGCAGCCCCATCCCTGCGGTGGTGAAAACGGTGCCGATCAAGGAGATCAACGACCAAGGACTTGCCAATGCCTCGATCGAGCTCGAGGGCGAGGAAGGCAAAGACAACGAGGTTACGGTCGTCGTCAGCTCTTATGATTTGGATGCCGATAAAGACATCACTCTGTTCGTTAAGGCTGGGCAACCCGGCACTTATGCCATGGCCGCGGCCCCGGCGAAGAGTGATGACGACGCTCCAGCCAAGAAAGAGGCACCTGGTAAAGAGGACTAAGCCGACTGCGGTGCTTCGTCTCGTAGGTTGAAATGTGGCATTTGCCACTTGCGCTTCAGCGCGCTCGCGCTTATTTGGAAGCCTACAGGTACTTGCGTGAGGGTTGCGAATCGTTGAAAGCAAAACTTGCGTGCTGAGGAAGCATAGGCGCCGGCAATACGGCTTGGCGCTATATATTTAGCCAATTCATGAGCTTTGAAAATCTCGGACTAAGTCCCAAAGTCT
>DATBSU010000083.1:0-6598 GCA_036559585.1 Methyloceanibacter sp.
GTCGTAGAAGCGCCCAAACATAGGGAGAATTGAGATGAGGATGGTTTTTAGTCTTGCTGTTGCTGGATTGACTGTTGTCGCCCTTACCAGTTCCGCCCTCGCCGAAGGCGACGCCGCCAAGGGCAAGGCCGCGTTCGCCAAGTGCGGGATTTGCCATCAGGTTGGCGAAGGCGCCAAAACGCTGGTCGGACCAGAGCTTAACGGCATTGTTGGGCGCAAAGCCGCATCGGTCGCGGACTATGCCTCGATGTATTCCGCAGGCATGAAGAAGCTCGGCGCCGACGGCTGGGTTTGGACCGAGGAAAACATCGACAAGTGGATTGCCGATCCCAAGGCGATGATCCCGGATTCACCGATGGCTCTGGCGTTCCCCGGCGTCCCGGATGCCGGCGAGCGTGCTGACATCATCGCTTATCTGAAGACACAGAAATAACAATCTGCCCCTAGCCGCGCCGTCACGGCGCGGCTAGGGCGCGTTTGCACTCGGGAACTTGGCGCGGAAGGATTCGATGTCGTCGAGTACTTCCTTGAAGAAGGCATCCTGATCGCCCTCTTCCTTGGCGATCTCGGTCCACGCCACGCGGAAGGCGTCCAACGCATCGTGCGGCAACGGCGCGATGCGTACGCCGTCTTTGGCGGCAAGCTCAGCGAGTGCGTCGCGCTGTAGCTTGGCGCTCGAGCCGAGCGTGGTGAGCATGCTCGCCTGGCACGCTGTTTCGATTAGCACCTGCTGCTCGGCGCTCAGCGCTGCCCATTTCTCCTTGTTGATCAGGAGTTCGAGCACGGTCTCCGGCTGGTGCCAGCCCGGCGCGTAGATCAGCTTGACGTGAGACTGCAGATCTTGGCGGCGATCGGCGGCGGGCGGATATAGTTCGGCCGCATCGATCTGATGTTTGTCGAAGGCCTCGGTCAAGGTGCCGCCGGGAACCAGCACGGTGATGGCGCCGGCGCGCGACATGACGCGGCCGCCGAGACCGAAGATGCGCATGCGCAAGCCTTTGATGTCATCCTTGATGAGGATTTCCTTGGCAAACCAGCCGGCGGTCTCAGCTCCGCCGAAGGCGCAAGGGATGACGTGAACCTTATAGCCCGCCTGGTCGTACATCTCCTGATAGAGCTTGAGACCGTTGCCGGCATAGAACCACTCAACATAGCCCGTGGCATCGAGGCCGAAGGGGAAGCCGGAAAAGAGCGAAGCGGCCGACATCTTCGCCGCCCAGAAGCTTGCGGTCGAGAAGCCGGCGGCGATGGTCCCTTGCGAGACCTTCTCCAGAATTTCCTGAGGCTGGGCCACTTCGCCCGGCTGCTTCAGGTCGAGCTCGATCGTGTCGCTCGAGAGCAGCTTGATGCGTTTGGCGAGATCGAGCGCAGGCTCGCCGAGCCCCGGCAAATGCGAGCCGTAAACCATCGCCGTTATCAGACGGATCGGCTCGGCGCGCAAGGCACCGCACTGCGACATCAGCATTATCGCCACCGCAGCATGAGCGATCGGCTTGCGCATTGTTGCCCGTCCCAAACGTTCCGAGGTTCTCGATTCAGGCGCTCGGTGCTACTCCTCTATCGTCAGCAGGAAGGGTCGGGCAAGGGGACATGACCGAAGTTTTGACAGCCGGGGCGCCGCTTGTCGGCCTGTTCGTGACCTGTCTCGTCGATTTGATCCGGCCTTCTATTGGCTTTGCGGCGATCAAATTGCTGGAGGACGCAGGCGCACGGGTCGAAGCGCCCCTTGCCCAGACCTGTTGCGGGCAGCCTGCCTTCAATTCAGGAGACCGGGCCGACGCTCAGGCGATCGCACGTCAGGTTGTCGATGTCTTCGAGGGCTTCGATTATGTGGTCGCACCCTCCGGTTCCTGCGCGGGCATGCTGAAGCTGCATTATCCAAAACTCCTTGCCGACGATCCGGCTTACGCCGAACGCGCCAAGGCACTCGCCGAAAAGAGTTTTGAGCTCACCAGATTTCTTGTCGACGTGCTTTATGTGGAGGGAGTCGACGCAACCTATGCGGCCCGAGTCACCTATCACGAGTCCTGCTCTAGCTTGCGAGAGACGGGATCGAGCTGGGCGGCCCGTCGGCTACTTCAGAGCATCAGAGGCATCGATCTGGTGGAGCTTCCAGATAGCGAGGCTTGCTGCGGCTTTGGCGGCACGTTCTCGGTTAAATATTCCGGCATTTCGTCGGCAATTGGCGAGGCCAAAGCGCGCACGATCGCGGCAACGGAGGCGAGTTGCGTGGTCTCCTGCGATCTCGGTTGCCTGATGCAGATCGCAGGCAAGCTTTCTCGCGACGGAAAAAAGGTCCAGGCGCGCCATATCGCCGAGTTGTTGGCCAACATGATCGAGGCGGCACCGATCGGCGGGGAGCGGATTTAGCCATGACGGCGCTCGCCTCCGACTTCAAAGCCAATGCGGCGAAAGCTCTGGCCGATGCCGAGCTGCAGCGTGCACTCCTCAACGTCAAGCGTGGCTTCGTCCAGAAGCGGGTCGATGCCAAGGCGAGACTGCCCGAATTCGACACTCTTCGCGACGAGGCGCGCGCGATCAAGCTGCACACGCTGTCGCATCTCGATCTCTATCTCGATTATTTCGAGCGGAAGGTCGCCGACAGCGGCGGCCAAGTGCATTTTGCTCCAACGGCTGCAGATGCGCGCGAGATTATCCTCAAGCTCTGTCGCGATGCGGACGCCAAGCTAGTCACCAAGGGCAAGTCAATGGTCTCAGAGGAGATCGGGCTCAATGCCTGCCTGGAGGAAGCCGGCATCGAAGCCGTCGAAACCGATCTCGGCGAATATATCGCGCAGATGCGCAATGAGGCGCCGAGCCACCTTATCGCGCCGATCATCCATCTGAACAAGGAAACCATCGCGGAAGATTTCAGGCGTTCGCATGAAGGTCTAGCCGCAGACCGCACGCTTGGCAGCGCCGCCGATCTCGTCGCCGAGGCGCGCGCGGTGTTGCGGCAGAAATTTCTTGCCGCCGATGTCGGCATCACCGGCGCCAATTTGCTGATCGCCGAGACGGGCACGTCCGTGGTCGTGACCAACGAAGGCAACGCCGACCTGACGCAGACGCTGCCAAAGATGCATATCGTGATCGCCTCAATCGAGAAACTCGTGCCGACGCTGGAAGATGCCTGCACGATCTTGCGGCTCCTGGCGCGGTCGGCCACCGGCCAGGAGATCACCACCTACACAACATTCGCCACGGGTCCGCGGCGCGAAGGCGACGCAGACGGCCCAAGCGCCTATCACGTCGTCCTGCTCGACAGCGGACGGAGCGAGATGCTGGGCGGAAGCTTCAACGACATGCTGTCGTGCATTCGCTGCGGCGCCTGCCTCAATCATTGCCCGGTCTATGCGACGATCGGTGGGCACGCTTACGGCTCGCTCTATGTCGGGCCGATGGGTGCGGTGTTGACGCCGGCTCTCGTTGGCATCGACCACGCGCGAGATTTGCCAAATGCTTCGAGCCTTTGCGGGCGTTGCGAGGATGTGTGCCCCGTGCGCATTCCGTTGCCGTCGATGTTGCGTGCCTGGCGGGAACGCGACTTCGCGCGCGGCAATCCAAAATTCAGAGAAAAAACGGCCCTCAAACTCTGGGCTTATGCCGCGAAGCGCCCTCGACTCTATCACGCGCTTTCGGGCGCGGCCGTGAAGCTGCTCGCATTGCTTGCCGGAAGGTCAGGAAAGCTAAGTTGGCTTCCCTTCGCCGGCGCCTGGACGCGAAATCGCGACCTTCCTGCCCCGGAAGGCGAGACCTTCCACCAGCTCTACGCAAAGAGGACTCAAGAGTGAGCGGGTCGCAAGCGAATCGGAAAAAGGTGCTGGAGAGCATCAGGACTACGCTCGGCGCGAACGCTCCCGATAAGTGGCGCGAAGCGAACGTGCGGCATCGGCTGGTGACGCATCCGAGCGGAACCATCCCTGCCCGCTCGCTCGGCAATCGCGAAGCCGGTCTCGCCCTCTTCAGCGGCATGTTGGCGAGCCAAGGCGCCGAAGTGACCCGGGTCCGCGATCCCGAAGGCGTGGTCAAAGCCATCGCTGCCTATTTAGCGAAGCACGAGCTTCCCAGCGAGCTCCGCCTCAGCGAAGAGCCGGTTCTCGTCACCCTACCCTGGCTGCTCGCGCCCAAGCTCACGCAGACTTACGGTGAGCCGTCGGCTTCAGACGCAATCGGCCTCTCGCGGGCGATCGCAGGCGTCGCGGAGACTGGGACTTTGTTTCTGGTCTCGGGCGCGGGCAATCCAACCAGCCTGAATTTCCTGCCCGAGACGCATATCGTGATGGTGGATGAGGGCGATATCGTCGGCTGTTACGAGGAGGCTTGGGGCAGGTTACGAGCGCTCTATGGGGAAGGTACTCTGCCGCGGACCGTCAATTGGATCAGCGGACCATCGCGCACAGCCGATATCGAGCAGACCATCATCAGTGGCGCGCATGGCCCAAAACGGCTGTTCGTCGTCATTTTGGATGAGCGAAGCCCTTGAGCTTCAAGGCTTTCCGGGCCTTAAGCTGCCAGTCCCGCAATTGCTTCCGTTGGCGCTAAGCTTCAGATATGGTGCATCGCTCGCTGATTAACACTTGTTGCGCAACGACTTCCGGGGGTTCGGTCTCTTGGGGACGGGTCTAGGCCGGCCGGCAGGCCGAGTAGCCGTTTGGCTCATCGAACGTCCGCGTTGGTTTAAGCGGATCTTCCTCATGGCCAATGACATGGCGATGCTCAGCATCGCCTTGTGGGCCGCCTATTCCTTGCGCCTCAGCCACGCCTATGTGCCCGACTCGACGACGATGTGGGTGCTGCTGGCGGCCGCGCCCTTGATCGGCGTCATCACCTTCCATATGCGCGGGCTGTACAAGCTCGTCACGCGCTTCATCGGCCCTTCCGGCACGACGCGGATTTATATCGCCGTCGTCATCGCCGTGTTGATCTGGGCGCTCGTCGTCTTGATGAGCGGGGTGAAGGGGCATCCGCGTTCGGTCGTGGTCATTTACGGACTCATCGCGGCGGGTCTGATCCGGGTGAGCCGGCAATGGGCGGCGGCGCTCCTGCTTCATGTCGCCCCACAACACAAGCCGGTCAGCTTGGACGAGCGCAAGAACGTTATCATCTACGGCACCGGCGCGATGGGCATTCAACTGCTTCGCGCGTTGAACGAGACCGGGCAATATCGCACTGTCGCCTTCATCGACAATGACCCCTCGCTCGCGGGCCAGGTGGTGCACGGGGTCAAGGTGGTGCGGGCGAACAAGATCGCCAAGTTGATCAGCCACGAGAATGTCAAAGAGGTGATGCTGGCGTTGCCGTCGACGCTCCGCAACGAGCGCCGCGCGGCGATCAAGGCGCTGGAGCCCTACCCGGTGCAAGTGAAAACGCTGCCAGCGCTTGAGGAGATCGCGTCGGGACGCGTCGAGGTGAGCGATCTCCGGCCGATCGATGTCGAAGATCTGTTAGGCCGGGATCCCGTGGCGCCCGACAAAGAGCTACTGCTCGCCCATGTCCGCGACAAGGTGGTGATGATTACCGGAGCCGGAGGTTCGATCGGCTCGGAGCTTACGCGCCAGCTTCTGATGCTCGGTCCGAAGGCACTGGTGCTGTTCGAGCTATCAGAGGTGGCGCTCTATGAGATTGAGATGGAGATCGAGGAATTTCTCGACCGGCACAATAAGAAGCCTGACGCAGTCGAACTCGCCAAGACCGAGATCGTCCCCGTGCTCGGTTCCGTGCTCGACCGCAAGCTGGTGGCCAGGACCATTCGCAATTTCGGCGTCGAGGTGATCTATCATGCCGCGGCCTATAAGCATGTCCCCATCGTCGAGCAGAACCCGTTCGCCGGCGTGCAAAACAATACGTTCGGCACGCTGGTGCTCGCCGACGTGGCCAAGGAACTCAAGGTAGAGCGTTTCGTGCTCGTCTCATCCGACAAGGCGGTGCGGCCCACTAACGTGATGGGCGCGAGCAAGCGGCTGGCCGAGCTTATCCTGCAAGCGCTGGCGCTCGAGGACAAGCCTGGCACCATCTTCACCATGGTGCGGTTCGGTAACGTGCTCGATTCTTCTGGTTCGGTGGTGCGGCGGTTCCGCACGCAGATCAAGAACGGCGGCCCGGTGACCGTCACGCATAAGGACATCATTCGCTATTTCATGTCGATCCCGGAGGCCGCGCAGCTGGTGATCCAGGCCGGAGCGATGGCGAGCGGCGGTGAAGTGTTCGTGCTCGACATGGGCACGCCGGTGAAGATCGACAATCTCGCCCGCACCATGATCAAGCTGTCCGGGCTTGAGGTCCGTGACGAAGAGAATCCGGAGGGCGATATCGAAATTGAATATGTCGGTTTGCGGCGCGGCGAGAAGCTCTATGAGGAGCTTTTGATCGGCGAGAACACCACCGAGACGACGCATCCTCGCATCTTCAAGAATTCGGAGCCAGTGATGGCATACGAGGATCTGATCGCCGCGCTAGAGCGCCTCGACGAGGCCATTCAGAAATCCGACGATGCCGAACTGCAAGATATGCTCCGCGCCACCGTCGAAGGCTATGCGCCGGGCGGCACCGGCCTGCAAATTTCGTCGAAGGACGAGTGGCAGCCGGTCTCTCGCACGCT
>DATBSU010000084.1:0-9607 GCA_036559585.1 Methyloceanibacter sp.
GCGATGATGCTCTCGGCTGCGGCGACCGCGGCATCGACGGCGGCGCCCCGCACATCGGCCAAAGCCTGCGCCTCGGCGCGGGCGATCTTCTCCTCGGCGAGCTTGGTTCTCCGCTCGAAATGTTCCTTCATCGAGACCCGCGTCTCGGCTGCGAGCGACCCCGCCTCTTTGGCGGCGAGGCTCACGATCGCCGCGACCTCGCTGTCGACAGAACTCTGCTTCGTGCGGTAATCGGCAAGCACGCTTTGCGCCTCTTCGCGCAAGCCGCGCGCCTCGTCGAGCTCCTTGGCGATCGAAGCCGAGCGAGCATCGAGTGCGGTCGCCAACTTCTTATGCACGCCGAGATAGAGCGCGAGCCCAAGGAACAAGAAGAAGGAGACCGCAACCCAGAATTCCGGCTCGAAGATGAATTCCACGGCCTAGTCCTTCCGCACCGCGACGACGGCCTTCTCGGCCTCAGCAGAACTCGGCGTGAGACCGATCAGCTGCTTCACGAGATCGGTTGCGACGTCGGCCGCGACAACGTTCACGTCTTTCAGCGCCGAAGCCCGCGCCTTCTCGATCCGCTTCTCGGCCTCTGCGGCCTTTGCCCCAAGCTCCCCGTCAAGCTTGGCCCGTTCTTCCGCCATTTCGGCTTTCACCTTGGCACGGCCCTGATCGGCGATGGCATGCGCCTTCTGCTTGGCCTCGGCGAGCGCCTGCTCATAGGCCGCGATCGCCTCTTGCGTCTCGCGATGGAGCCGCTCGGCTTCGGCCAAATCGCCGGAAATCCGGGCCTTCCTAGCCTCAATCACGTCGCCGATTCTGGGCAGCGCGATACGCTTCATCAGCATGTAAAGAATGCCGAAGGTGATGACGAGCCAAATCAGCTGTGGCCCCCAATCGAGCGGGTTAAGCTGCGGCATGAGCGAGCCTCCTTAGGTTCAGGCCTAAAGCCTAGAACACAAAGAGGATGATCAGCGCCACCACGAGGCCGAACAGGCCGGTGGCCTCCGCGAGTGCGAAGCCGAGCAGCAGATTGGCGAACTGGCCGGGAGCTGCCGACGGATTGCGCAACGCGCCTTGCAGATAATTGCCGAAGATAGTGCCGATGCCGACGCCGGCGCCCACGAGTGCGATCGAGGCAAGTCCTGCGCCGATTAATTTTGCTGCTGACGGATCCATATTCTCTCTCCCTTACGAACGATGAAGTTGAAACCTAGTGATGCATGTGGAGCGCATCGTTGAGATAGATGCAGGTGAGGATCGCGAACACGTAAGCCTGCAGGAACGCGACCAGAATTTCCAAACCGGTGAAGCCCACCATAAAGGCGAGCGGCGCCCAGCCGCCGAGCAGCCCGAGCGCAACCACGAACGCGCCGAACACTTTGAGCATGGTGTGGCCTGCCATCATGTTGGCGAACAGACGAACCGAGAGGCTCAAGGGCCGGGTGAGATAGGAGATCACTTCGATTACCACCAGCAGCGGCAGCATCACCGCAGGCACGCCAGCCGGCACGAAGAATTTGAGGAAGCCGATGCCATGCTTCAAGAAGCCGATCGCCGTCACGGCGAGGAAGATGAAGGCGGCGAGGGCGAAGGTGACGATGATATGGCTCGTCACCGTGAAGGAATAGGGCATCATGCCGAGCATGTTCAGCGCCAGCACGAACATGAAGAGGGTGAAGATGAAGGGGAAATATTGCATCCCCGAGGTGCCGACATTGTCGCGCACCATGTTTGCAATAAACTCGTAGGAGATCTCGGCGACCGACTGTAGCCGCGTCGGCACCAGCTTCCCGCCCCACATTGCGTAAATCGTGAACAGCGTGATCAGCGTTGCCGCGATCACCATGAACAGTGCAGAGTTAGTAAAGGACGCATCGAAGCCGAACAGCTCAAGCGGGATCAGCCGCTTGATCTCGAACTGATGCATGGGGTTCGGCAAGCTGGTCGCGCCCCCGTGCGCCGCCTCTTCTGCTGCTTGCGCATCCATCACGTCCTCAGCCCCTAATCGTCGTCATCGTCAGGTCCTAGGTCCTTACCCGGTAGCGGGCCCTTCACTTGCATTGAAGCTGCCGTGCGCATCACGTTGAGGATGCCCGCGGCGCTGCCAAGGATCAGGAACACCACCAAGAATAAGGGCGCCGTGCCAAGAGCACGATCGAGCCCCCATCCGATGACGCCCCCGACGCCCACGCCTACGACCAATTCAGTCGCCAGCCTCAGTGCCTGCCCGAGCGCTCTTCCCCTGCTTTCCGCATCGACCGGCGTAACCTCGGGGCTAGCTCCCCGCGCTTTGCCGATCCGCTCCCCGAGCTCGTCCAGCCTTTGCCGAAAATGCTCATCGTCGCGGGCGCCTTTGTTGCGACCGTCTTTGGCTCCGGCCATTTCGCTGCTCAAATCCGGGGAAAACCTTGGGCTTTAGGGCCACAAAGTCTGGAATGCGCGGCACCTTAGGGTCCGGGATTTGGCCCGTCAAGCTCGGTCCGAGCGGCCCCGAAGCCGCGAAAATCAGGGCACTCTAGCTGGCGTCCCGAAGCCGCTCTGCGGTTTCCAGGTCGACCGACACCAGCTGGCTGACGCCCCGCTCGGCCATGGTCACGCCGAACAGCCGGCTCATCCGCGCCATGGTGAGCGGATGGTGGGTGATGATCAGGAAGCGGGTATCGGTCTCCTTCGCCATCTCCTCCATCAGCACGCAGAAGCGCTCGACATTGGCATCGTCGAGCGGCGCGTCGACCTCGTCGAGCACGCAGATCGGCGAGGGGTTGGTCAGAAATACGGCGAAGATCAGCGCCATGGCGGTGAGCGCCTTTTCGCCGCCTGACAGCAGCGTCAGGATCTGCGTCCGCTTGCCCGGTGGGCAGGCGAAGATTTCGAGGCCGGACTCTAGGGGATCGTCGGAATCGACCAGCTTCAACTCGGCATTGCCGCCACCGAATAGTGTCTTGAACAGGCGCTGGAAATGTCCGTTCACCGCCTCAAAGGCTTCGAGCAGGCGCTTGCGGCCTTCGCGGTTGAGATTGGAGATACCCTGGCGAAGCTTGGTGATGGCTTGCTCGACGTCGCCGCGCTCGCGCATCAGCTCTTCGAGCTGCGTGGTGAGCGTGGCCTCTTCTTCTTCGGCCATCAGGTTCACGCCGCCGAGCCGTTCGCGGTCGCCTTTAAGCTTCAGAAGCTTGGCCTCGACCTCGGAAAGTGGCGGAAGCTCGGCACCCTCTTTGAGGCCGGCCAGCGCCAGGCAGGCTTCCGGCATGCAATCGAGCTGCTCGCGAATGGCGCGCGCTACTTCGGTACGGCGCTCGCGCGCGCCTTCGAGCCGCGCTTCGCTCCGTGCGCGAGACTCTCGCGCAGCCGCAAGGCGCTCCTGCACTTCGCGTAAGCCTTTCTCGCGCTCTTTCAGCGCGGACTCCGCGACCGCAAGGTCGTCGGCCGCCTTAGCGCGGGCCCGCTCGGCGTTCGACATGGTCTCCATCAATCTGCCGCGCCGCTCCTCGATCTCGGCGGGAAGATTGGCGAGAGCCGAAAGATCGGTGCTGGTCTCGGTCTCGCGGGCGCGCAACGTCTCGATCTGTTCGCGCGCATTGGCGATCCGCTTCTCCCAAAGATCATGTTCTGCCTTGATCGCCTCGAGCCGTTCCTGACGAAGTTTGATCTCGCGCTCGAAACCTTCGAGTGCGGCCTCTGCGCGTGCATGCGTGGTGCGGCTTTCGCCAGCCTCACTCTGCGCGGTTTCAAGTGCGGCTCCGAGCGCCGGAAGCGAAGCAAGTGCCGCAAACGCAGCCTCGATCGTTGCCGCTTGCGCCTGCGCATCGCTGAGCGCGGTCGCGGCATGTTGCTTCGATTCCGAAAGTGCGCCGAGCCTCTTGCTCTTGGCCAAGCTTTCATGCTCGGCTAGCGCAATCGCCTCGCGCATGCGATCGAGTTCGACGTGGTCTTCCTTGACGATTTGCCGGATGGCTTTCAGCGCTTCGCCGCTGATCATGGCCTCTTTGCGCGCGGCGGCGAGCTCGGCTTCTGCCTTCGCGGCGCGCGTTTCTGCTAGGGTTGCTTCCTTTTTCAGGCCGACGAGCCGCCCCCGCTCGACCAGCCGGGAGGCTGCCGCCGTCGCGGTACCGGCCTTTAGGGTGTAGCCGTCCCAGCGCCAGAGGTCGCCCTCCACCGATACCAGCCGCTGCCCGACTTTTAGCTTTCCTTGTAAGCCTTTGCCTTGGGCAGCCTTCACCAGGCCGACTTGGCTGAGGCGGCGGCCAAGCACGGCCGGGCCTTTCACGAATTTACTGAGCGCCTCGGCGCCGGAGGGCAGAGCCGGGTCGGTGTCGTCGCCCTTGGTCAGGCGCCAATGCGCCGGTGCGCTTTCGTCGCTGGCGGCATCGAGATCGTCGCCGAGAGCTGCGGCGATCGCGCCCTCATAGCCGGCTTCGATACGGACCTGCCCGACGATTGGAGACCAATCGCCCTCGTGCTCCGGCTCAAGCAACTTGATCAGCGTCGCCAGCTCCGTCTCGAACTCCTGGGCCTTCAGCTTTGCCGTAGCCGCGATCTCTCGCTTGTCGGCTTCAACCGCGCGGGCCTGTGTTTCCTCGGCCTCGGCAGACGCCAAATCCGCCTCGGCTCGCGCCACTTTAGTGGCGAGTGCGGCGAGTTTCTCGTTGAGCTTCGGCAGAGCGCCGAGCGAAGGTGAATCAGCTTCGAGCTTGGCCAGTTCCGCGGTAACCTCACGCGCTTGCGCATCGAGCCGTGCCAGCCGGTCTTTCAGCTCGGCCTGCTCGGTCTCGAGCCTCCGGCGCTCGGCGCGGGCTTGCGCCAATACACTCGTCGCTTCGCTTAAGACGAGCTCGCTATCGGCGAGGACCGCGACGGCGAAAGTGGCAGCCTCTCTGAGCTGCGGCTCCTCGTGATCGCGCGAATTCGCGGCCTCAAGCCTGCGGCCTTCTTCGGCCAAGCCGCGCAGCATGCCCTCGGCCTCGGCGATGTGCTCTTCCTCGCGGGCAAGGTCGCGCAAAGCCTGCGCCAAACGTGTCTCAAGCTCGGATTGCCGGGCTTTGGCGCGTGCCTCCTCGCGCTCGAGCGCATCACGCTCCACGCTCAACCGGTGTAACACCGCCGCGCGCGTTGCCTCTTCGTCGCGAAGCGGCTGCAATTTCTCCGCGGCCTCAGCCTGCTGACGCAGCGCCTCACCTTCAGCCTTGGTCTCGCGGCCCATGGCGCCGAGCGCATCCTGGAAGGCGGCCTCGGCCTCATCTACATGGGCGCAGGCGCCCTCCCAATGGAGGTGGTGCGCCAAGGCTTCTGACTCTCTGATCTTGCCGGAAATCTCGCGATAGCGTTGCGCCTGCCGCGCCTGACGCTTCATCGCCTGCAATTGTGAATTGATCTGTCCGATAAGATCGCCGAGCCGCGAGAGATTGGCTTCGGTTGCTTTCAGTCTGAGTTCGGCTTCATGGCGCCGACTATGCAGGCCGGCGATGCCGGCGGCGTCTTCAAGTACGCGGCGGCGCTCTTGCGGCGGTGCGTTGACGATTTCGCCGATGCGCCCCTGACGCACTAAGGCCGGCGAGCGTGCCCCGGTTGCCGCATCCTCAAACAGCAGCCGCACGTCGCGCGCGCGCGCGTCCTTGCCGTTGACACGATAGGCTGATCCAGCCTCGCGCTCGATTCTGCGCGTCACTTCCAGCATGTCGGAATCGTTAAATTCCGCTGGCGCTTTCCGCGAGCTGTTATCGATAAAGAGTGTCACCTCGGCCGTGTTGCGCGAGGGACGAACTTCGGAGCCGGCGAAGATCACGTCCTCCATCGCCGAGCCACGCATGCTCTTGTACGACGTCTCGCCCATGGCCCAGCGCAACGCTTCGAGCAGATTCGACTTGCCGCAGCCATTCGGTCCCACGACGCCGGTCAGGCCGGGCTCGATCAGAAGCTCGGTTGGGTCGACGAAGGACTTGAATCCAAGTAGGCGAAGACGTGTGATCTTCACGGTCCGATGATCCTCAAAATGTGAAACGCGAACGCTGCGATTGACATTTCGTCGCCGCTAAAATCAAGACGACGACTGCGGCTCGATCAAGGCCTTGATTTCCTCGAAAGTGACCTCGCCTTGGGCTTTACGCCCGTTGGCGAAGAAGGTCGGTGTGCCGATCACGCCGAACTTGCGCCCCCGCTGTTTCACCTCGTTCAAGCCGTCGATAATGCTTTGATTCGCAAGGCAGTTGTCAAACGTCTCGCGGCTCATACCACTGGATTGGGCGACTTTGAAGATCTCGTCGAGGCGCACTTCTTGGCTCACCCACTCGGATTGGCGGGCGAGATAGGCCTCGAACAGGGGAAACCATTTACCGTCCGCGGCGCAAAAGTTAACGAGGGCGGCGTTACCCGCTGAACGCCCGATCGGAAATTCGCGGATGATGTAGCGAACCTTGCCGGTATCGATCAGCTCCCGCTTTACCTTGGGAAAGACGTTCTGGTGATAGTTCCGGCAATGCGGGCAGGTCAGTGACGCATATTCGATAAGCGTGACGGGCGCCGTCGCCTTGCCTAGCACATGCTCGCCGAGTGGGCCCGGAGCAAGCAACTCTGCCTGTGGTGGTCCGGTCAGCCCCTTGGTCTCTGGCGCACCGGCCGTGCCCGCCGCGCCGCCGCAGCCTGAGAGCCCTAGGAAGGCGGCGACCAGAACGAGGACTGTGACAAGCCGCGACGCCATGTGCGATCCGGTTCTATTGCCCTGAGGGCGCGGGAGCGGCGGGCGTCGTCTCCGCGCTCGTATCCGCTCCGTCGAGTATCGCCTCGAAATCCTTCAACGTATGTTGCGTGCCGAGCCGCTTGCCATTGACGAAGAAGGCGGGCGTCGAATCCACGCCGAATTGCTCGTTGCCCCGCTTGCGGGTCTCGACGATCTTGTTGAATAGCGCCTTATCGGCGAGACATTGGTCGAATTGCTCCTTGGACATGCCAGACTGGCGCGCGATCAGAAGCAGCTTCTCCTTGCCTTCATTGCCCGTAACGGCCCAGACATCTTGGGTCTCGAACAGAGCATCGACCATCGGGAAATAGCGGTCGTCACCCGAGCAGCGCGCCACCATGAAGGCCGCGAGCGCGAGTCCGTCGAGCGGAAATTCGCGCAAGATATATTTTGCCTTGCCGGGGTCGATATATTTGGTCTTGAGCTCCGGCAGCACCTCTTTCTGGAATTGCGCGCAATGCGGGCAGGTCATCGACGCGTATTCGACGATCGTGTTCGGCGCGTCTGACGACCCCATCACCATCTCGGTGAGCGGGCCCGGTTTCATCAACTCGGCAATCGCCGGATCGCTCTTCGGGTCGGTGGGTGAGGCCAGTCCGCTGCCGCTGAACCCGCCGCGATAGGCATAGATGCCGGCCGCCGCCAGCACTGCGACGGCGGCCGCCAAGATCAGCGTCGTCATCGTGCTCATGCCGCCCGAGTGTTTGCTGTCCGGTGTTTTGCCGCCTTGAGATTTATCGTCCTTCGCCACGCTGCCTTACTCCGCCAATTGAGGTCCCGTTGCGAGCCTTTTTGGGCCGCCGTTTTGTCCCCTTCCGTTAAGCCAAGAGAAGCCTCCGCGCCAGCCCTGTTCAGCGCGGTTTTTGGCCGCGAATGGCGCTGCCGAGCCGCGATAGGGCTCGTTTCAGGCCGTCTTTATCGATCCTTGCGGTTTGCTTCAGGCTGGTCTCATCAATTTCGAGAGAGGATTTAGGAGCGCGCGGCGATTGCCTTGTCACCGGCGCTTGGACGATGCGGAGTGCCGCCACGGCGCGATAGCCGAAATAGGTGTTCACCCGCTCCAGGATCTGGTCGGCGCGGTGCTGCACCTCGATGGCGCGCGGCCCGTCAACCCGGAGCACCAGCGTGGCGCCGGGCGTGCGTCTGGAGTTTGCGGGCGCCTCGCCGTCTTCTTGGCGACGGGGCCATGCCACCTTGTCGGGCGCGGTGAATTGCGCAAGATCGGGGCCCACGATCGAGGTCCATTCGCTGAGCAGCGTCATAGTGGCAAAGCCGCGAGCGCGGGCGACCGGATCGAGCGTCCGCGCTACGTAAGCGCCGACCGCCTTGGCGCTAACCCACTTCGACCCTTGGCTCATGCGTCTTGATCTTCCCGTGGATGGTGGACGCCGGTTCCTTGCCCCAGCCGCACCCCAAGCTTACACTAGCAACATGGCGAAAAGCGTGGAAACGAGGGCTTTGCCAACAAGACGGCGAAAGTCACTCAAACTTGAAGTAACGGCACCGTCCGTGTCGGGCGCCGTTCTCGATTGGTACGACCGCAATCGCCGCATTCTGCCTTGGCGCGCGCCGTCCGGCGTGAAACCTGACCCCTATCGCGTTTGGCTCAGCGAGATCATGCTGCAACAGACCACGGTTAAGGCCGTCACGCCGCGCTATGCAGATTTCTTGCGCCGTTGGCCTGACGTGACCTCGCTCGCCAATGCGGAGCTTGGCGACGTACTCGCGGCCTGGGCCGGCCTCGGCTACTACGCGCGCGCGAGAAACCTGCATGCTTGCGCCCGAATGGTTGCCGAACGGCATGACGGCAAATTCCCGAACTCGGAGCTGCAGCTCCGTAAGCTTCCAGGTATCGGCGATTACACCGCCGCGGCCATCGCAGCCATTGCCTTCAATCAACGCGCGACCACCGTCGACGGCAATGTCGAGCGCGTGGTGGCGCGTCTCTTCGCGGTGACCACCCCGCTGCCGGCCGCCAAGCCCGAACTGAGGGCGCTCGCGTCGAGCCTGACGCCCGAACGGCGTGCCGGCGACTTCGCGCAAGCCATGATGGATCTGGGCGCCACCATCTGCACCCCGCGCCGCCCGGCTTGCGGCCTCTGTCCGCTGCGGTCGAGTTGCGTCGCCTACGAGTCAGGCCTTGCTGAGGCCCTGCCCTATCGCGATGAGAAAAAAGCGCGACCCACCCGCCGCGCCATTGCCTTTGTCGCCATCCGCGACGATGGCGCCGTGCTGCTCCGGGAGCGGCCGTTATGCGGGCTTTTGGGCGGTATGCTTGAAACCCCCTCTTCGCCCTGGGTCGAAGCAGTAACGAAAACGGGGCTGAAACATGCGCCGCTCAAGGCGAAATGGCGCGAGCTGCCCGGCCTCGTCGAGCATACTTTCACGCATTTTCATTTACAGCTTCGCGTGTTTTGCGCCGATGTTGGCGCCAAACCATCGCTGTCACGAGGCGCTTCGCCCGAGCGTTGTCTCTGGCTCGCCCCCCGGGATTTTCACGCGGCGGCGCTACCGAGCGTCATGAAGAAAGTTCTGGCGCACGCAGCGGCGCTGCAAGCGCCGAGCAAGATCAGGAATTCGGCGTCCCCAGTTCTCGCCGCGCCAGCTCGCGCAAAGCGTCGATCGGCTTGAGTTCGCCTTCGCGTTCGAAATGCCAGAAGGTCCAGCCATTACAGGCGGTGGCGCCTTGTACATGCGCGCCGATCTTGTGGATCGAGCCTTGTGCGCCGGCGCAAGAAATACTGCCATCGGCCACCACACGCGCTTCGTGCCGCGCCGCCGGATCGTAAAGCACGGTGCCGGGCGAGATCAGCCCAAGCTCGACCAGCGCGCCGAACGGAATGCGGGCCTCCGCGCGCTTGCTCTTGGAAATTTCCAGCGATGCAG
>DATBSU010000085.1:0-19908 GCA_036559585.1 Methyloceanibacter sp.
CCTTGCGGTCAAATTCAGCGAAATAGGGGGTGGCCGCTGGCGCGTAACCCCTCGATCAGCTTGGCGGTGTAGTCGTAGGCGCGGGAGGTGAGCTCGGCGTGGCGATGCCAGTCCATGACGCCGACGTCCTCGGGTAGCGGCGGTGACAGCAGAAGATCCTCACTCCGTAGACCATCGGCCAGGCGCTCGCGGCGCACCATCAAGCTCCGCAGCAACACAGTGGCGACGCCGGGCGCCTTCGGCAGATTCCGCCGGCCGAACGGATTGAGGAGTTGCAGCATGAGCTGGCCCCGCGACGGAAGCGACGCATAGTCGACGCTGCCACTCTTAATGCCCTCGGCCCTAAGATTGACGACGATGTTGGGGCCACTCTTCAGCATGCGCATGGATTTGACCGGAACGTTGTCGAGCAGCGAGCCGTCGACGAGCATCGACCCGTTCTCGTAGACCGGCGGCAAGAGGCCAGGAATCGAGCTTGTCGCGCGCACCGCCTTCCAGACCGGACCGCGCGTGATCAGCCGGAGCGAATTGGAGGCGAGGCAGGTTGCGACCGAGAAATAGCAGGTCCAGAGGTCCTCGATATCGGTCTCGCCGTAATGGGTCTTCAGCGCGCGGTCGAACACAGTGTGATCGAGTAGGCTGTAGCGCGGCCAGGTCAAGCGCTTCAGGGCGCGCGAGGTGAGAAAAATGTCTGCGGTGCGGGCGCTGACATCGTCCGGTGAGGCGCCCATGGCGAAGGCGGCCGTCATCGCGCCGCCGCCGCTGGTGCCACCGACAAGATCGAAGGAAAGGCCGGCCTCGAGGAGCGCTTTATAGACGCCGATATGAGCGGCGCAGAGCGCGCCTCCGCCCGCCGCGACGAACCCTAACGCATGGCCGGTGAGGAAGCGCGCGGTGCGGTCGTAGTCGGCCCTGTCGCCGATAACAACGTGATGATGCGCGACCGGCCTCTGTTCGAGCCAGCGGGACGTGCCTGAAATGGGAGCTCTGGTCTCGTGTAGCAGAACGAGCCTGAACGCCGAAGCTGGATGAATTTCGAAGGCAAAGCGCTCGGAAGGATTTAGTTGCGGCGCGCGGTCGGCGCATTCCCGATGCAATCCGACCAGCAGGATCTGATCGGCTTGGCGGATGGCCTTGCGGTTGAAGGCTGTCAGATCCGGATCGGTGAAATAAAGCACGAAATGGTAGCGCGCTTCCTGCCGGTTGAGCCAACTGGTGACGGCCTCGGAGGCAAACTCGGAGTCATCGGGAAAGTTTGCGCCCAGCGTTGCGGAATCGACGATCGCGATCTGTCCGAAGCCGGACAGCGCCTTGGTGATCTCGTCGCGAAACGTCTCATGAAGTTGCGCATTTCCGGCAGCGACCAGTGCGATGGTCCGCGGATGAGAGAGATGCGGTTCTCCGTCGGTCGCGAGCGTGTCAGCAAGACGGCGCGCCAGCGTGACCGCGATCGGTTTCAGAATGCCGGGATGACGGTCGGCAAGCGCGATAAAGTCGGCGTGCGAAAGCTTGAAGACGATCGAGTCGCGTAAGGCCGTGACTGTCGCGGTTCGCTTCCGGTCAGCAAAGAAGGCGATCTCTCCGATCGGGGCCCCGATGCCGATCTCGGCAATGCGCCGATCGCCGACATCGACGGCGAAGCGGCCAGAGCCCACGATATAAAGTGCGTCCTCCGGGTCTCCCTGGTGAAAGAGCACCTCGCCGCGGCGGATCGGTAGAGTTACCAGCTGCCGTTCAAGCTCAGCAAGCTGTGCCGCCGGCAGATCGCGGAATACCTCGACCAGCGCAAGCGACGCGTGCCAGGACACGTTTGCTTCACCCGAAGACTCTCCGTTCCGCACGGCCGTCCTCGCTGCTCTCCGACGCTAGGGGAGAGAATAGCACGGCTTGCAAACGAAACGGGCGGCTGAAACAGCCGCCCGCCCGTCATAAGAAGCATTCACCTCAGCCTATTGGCCGGGCGTCATCGCCAGCATCTCTTCGACGTGGCCCCAGTTGATCAGATGATCGAACCAGGCCTCCAGATATTTCGGTCGAAGATTGCGGTAGTCGATGTAATAAGAGTGCTCCCAGACATCGCAGCCGAGCAGTGGCCAACCGCCATGGACAAGGGGGTTCTCGCCGTTCGGCGTCTTGGTCACTTCGAGCTTGCCGTTCTTGATGGTGAGCCAGCACCAGCCGGAGCCGAACTGGGTCTTGCCGGCCTCGATAAAGGCCTCACGGAATTTGTCGAAGCCGCCGAGATCGCGGTCGATCAGCGCCAGCACCGAACCCGGTGCTTTGCCGCCGCCGCCCTTCTTCATCCACTGCCAGAAATGGATGTGATTGAAGTCCTGGCCGGCATTGTTGAACAGCGGCTGGTTCTTGCCGTAGCTGGCCTTGACGATCTCTTCGAGGCTCTTGCCCTCGAAACCTGAGCCCGGCAGCAGCTTGTTCAGCATGTCGACATAGGCCTGATGGTGCTTGTCGTGATGATATTCGAGCGTCTCCTTCGACATATAAGGCTGGAGCGCGTCATAAGCGTAGGGAAGCTTGGGGAGTTCGAAAGCCATTGGCGTCCTCGGGGGTGTGGTCGGGGAAATGCTGACGGAAGCTAAAGGTTCCCTGTTGCCGAGGCAAGGCAGCCCGCTGGGGAAGGCAAAGGCCGAGTAAAGCCGGAGGGAAGGGTGGGCGCGGAGCCCCTGAACTCCGCGCCCGGTGCCGAGGAAGGTTCGCTTTCATCAGTACAGGGATCTGACGCTTCGGACATTGCGTCCGGCCGCTTGAACTCAATCTGAACCGGGCATGCAGGATTCGTTCAGGTTCGGGATCACTTCACCAAGGCTTGCAATTCCTTGAATTCGGGTGTCCCGGCGCGCCCCAGCCATTCGAACAGCACCATCTCGCTGTCCACAATGTCAGCGCCGGCCTTGGCGAGGCGGGCGAGCGCCAGCCGCTTGCTGGTCTTGGATCGCGAGGTCACTGCATCGGCAACGACGAAAGCGTCAAAGCCGTAATTCTCGAGGTCGATTGCGGTCTGCATCACACAGACATGCGATTCAATCCCGGCGATGACGATCTGTTGCCGCCCTTGGCGCCGCAGTTCATCCAGGCGACCGCGCAAGGGCTCATTCTTGGCGCAGGAGAATTCGACCTTGCTCAGGATGCTCGCGCTATTGCCGAGCGCCCAGCGAATGGATTCGACAGTCGGGCCCAGGCCTTGCGGATATTGCTCCGAGACCGTGATTGGAATGTCGAGCGCCTTTGCCGCCTGGACCAGGCGGACACAGCGCTGGATGAGACGGCTCTTGGCCGACATGGCATCGAGCAGCTTGTCCTGCACGTCGATGATGAGGAGTTGGGATTTTTCGCGAATGAGCAGCATAATCGGCAGTGTGGCACAGCTCGTTGCGGAGTCCTAGGCGGTCGCTATGCGGCGAAGGCGAGGGCTGCATCCGAGAAGAAGCGCTCGTCGATTGTCTCTTCGTAGTCGATGAAGCCCGAGAACAGCTCATCCTCGTCGCGGGGTTCCGACAGCAGATTTTGCTGCAACTCGTCGACGAAGCTCGCGGGCGCATCTGACCTCGCGATGACAACCGGCGTCGGCAATTGATCGACTTCGCCCAGCACGCGCGTCTTGGCCGCGTTCTCAGGCAGGCTCGCATAGGTATCGGCATCGACCATGGTGGCGTCGACGGTGCCAGCAAGAACCGCATCGATCTGCTTTTGCCGCGCGCCAACGTCGCGGATCTCGGCGAAGAAGTCGTTGATGGAAAAGCCGTGGCGCTGCAGAAAAATGGCGGCCGCAAAATAGCTCGTGGTGCAATAACCATTGATGCGACCGAGACGCTTGCCTTTGAGCTCGGCAAGGGTCGTGATCGGGCTCGTGCTGTTGACCACGAGAAGACTGGTCAAGGATTGTGCGCCATTGCCGGTCAGCGCGCTGGCGATCCCGCGATAGCTCTTGTCGGCTCCTAAGAAGTAGTCATTCGCCGCTGGCAAATAGGCGGCCGTGGGCTTGCCCGCGAGTAAATCATTGGTGAGGCGCTTCAGATCAAAATAGGCGCGCGGAGTACACTGGCTCTCACCAAAGAAATCGCTCCAACTCGGATCGAAGGCCGGGAAGTTGAGATTGATGTCGTGGGCGAAGCTGATCATGGGGTGCCTCCGCGAGGATGATCGTTCTCCTTAGCGGGGCGTGGTGTAAGGGGCAGTTAAGAGGCGTGGTTAAGCGCGCGTAAGCTCTGTGTGCCTCGTAGTTTTCAACGCGAACGCATAGGCAAGCGCAACTTCCTTCAGCCGTTCGAAGCGGCCGGACGCGCCGGCGTGACCCGCCTCCATATTGGTGCGGAGCAGCAGGAGATTGTCATTGGTCTTAAGCTCGCGAAGTCGCGCCACCCATTTCGCGGGCTCCCAATAGGTGACGCGCGGATCGGTGAGGCCGGCAAGTGCGAGGATGTGCGGATAGGCTTGCGCACTCACTTTGTCGTAAGGCGAGTAGGCGGCGATGGTCTTGTAGTCCTTCGCGCTCTCGATCGGGTTGCCCCATTCGGGCCATTCGGGCGGCGTGAGGGGGAGCGTGTCGTCGAGCATGGTGGTGAGCACATCGACGAAGGGCACCTCGGCGATGATGCCGAGAAAGAGATCCGGGGCCAGGTTGGCGACGGCGCCCATCAACATGCCGCCGGCGCTACCGCCATGCGCCACGATGCGGCCGCGTGAGGTAAAGCCACTTTTCGCGAGATATTCGCCGGCCGCGATGAAGTCGCTGAAGCTGTTCAGCTTCTTTTCGCGCTTGCCGTCCTTGTACCAGCGATAGCCCTTGTCCTTGCCGCCTCTTATGTGGGCGATGGCATAGACGAAGCCGCGATCGACGAGGCTCAGCGCGTTGGTGGAGAAGCCCGCAGGGATGACGGCGCCGTAGGCGCCATAGCCATAGAGGAGGAGCGGGGCGGAGCCGTCGAGCTTGGTATCCTTGCGATAGAGCAGCGAGACGGGGACGAGTTCTCCGTCCTTGGCCGGCGCCATCACCCGGCGCGTGACATAGAGCGACGGATCGTGGCCCGAGGGGACTTGCTGCGTCTTGCGCAATTTTCGCTCTCTCGTCTCCATGTCGTAGTCAAAGACTTGCGCGGGCGTGGTCATCGACGAATAGGTGAAACGGAGCGTCGTCGTATCGTATTCGAAGCCAGGCGAAAGTCCGAGCGAATAGGCTTCTTCCGGAAATGCGATCGTATGCTCTTGGCCATCGGCGAAACGGCGAATGACGATGCGCGGCAGTCCGTCTTCGCGCTCGAGGCGTACGAGGTGATTTTTGTAGGCGACGACGTCGAGGATCAGGCGCCCGGGCCTGGCCGGCTCGATCTCGCGCCAATTCTCGGGACCGGGATGGTCGATCGGCGCTTCGACAATGCGATAGTCCTCGGCGCCGCCCGAATTGGTGAGAATGATCAATCTGTCGCCGTGATGCTCCACGGAATAATCGTGTTCGGCTTCGCGCTTGGCCACGAGCACGGGTTTCGTCTCGCGGCTCTCCGTGTCGATGATGCTCACCTCCGACGTCTCATGATCGTGGACGCTAAGGAGAAGGAAGCGGCGGCTCTGCGTAGAGTCGATGCCAAGAAAGAAACCCGGGTCCTTTTGGTCGCGGATCACCGCGTCGGTTGCGTCGGCGCCCACGACATGGCGAAGCACGCGCCGTGGACGATGCTCGTCATCGACCCAGATATAGAATAGACCGCTACTGTCGTTGTCCCATTGCATGTCACCATTGGTGTCGGTGATGTTCGTATCGACGAGCGCGCCGGTCTCGGCATCGACGATCCTGATCGTGAAAAATTCCGAGCCCTTGGTGTCGACGGCGTAAGCAATGAGTTTGTGGTCGGGGCTATGCGACACGCCGCCGATGCGGAAATAAGCATGGCCAGCGGCAAGCGCGTTGCCGTCGATCAGCACGCGCTCCTCGCTGCCCTTGCGGGGTTTCCGGCAAAATAGCGGATGCTGACCGCCGGTGACGAAGCGGGTGTAATATTCAAAGGGACCATCCGGCGACGGCACGCTCTCGTCGTCCTCTTTGATCCTGGCTTTCATCTCGGCGAAGAGAGCGGCTTGCAGCTTCTCGATGTCGGCCATCTCGTTCTTCGAATAGGCATTCTCGGCCTCGAGATGGGCGCGGATCGCGGGATCGAGAACGGCCGGGTCACGCATCACCTCTTGCCAGTTCGAGGCGCGCAGCCAGGCGTAATCGTCCTCGCGGACGATGCCATGATGAGTGTCGGTGAAGGGACGGCGCGCGGCGCGTGGCGCCGCGTGGTCAGGCGAGATTTTTTGATTCATGCAAGGAGTTTAGCCGGAACTCTTGTCTTTGGTATCGAGCTCCAGCGCACAACCATTGATGCAATAGCGCTGGCCGGTGGGTTTCGGTCCGTCAGTGAAGACGTGGCCGAGATGCGCCTCACAATTGGCGCATCGGACCTCCGTCCGGCGCATCAGGAATTTGCGATCCTCGTGCTCGCTCAAGGCGCCGTTGTCTGCCGGTGCATAGAAGCTCGGCCAGCCCGTGCCGGAATCGTATTTGGTATCGGAGCTGAACAGCGGCGCGCCGCAAGCGACGCATTTGTACATGCCGTCGCGCTTCTCCTGCCAATAAGGATGGCTGAAGGCACGCTCGGTGCCATGCTCGCGGGTGACGTAATATTGCTCGGGAGTCAGTTGTTTCCGCCACTCAGCATCGGACTTGGTAAGCTTCACGGTGTCGTTCTTCTTGGCCTCGGTCGATCTGTTCATCTCTGGAGACTTTCCCGTTCTTAAGGATGGTGGATATCCACAATATGGCGATCGACAAAAAGCAACTCCAGGGCGGGAAACGGTGTGTCACGGAGCATTGATGGCTTGTTGAATTATGGTGGACGCCTGAGGGCGGTCAACGAGCCTAAATCGGCGCCGTGCCTTGCGAGTTAAACTTAAGAAGTGGCTGCAAGCCATTTGAAGTACGGAATAGTTCGGTTAGGCTTATCTCAGTCTAAAGCTTATCTTCCAAGATATTGCGTTGCAGCGTCTTAGGAAAATGGTATAGAACCTCGTAAATTTAGTCGCGCCGCATCGGGTATTTCTCTAATTGCGGCAACCTTCCAAGTTCGCGTCACAAAAACGGCAAAATGCAATAGCAATAGGGACGGACAGGGACAAAGGAGCGCACAACATGGAAGAAAATCTGGAGAAAACGGAGCTCGTTGAGCTTACAGCAGAGATTGTCTCGGCTTATGTGAGCAACAATACTGTGGTCGCTTCGGACCTGCCGAGTGTCATCCAGAATGTCTTCGACGCGCTAAGCCGCGCTTCATCCACGACGGGGCAAACCATTCGCGAGGAGTTGCGTCCGGCAGTACCGGTGAAAAAGTCCGTGACGCCCGAGTACATTATCTGCCTCGAAGACGGGAAGAAGTTCAAATCCCTCAAACGCCACCTGCGGACCCATTACAATCTGACTCCTGAGGACTATCGGGAGAAATGGGGCCTGCCGCACGACTACCCCATGGTCGCCCCGAATTACGCGGCCGCCCGGTCTGACCTCGCCAAGCGCATGGGTCTGGGGCAGAGGCGCAAATAGCGCGCGAATCAGCGGTTTTGGATGTTTTGTGTTTCGTTATGAAACAGATCGAGCCTACTCGGGCGGCTTAAGCACCCATATCGAGTAGAGCGACCGCGATTCCGCTACAAGCTATTGCGATTCTTTATGAATTTCGCCGAGGACTCTTGCGCGTCGAATCCGAACCACACATAGTCTTGTACAGATAGCGGCGATTCGCAGGCGTTTTGAACGACTTGCGGCAGGGGGAGGCCACATGCTGTCCAGGCGAGCCTTTAGGGCACAACTGGTTGTTCAGGGACAGCGTATGCTTTTCGACTATTGGCTTGAAGCGGCAGGCTCCCGGCAAATGCCGGCGCGCTCCGATATCGATCCGCAGGGTGTTACCAAGCTGCTGCCGAATATTGGTTTGATCGACGTTGCCAATGGCCTCGAAGAGGCGCGGTTCCGCCTCGCAGGCACCAATTTCCACGACATCTATGGCAGGGAAATTACCGGCCAGCGTGTCGGCCAAGTGTTCTCGGGCGGACAGGCAGATTATTGGCGCCGTGCGCATGAGCGCATCTTGGAGACCGGCGCGCCGCATCATGGCGTGGTGCGGGGACCGGCAGAGGGCCGCGATCATATCGTGTTGTTCTGGCTGAGATTGCCGCTGTCGCAGGATGGGCTTTGTGTCGACCGCATCCTCTGCCTCGACGTCGCCGCGCCGGTCGAAACCGCTAAAGTGACGACCTTGACACCCCAGCGGCGCTATACGCCAATTCCGGTCAAGGTCGCGGCTGAGCCCCAGCAGATCCACTGCAGTTGAGCTGCATCGGCGATAGGATGCGAGCTCTCCCTTGAAGGCGCTCAATAATCAAAGATGACGGTTGAGGTCGTAAGACCAATGACCGGCAAGCCCGCGTGTGCGCTCCGCGCGAAGGGCACGGCGGAGCTCTGCGAGAATATGCAGAGCGCCATTCGTGCTTTGGTCCTCGATCTCGCGCGGCCAAAGCGGAAGGAGCTTCGCCAAATCGCGCTTCGCACATAGTGGCGAGCGCCGGCGTCGGTCATTCCAGCATAAATTCGCGCAGTGGTTGAGCGCGGTTGTGGCCAACTAATCCCCGTTCGGTGCTGTCTCGCTGTTCCGGCCATGTCGCAATTCTCCGATGAAGTTGCATCCGAGGATGCGCCTGATGCGGAAGCCGGGGATTAGTTGCGAGAGCGGGTACTCGCGGATACGCGTAACGCGTTGTCATCGTGCTGATTTCGCCAACGACTACGGTTTGATCCGCGAGGAAGGTTCGCGGTCTGCCGCCTCGCGGCGGTTACGGCATTGGGGAAGCGAAGACTATCGGCCGACGCTCGACGCCTGGCGCGAGGACGGCGATCAGTGAGCGGCTTGCGTGGCAAGAGCTCCGCGCGCGTCGCTTCTGATCCGCTCCACCATGGAGAGCAGGCCGTTCGAGCGCTGCGGGGTGAGGTGCTCCTTGAGGTGGAGCTTGCTGAGGACAGCGTTGGCGTCGATCTTGAGAATGTCATCGGCGCTCAAACCGGAATAAAGCGAGAGAAGGATTGCGATCAGGCCGCGCACAATGTGAGCATCGCTATCGCCGATAAAGGTGAGGCTGGTGTTGCGTCCGTCGCGGTGCGGCGTGGTGGCGAGCCAGACCTGGCTCACGCAGCCTTGCACCTTATTGGCGGCGTTCCGCGCGTCGTCGGGCAGCGGCTCCAGAGTGCGGCCGAGCTCGATGACATAACGGTAGCGATCCTCCCAATCGTCGAGCAGCTCGAAATCGGCGAGGATGGCATCGATACGTCCGGGCGGCGCGGCCGTGGTCTGTTGGCTCTGGTCCATACAAATCAATATAGACACGAGAACGCCGTCATGACAGGGCCGCGAGGGCAGCAATCGGCTAGGTGCCTGACGGGCCGTTCCAAGCCGGCTGCAGATCCTGCGGCTCGAGTGTGTCTTGCGACGGGCTCGGCTCGAAGGACGCAGGCTCCGACGGCTCAGGGATCGAGGCGGCAGGGACATCGGCTGCGATCGAGGCCGCCACGTCCTTGTTCTCGATGAAGCCCATCAGCATCTCGAAGCCGAATTCGGCCTTCTGCACGAACATTTGGAAGACATCCATGCCCTTGGCGCAGGCGTCAGGGTTACGGTCGCAGAACCCGGTGACGTCCTTCACTGCGGCCTGGGCCGTTCCGTAAACCTCGCCCTGCTGCTTCGAATCGGTCGGCAGCAGCAGAATGATGATCCCGAGCCAAAATGCAGTCCTGATCAAAAACATCGCCTTATCCCTTTCAACTGATGCCGGCTCTAAATGGCCAGTTCATCTTCCCCAGATGAGGACACTATAACTCAAAGGAAATAAGGAAATATCGATTGACTGAGATAATTTTACTTGATCTGTGAAAGCTTCTGTTAAGCAGAACGACGGCGATTTACACCCCATTTATTTTCATTATGATTTCTCTAAAACTTTAGTCAAATGCTGCGTAGTGCCTGAGATCGTTGCAATTCAGCCATTTTTGGCTGAGTGCCGAGCTGGCTATGTTTGTCACAACTTTAAGCTTCCTTAAGTCAGTCGCTCAATAATGCTTCAAATAGGGCCGGCGCCGGTTGTCGGGTTGAGTGGGTGCGCTTGAAAGATGCATGGGATCGGCATCGAAAGTGTGAAGGGCCTGGGCGCATATTTCCGCTCGCTGGTCCATGTCTCGGTGGAGGACGATGCCGTGGCATCAGCCCGGCACCAATCCTTTATCGCTTCGCATGTCCTCGCCGGGTTCGTCGCACTCCTCGTGTTTCCGATCTATCTCGTCGTGGGGGGCAAGCCCACACTGCTCGGCGCAATCGCGTTTCTCTGGCTGCTGTCGCCCATCGGGCTCGCAATCTTTCTGTCCCGTACCGGCAAATTCGCGGCTGCCCATCTGATCTCAGCGGCAAATTTCGCGGGCCTCGTCACCTTCTTCTGTTGGCTGACCGGAGGCATTCACTCTTTTCTGCTGCCTTGGATGATCGTGGTGCCGCTTGAGGCAGCACTCGCCAGGGACATTCGCATCGTCACCTTCGCCACGCTGCTAGCCTCGCTCGGACTGGTCACGCTGCTTGTGTTTGGAGCGGCAGGCATGCTTCCCGCAAACGAGCTATCACTGCCACCGCTCGCGCTCGCTTTCTTTGGCGCCTTCACAGCGCTCGGTTACGTCACCGGTCTCACGGTGAGCCTTCAGTCCGTGCATCGTGCTTCTGAGGACGCGGTCCGGATCGGCGAAGACCGTTACCGGCTACTCGCGGAAAACACCTCCGACCTTATTACGCGTCATGACGAGCGCGGCCGCGTGGTGTTCGCCTCGCTCGCAGCGCAAGCGATGTTCGGCGAGTTGCCGGCAAGACTTTACGGCGATGGCTTGTTCGAGCGCGTCCATGTCGCAGATCGGCCGGCTTATCTCACGACATTGTCGCGATGCTATGCGGCCAACGCGCCGATGGCGGTCGAGTTCAGGGCATTGCAGGGCGCTCCCGGCAGGGGACGACATATCTGGCTCGAAATGCGCTGTCGTCCCGTCAATACGGCGACGTTCGGCGCAGAGAAGCTTCGTGCGGGCGTGGTCGCGGTCACGCGCGACATCACCGAGCGCAAAGCTCAAGAAGAAGAGCTCGTGCGCGCACGCGACGATGCCGAGAGTGCCAACCGCGCCAAGACGCAATTCCTTGCCAATATGAGTCACGAGCTACGTACACCGCTCAATGCCGTGATTGGGTTCGCAGAGATTATCCACGGTGAGATGTTTGGCGAGCTCGGCGATGCGCGCTACCGGGACTACGCCGGGCATATCCATGACAGCGGCCAGCACCTGTTGCAGGTCGTCAATGAAATTCTCGATATGTCGAAGATCGAGGCCGGCAAGTTCAAGATCGTCAAGGAACCCTTCGCGGTTAGGCCGTTGATCGATGTTTGCTGCGAGGTGACGCGGCAGGCTGCGGAGAAGAAAGAGATTACATTGATCGTGGATGCATCGCCTAGTCTACCAGAGCTCGCGGCCGACAAGCGCGCGGTGAAGCAGATGCTGCTCAACCTGGTCTCAAACGCGATCAAGTTCACCGATGCCGGCGGGTGGGTGCGGATCGAGGCGCGGCTTGAGGGCACGAGCGTCGCGCTTGTCGTCGCGGATAACGGTATCGGTATTGATGAGGCCGACTTGGCCAAGCTCGGCAATCCCTTCATACAAGCCAATAATTCCTATGACCGGCAGCATGATGGGGCGGGACTTGGGCTTTCCGTGGTGAAGGGGCTGGCGCGGCTTCATGGCGGGGATCTCAGCCTCAAGAGCAAGCTTGGGGAGGGGACGGTTGCCACGTTGCTGTTGCCGCTGGAAGACTACATCGCAGCGCCGCTTCCGAAGCTCGATCTGCACAAAGCCTCGGCGGCCTAGTTTCTCTCGTTTAACAACTCTTTAGCTTCGGGCGCCAAGATGGGATGGAGGCGATTCTCTTCGCCTTTCCAGGGGTTCAACGACCAATGAATTGGGCTTGCCAGACGCGATGGGGGTAGTTTCGGCACGGTTAGCGTTTCTGGCCTTTCTCGGCCTGACTGGCGCTATCATCTATAACGCTCTCTATCTTCAGGAAGGGCATGGCACTGCCATGAATCCCAATCCTGCCTCCACACGTGTAAGCGTGAGCGATACCCCCGTTATCGTCCCGCTTCCGACACCAAGTCCGCAAGTCGCCACAAGCGATGTGCGCAAGGACGTTCCGGCTCAGCCCGAGCCAGTCGAGCTCGTGCGCGACATACAAACGGAGCTGAAGGCACGCGGCTACGATGCCGGGGAAGCGGACGGGAGAATGCGCGACGATACTAAGGCTGCGATTTCCGCCTATGAAAAGGCGGAAGGGCTGCCTGTGACCGGTGTGCCGTCCGATCAGTTGCTGGCGAGGCTGCTGCTGGGACTGCCATCCAAGACGGCAGCCACGACCGGATCGGTGGCGCCGGCGCCACAGGCGCCAAAGCCCGTTGCCATCGACAACACCGTGAAGAGCGTGCAGCAAGTGCTTTCGGATCTCGGTTACGATCCTGGTCCCTCCGATGGCGCGATGGGCGCCACCACGAAAACCGCGATCGAAGCCTTCCAGAGGGACCGTAAGCTCGTGCAGGACGGCCGGATCACGCCGGTTTTGTTGCGGGAGATCAAGCGGGTGACCGGCAAGTCGATCGAATAGCGTCCCCCTCGCGTCACTCCTGACACGCGGCGTATGACGCCTGCGATTTCCCACGCTAGAGTCTTCATCATGCGTATCAGAAGCGAGATTTGGGTGAAGGCCTATTTGCGGCGCTGCGAGGTCGCGGGTGTACCGGCGGTCGTGGTTCGACGCGGCGACGATCAGGCCGGCGCTATCTATCTTTCAATCAATCGGCTCGACGGCACGGTCAGTCTCTATGGTCCAGCGCCTGCGGGGCTCGAGACGGGTAGCACCGAGCGTCGCTTTGTGATTTGCTTGAGTAGCGATAGAGTGGCGGGACGAGAGGCCGACAGATATCTCGTGCGTGAAGCCGAGTTCGATTCCGATTTTTGGGTTGTTGAGATTGAGGATCGGCAAGGGCGACATCATCTCGTCGACGCCGAGCTTGGATGAGCCGGTTAGGACTCCGTTAACCTTACCGGCGTCTTAATAGGGGAAGGCGCGTGGGGGCACGCCCAAGGAGCAATGGGTCCTCACGCCGTGAGCGGTATATAGGAGACCCCGACTATGGCGATCATCCTCGAGTTCCGCCCTGCGGCCCAGAGCCTTCTGGCGGCGGGGAGTCGCGATCGAGACGAGCAGCAAGATTCCACTGATGGTCCGCGCGGGGAGATCGTGATCTTTCCAGGCGTGCGGATCGAGCGGCGGAACCCCGGACCGGCGCCGCGGCCTATACGCAGCGCATCGCGCGGACGGGCACAGCGGCGCAAGAAATAATTTTTTCCTATGGCTACCGGGAGAACGGCGCGCAGTTCGCCGACTTCAGCGCCTCGGCGGTTCGTGCCGAGCGGCTCGCGCCTGAGAGCGGTGCCCTGATCATGGCGATGCCTTCCTTCAGCGGCGATTCCACTACCACGACCTCCTCTTCCTCGGGCGCATCGCCTTCGAGGTCCGGCACGGGCTGACCGGTCTCGTTGATGAGCATGTTCACGCGGCCGCGCCGCATATCGGCGCCGGAGACGGCGTAGAAATTGTCGCCTTTCGGCGTGTAGAACGCGATCAGCCAGAGATCGTCGGGGACGACCGCGCTCAATCGTACGGGACCGGCAGAAAGATCATAACGGCAAAAGGCATAACGCACGTCGGGCGCCTGCATTGGCATGGTCTCTTCGCCGGGCTTCACCGGCGGCAGCTCGATCATCACGTTGGCTTCGCCGAGCGACTTCAGCCGTGCGAACGCATTCTTGGGTGCGAGCGACGGCAGGGCGAGGACCGCCATGATATGAATGAGTCCGCCCAGCACGATGGCGATCAAGATAAAGAGCAGGGGGATTCTCAGTCGCATGATTTTCGCTCGATCTTGGGCAGGCGGTCGGGAAGCACCTGTCCCGTGCCGGTCGCATCCGTAACACGGGGCGAATAGATACGGAGCATGAGCACGAGGTTCCGGCCGGAATCGTCGCCGCTCGGCAGCCAATTCTCCGGACGCGCATTCTTGGAGAGATTAACACGATAAGTCCCGTCGGCGCGGCGCAGCAGTTCGTCGCTATTGAAGCTGTAACGTTGCGACGGATTATCGATGACGGAACCCTGGTCGTCATAGAGAGCGAGCGACCACCAGCGCGCATTGATCGAAGGACCAGAAATTGCGTATTCGCAATCGGCGCTGAGCGTGTAGCCATCGCTATCGGTGCGGGCAACAAAGTATCGCGCGGCCGTCGAAGTGAGGGGCAGACGCCCGCTCCGGGCGAGATGCGCCTTGGTGTAGGGATCGGCAAGGGGATTGCCTTCGGTGGTCCAGCTCGCCCAGGGGCCGATCCGCTCCGTGGTCAGCGGCGTGCCGTGGTCGATCACGTACCAGGCCGAGCCGGTGCCGATGAAGAGCGCGGCCGCGAAGGTCGCAACGACGAAGATGATGGTGCGCATGCACGGGCCCTTAAGCCCACAGAGTGGCCGGGGAAAACAAGCACAATCGAGGAGGCGCTTGTCAAGCGCCGGCGCCAAGGAGGGGGTTAAACTGCTTACGGCGGCAAAGTTAGACCGCCATTGGCGGCTTCCGCCGATGATGTTTGCGGCGCCGTCGCGGTCTGAGTGCCGGTTGCGGGGGCCGAAGAGTTGGCCGCGCCATTTGCCGCTGGGACGCTCGGGTTGGAAGGCACGATGGCCGCCGGAGGCGCCTCGGCGCGATGCTCACCAGGCTTCTCGCTTGGCGTCAGAGGGGGCGCACCTTTCAGCATTGTACCAAGCTTTTCGAGGAGCGCTTTTGTCGCGCTCGGCATGTCCTTGACGCTTTCAGGCGACGGCGCCGGAAGATCGGCATTTGGCGCGGCGGCAGGCGCGTTCAGTGCCAGACGCGCCTGTTCGGCTTGTTGTACCGGATGCACTGGTAGGCCTGGGATGGTTGGGATGTTGTCAGTATCGTGCGCCGCCACCATGAAATTGTGCCAGGTCTGCGCCGGGAAACTGCCGCCCGTCACTTTCGACATCGGGGTGAAGTCGTCGTTGCCAAGCCAAACGCCGGCGACGTACTGGCCGGTGAAGCCAATAAACCAAGCGTCGCGGTAGTTGGAGCTGGTACCGGTCTTGCCGGCCGAGTTGGTATAGTCGAGCTGCGCCGCTTTGCCGGTCCCGTTCAGCACCACACCCTGCAGCATCGTGTTCAACGTCTCCACGACCTTGCGGTCCAAGACCTGTTTCCGAGGCGGCTCGTCAGCGTCGCGGTTATAGACAATCTGGTTCTGTAGCGTGCTGATGGTGTCGATGCCATAGGGCCGCGCTGACAGACCGCCTGAAGCAAAGTGCGCATAGCCGCCGACGTGCTCGAGCGGCGTTATGCCGGTGTCGCCAAGCGCCATGGAGCAGGTCATCTTGGTATGGACGTTCCCCAATTTCCGCACGTTGGCGAGGACTTTCTCGCGTCCAACGGTCAGCGATAGCTTCACCGCGATGGTGTTGATCGATTTTGCCAGCGCGTCGGCGAGTGTCATGCGGCCACGAAAACCACCGGAATAGTTTTTGGGCGACCATCGCCCACAGGACACGTATCCGTCGCTGACAATCGATTTCGGCGTGAAGCCATTCTCGAGCGCCGTGAGATAGACGTAGCCCTTGAAAGAAGATCCGGGTTGGCGCAGCGCGTGGGTAGCGCGATTGAATTGGCTGGTGCCGTAGTCCTTGCCGCCGACAATGGCTCGCGCGGCGCCGTCCGTTTCCAAAACGACCATGGCGCCTTCATCGAAATGACGGGTGCGCCCATTCGTTGCGATGGTCTGCTGCAGCGACTGCTCGGCCAGTTTCTGCAAGCCGATATCGACCGTGGTACGTGCTAACAGAATGTGCTCCGGCTTGCCTCGCATGAGACGCTGCACTTCCTCGAAGGCCCAGTCGAGAAACCAGTCGGGGCTGTAATAGTCGCCGCGCTCGACGATCTTCGCCGGATGTTGTCTGGCACCATAGACCTGACCCTCGGTCAGGTAACCGGCCTCGACCATATTGGTCAGGACTTCGTCGGCGCGTCGGCGCGACGCGGCGAGATCGACATGCGGCGCGTAGCGGGTGGGGGCCTTGAACATGCCGGCAAGCATGGCGGCCTCTGGAAGTGTGATATCGCGGATCGACTTGCCGAAATAGAATTGAGCCGCCGCCTCCACCCCATAAGAGCCGCCGCCGAGATAGGCGCGGTCGAAATAGAGCTTCAGGATCTCCGGCTTGGTGTAATGCGCCTCGAGATAGACGGCGATCAAAGCTTCCTTGATTTTGCGGCTGAGCGAGCGTTCAGGAGAAAGAAACATGTTCTTGGCGAGCTGCTGGGTGAGCGAGCTGCCGCCTTGCACCACGGAGTCGTGCCGCGCATTCTCGGCAAGGGCTCGGAACGTGCCCATGACGTCGACGCCGAAATGCTCGTAGAAGCGGCGATCTTCAGTGGCGAGCGTCGCCTTGATCATCATGTCCGGGATTTCCTCGAGCGGAACCGAGTCGTCGCGGAGCAGGCCGCGCTTGCCGATTTCATTGCCGAAACGATCGAGGAAGGTGACGCTGTATTCGTCGGACAGATTGATCTTACCGTGTGCAATCTCGAAGGCGGGGAGCGCGAAGACCAGCAAGACAACGAGCCCGCCGGTGCCGAGCGTTAGGGTCTCGCAGGCCAGCTCGTTAAGTCCGCGGACGAAGCCCTTGACCTCGAAGCGGCCGAAGAATGTGGAGTAAGAGCCCCACCAATTCTTGAAGCCGATCCAAAGATTATAGAGGCCGGAGTCGATCCAGGAATCGATCGCCAGCCAATCGATGAGCTTGCGGCGTCCGCCGCCGTAGAAATCCCGCACCGTCTAGAGCCTTCTCAGGCGAGCCCGTTCCCATCCCGACCCGGCCGGCGGGCGCTCCGGCGGGGGCTACAGCTACACTCGGAATGAGGCCATTTATAGAGATTGCGGGTGTGGAACGCTATACCGCAGGCGCTTGTCGGCCTCCCAAAGGCGCGTATAGTCGGACGGCCAAAAAGGGGAGGGATGAATGGCCAAAATTGAGAGGTCTGGGGACTCAGCCGGGAAGATTGCTTCGAAGGCGCTAAAGGATCCGGGCGCGCTGAGCCATACAGAGATTAAGACGCTCGCCGCATCGGTGTTGACGCAGCGTCCGGACAAGCCGAAAGCGAAGGCCGCGAGCAAGGCGAAGCCGAAATCGAAGGCCAAGTAAGCTCGACCATGTTTTCGACGGCGGCAGTGGGGATCGTCGTCAGGCCAGAGGCTTGATCGAAACCGCTTCCGCCGTCGCTGGCCCCGAGATTGGGCGCCAGCACTTTCGCAGCATCATCATCCTGCACCAGAAATCCGACCGAGACGCAGCGATGGGGCTTCCGCTCCTCGATCATGTCGAGCCATTGCCAGCCTGGAATCGGCTGGCCGCTATCGACCCATTCAATGAGGACGAGGGGAGGGTGGGTGAGTTTTTCCATGTCGCCTGACGCCTTGTGCTTGTCAGGGGAAGCTAGCGCAGAATCCTTGCGGGCTGCTCCGCCGGATCCCTCCAATTTTAACTAATTGCTTTCGAGATCTTTGTCTTTGACGCATGATCTCGTCCGAAAAGTCTGCAACTTTTCGGGGTCATGCTCTAACCGTCGTAGCCGCGGGTTTTCATGCAGGCTGCGAATTGTTCTTCGGTGCTGCCATGGCGAAGCCGCGAGAAGATGCCAACGATGCTGCTGAAGCCCTTCTTCTCGGTCTCGTCCTTGCAGGCTTTGCTCGCCGCGTCGCGGGCATCCGCATTGGGCTTATCGCCGGAGGCGACCGCCGGCCTCGCGGCTGGGGTTGCCGTCGCGGTCGGGGGCAGGTTCGGGTGACTGCAGCCGGCAAGCAGGAGCAATGCGGCGATCAGCGCCAAGCCCCGCCGGCTTCCCGCGCGACCGCGTCCAGCAAAATTGCGACCCGATCTCATAACTCTACTTTGTAGGCGCATGATCTTTTCGGAAAACCGGTTCCCACTTTTCCGGATCATGCTCAAGCCTGGCCCCCGCCGCCCGCCGATTTCAACCGCAGCCTAAAAACATAGCCGCGCGGTGCGCGTGCGCGCAAGAAGGCCACCGAAATGGGATAGATTCTGGGCAGGATTCAGCGCGGGGCGAGCGGCGTCTCACCACACCCTAGGCACCAGGCGATAGCGGACGCGCTCCGCATAAGCGGCGTAGCCGGGCAGTCCGGCGGTGAGTGTCCGCTCCTCCAGAACCGCCCGCACCCCGAGCAGCACGATCAGCAGAGCCGAGACCACGAGGCCAAAGAGCGCGCCGAGCATCAGCGGCACGCCGAGCCCGAAGAAAATGGCGCCGAGATACATCGGGTGGCGCACATAGGCGTAAGGACCAGTGGCAATGACGTGGTGGCCGCGCTCTTTTTGCACCCTGACCACGGGCGCGGCGAAGCGGTTCTCACGAAACGTCAGATAGCTCAACATGCCCATGGGGACGAGGAGCAGGGCGCCGAAAATTTGAACGAAGAGCGGCACATGCGACCCGCCGAAGCGAATGTCGAGACCCATGACGACGAAGAGCGAGACGCCGAGGATGATCAGCAGCAGGAGGACGATTTTGTCGGAGCGCTTTTGCCCTGGCTGGAACAGCGGTTTCAGCCGCTCCTCGAGCAGCTCAGGGTTGCTCTCCGCGAGCCAGGCACCGCCGGCAAGCGATAGGACGAGCTGTGAGCCAAGGAAGATCCAGGCCGACGGCCAATCGATGGTGCCGGCTGGAACGAACAGCAGCAGCGCCATCACGGCAATGGAGATGAGGGTGCGGCGGAGGAGTTTTGTGAACATGGTTGATGACCTCATTCGACCTTAGACCAGTTCGTAGCGGGTAAGGAGAGCGGCATAATGGCCGGCACGACGGCCTTCGTGCCCGGGGAACTCCACCTTGGCGGTTCCGTTCGGCGCGGGCTATAAGGGCCAACGGCAATAGCATTTGGGGGGAATCAAACAATGACGTCTGCAAGCATCTTGGTGGTGGTATTCACCGCCGCCGTGGTCGGCGCCCTGATCGGGCTTGGCCTCGGAGGATTTATCAGCAACGCGGTGGTGCTGGCGCTGATCGCCGGTTTCGTCGGCACGCTGGCCGCGAGCGTCGCGCGCAACACGCTGGTCCACCGCTTCTCCGGCGTAGGCCCGGATGATTCGCGCGTGCCAAGCGTGGTGCTGACCTATGCGGTGATCGCCTCGATTGCCGGCAGCCTCGCGGGACATGACATCGCGACGATCCTGGGCGAGGCCTCGCCGGTCTGGATCGGCACCTTAGCGGGTCTATTCTCCGCCGTGCTGATGGCGCTCTTGATGATCACCTATTACATGAACCCGGCGCCGGCGAAGAAGAAGCGCTAGCGGAGTCACCATTCAAGCGAAGGTCGAAGGGCTGCGGGGCATGTCAATTCCCCGGGCAACACATGGGTCTGCGTCGGGCTGGTCGCGTTCACGATGGCGTGAGCGGCGTTGCGCAATTCTCGCACAAAGCAGAGATCCTGAATTAGCATCTGCCCGGATAAAGTCTTGGGAGGAGATTCAAATGCATATGCGCCTCGCGCCCGTTATTGCCGTGCTCGTGCTTGTTGCCGGCCAAGTGTTCTCGTCTCCGGCGCGCGCCGGCGATTGCAACCAAGGGACCGATCAGGAGAAGATCGCCTGTCTCGACGCCGCCCTGAAG
>DATBSU010000086.1:0-19964 GCA_036559585.1 Methyloceanibacter sp.
ATCGCCATCGTGCCCGCGGCCATCGTCACCATTTGGTACGGCGATGCGGGAACGGCCAAACTCCTGATCCTGAGCCAGGTCGTGCTCGGCCTGGCGTTGCCCTTCTCGATCGTGCCGCTGGTGATGTTCACGGCGGACAAGGACAAGATGGGCGCGTTGGTGTCGCCGCGCTGGCTGACAGCGCTCGCGGCGATCACCGCCGTGATCCTCATCGCGCTCAACTTCAAGCTGCTCTGGGATTTGGTCGTGGCGCTGTTCTAGGGTGGCGGCGCTAGCGCTCTACCGTTTCGCACCTTGAGCGCGGGGCTTTGCAAGGCCACAATCTGCGGCTAAACGGCATTTTCGGCTGAATCTCAGGCGGGGCAGAATGCGGTTTTGGCGCATAGGCTTAGGGTTGGCGGCATGCGCGGTCCTCGCGGCTTGCGGCGGCGCGCCGCGCGCGCAGATGACGCGGATCATCTCCGGCAACCCGGTTGGGCCCTATCTCGGCAAGACCAAGACCGAGATCATCGCCTGCGCCGGCATCCCCGCCAGCACGTACAAGACCGATAGCGGCGAGAACCTCACCTATCATTATAGCGGCGCAGGGCCGGTGCCCGGCGTGCAGCCGGAGGAGAAGAAGAAGGGCGGCATCTTCGGCGGCGGCGGCGGCAAGAAGGAGGACAAGGACTATAAATGCGTTGCCACGCTCAACTTCCAGAACGATCGACTGGCCGGCGCGAACTACGCGCCGCGGGGCGCGGTCAGTCCTTACGCGACGAAAGAGGACCCGAAGACGCACGAGAAAATTCCGGTACCGATGCCCGAGCCTTGCAGCTTCACGCTGCCGCAATGCACGCCGGAGAATTAAAGTCTTTGTTTGCGCTACTTGAGCGCTCACGCGGGTAGGTGGCAGACGGCTTCGATGTTGTTGCCGTCGGGATCGAGCACGAAGGCGCCGTAATAATTGGCGTGGTAATGCGGGCGCAGACCCGGCTTGCCATTGTCCTTGCCGCCGGCGGCGATGGCCGCGCGATAGAACGCATCGACCTCGGCGCGGGACTTGGCGGCGAAGGCGACATGGACGCGCTGATCATTGGCGGAGCGGAAACCTTCGCCGATCCAGAAGAACGGCTTGCCGCCATAGCCGAAACCGACGGCGGCGCCTTCGCCGGTCGCTTCCGCCGACACTTGCATAATGATGCCGATACCGAGCGGGGCCAGCGCCTGCAGATAAAACTCGGTGGCGCGGGCGAGATCGCGGACGGAAAAGCCGAGATGGTCGATCACCCGGCGCGCTCCACCATCTTCCGCTTCAAGGAGGCGATCGCCTTGGCGGGGTTCAGTCCCTTGGGGCAGGCCTTGGTGCAATTCATGATGGTGTGACAGCGATAGAGCCGGAACGGATCTTCGAGATCGTCGAGCCGCTCGCCGGTGCGCTCGTCGCGGCTGTCTTCGATCCAGCGCTCGGCCTGGAGTAGAACCGCGGGGCCGAGATAGCGGTCGCCGTTCCACCAATAAGACGGACACGCCGTCGAGCAGCAGGCGCAGAGGATGCACTCATAGAGCCCGTCGAGCTTCTCGCGGTCCTCCGGCGACTGCCGCCATTCCTTCTGCGGCGTCGGGCTGTCGGTCTTCAGCCAGGGCTCGATGGCGCGATGCTGCGCGTAGAAATGCGTCATGTCGGGGACGAGGTCCTTGATCACCGGCAGATGCGGCAGCGGATAGACGGCGATAACCTGGCCCCGTGCGTCCTCGGCATGCATGGTGCAGGCGAGCGTGTTGGTGCCGTCGATATTCATCGAGCAGGACCCGCAGACACCTTCGCGGCAGGAGCGGCGGAAGGTGAGGGTGGCGTCGATGTTGTTTTTGATCCAGAGCAGCGCGTCGAGGATCATCGGGCCGCATTCGCTCATGTTGACCCAATAGGTGTCGAGGCGCGGGTTGTCGCCGGTGTCGGGGTCGAAGCGGTAGACGCGGTACTCGCGCCAGCGGTCCTTGGCGGCGTCGGCGGAAGGCGGATTCCAAGCCTTGCCCTTGTGGACCTTGGAGTTCTTGGGAAGCGTGAATTCAACCATTTCAATCTATCCGCTTGTCGTGGCCGGGCTTCTCCCGGGTCGTGACCTGAAGCTTCGCATACAAGAGTTACAGTTTCCAAGCCAAGGGCCAATTGCCGCGTATTTTCGTATTTTCCGCCACGGTCGCGGCTAGGCCTGATCCAGCAACTGACGGATTTTCCGCGCCAGTTCCTGCTGGGTGTAGGGCTTGTTGAGAAGATGCACGTCGGGATCGAGCCGCCCCTGATGCACGATGGCGTTTCTTGTGTAGCCGGTGGTGAACAGCACCGGCAGACCGGGAAAGTGCTTCTTGGCGTGATCGGCGAGGGCACGGCCGTTGATCGTGCCCGGAAGCACGACGTCGGTGAACAGCAGATCGAAGCTCTTGCCGGCAGCCATGTAGCGCATCGCCTCGGCGCCATCGCCCGCCTCGATCACCCGATAGCCGAGATTGACCAGCGCCTCCTTAGCGTAGTTGCGGACCTCTTCATTGTCCTCGACCACGAGCACGGTCTCGCCTTTGGAGGCGCTCGGCGCGGGGCCGGAATAAGCGGGCCTGGCGACGGGCGCCGCGGTCAGTTTCTCGGCTTGCGTCGTGCGCGGCAGATAGATCTTGACCGTGGTGCCGTGGCCCTCCTCGCTATAGATGCGGACATGGCCGCCGGATTGCTTGACGAAGCCGTGCACCATAGCGAGGCCGAGGCCCGAACCTTCGCCGCTCGGCTTGGTGGTGAAGAAGGGCTCGAAGACGTGCTCGAGAATATTAGCTTTGATGCCGGTCCCGGTATCGGTGACGCAAAGCATGACATATTGGCCGGGCACGACATCGCCGAATTGCGAAGTATAAGCGTCGTCGAGATAGGTGTTGGCGGTTTCGATGGTGAGATGACCGCCTTCCGGCATGGCGGCTTTGGCATTCAAGGCGAGGTTCAGTACGACGTTCTCGACCTGATGTGGATCGACAAAGGTGGGCCACAGGCCGGCGCCAAGCACGGTCTCGACGCTGATTTCTTCTCCGAGCGCGCGGCGAAGCATTTCGAGCATGTCGCTGACCATGCGATTGAGATCGACACGCGCCGGCTCCAAAGCCTGACGGCGAGAGAAGGCGAGCAGGCGTTGGGTCAGTTGCGCCGCGTTTTTCGCTCCGCGCATCGCCGAGTCGATCGGCTTCATCAGCCTTGCGGCCAGCTCGTTTGGCGTCGCGGGCATGTTTTCGAACTGCCGCCTGACGGTGTCCAAATTTCCGATGATGACGGTGAGCAGATTGTTGAAGTCGTGCGCTATGCCGCCGCTGAGTTGTCCGACGGCTTCCATCTTCTGGGCCTGCCTCAGCGTTTCCTCGGCTTCGTGGCGGAGTTTGGACTCTTTCTCGAGCTCGGCAGTTCGCTCAATGAGACCGCGCAGCGCCCGGCGGGTCGAGACGGCAAGCGTTCCGGCCAAGATGGTGGCAACGATAAGCGCCACACCAATCAGGATCGCTAGGCCATAGCGAAGGCTTGCGGCGCGCGCCTGGCGCTCGGCCAACAGATCCCGCTCCGTCGTGATGAAGGCCTCGATTTGTGCTCTTATGTCGGTAAGCGTTTCGCGCGCCTCGTGCGTGTTGATGGCGGCGAGCGCTTTATCGCGGTCTTCCTGTTGGTAGGACTGAATGCCGACCTTGAGTTGGTCGGTCTTGGTGACAATAAGTTTGTCGAGGGTATCGAGCCGCGTTTGCTGCTCGGCATTGTCCCCTGTCAGCCGGCGGAGGTTATCGAGCTCGGTCGTGGCGGTTTTCACCGCTCCGTCGAACGGCTTGAGATCCTCGGGATCGGAACTCAACAAGGTGGTGCGGAAGGTGCTCTCGGCATCGCGCACGGCGATCAAGAGAGCCTGGGCGCCGCGCTGGACCTCCAGGGTATGGAGCACCCATTGGTCGGCGTCCCGTGACCGGATCAGCCCGATAGCCACGCCCAAAATTGCCGCAAACAGGAGGACAAAGCCCACGATGATGGTGATCCGGGCTTTTCGCAGCAATTGCTCGGCTTGGATAAGACGTGCGGGCAAAGGACGAATTCTCGTAAATTGCGACAGATCAAATCAGTAGCGAACTTGGGAGGCCATCGGTAGAGTTAAGTTGCGAACGTTCGCTAAAGAGGTCCCAATCGTGCCGCGTATCCTCGTTGTCGACGACGAACCCTTGATTTCCATGTTGATGGAAGATTGGCTGGTCGAGCTCGGCTGCGAGGTCGTGGGCCCCGCCCGCTCAGTACAAGATGGGATGGATCTGGCCGGAAGTGCCGATCTGGACGGAGCGATCCTCGACTTACACCTGAACGGCCACAAATCCTATGATGTCGCCGCGGCGCTGCGCGAGAGAGGCGTTCCATTCGCCTTTGCCACGGGCGACGGCCAGATCGACGCAAGCGCCGGGTTTCCCAACCCGATTCTGCTGTCGAAGCCTTTCGACTTCGATGCGGTGAAGAACGTGGTCGGAAAGTTGCTAAAGCCCGCCGCCCGGTCTGCCTGAGCCGTCAGTACACCCGCTCTTTCGGCTTGATGTAGGCCACCTCGTTGGAGAGGGTGAAAGTGTGCACCGGGCGGTAGTCGAGCGTCACGCGGTGCGTGTTGTAATCCGCCCAGGCCACGGTGTGCTTCATCCAGTTCTTGTCGTCGCGCTTGGGGAAGTCCTCCCGTGCATGCGCGCCGCGGCTCTCCTCGCGTGCCGCCGCGCCTTCGATGGTGACCGCGGATTGCGCGATGAGGTTGTCGAATTCGAGAGTCTCGATCAGGTCGGTATTCCAGATCAAAGAGCGGTCGGTGGTTTTGATATCTTTGCTCTCGTCCCAGACGGCGCGGATGGCCTTGATGCCCTCTTTGAGCACGTCCCTGGTGCGGAACACCGAGCAATCGCGCTGCATGATCTTCTGCATCTTAAGGCGTAGAGCAGCGGTCGGGGTTTCGCCATCGGCATAGCGGAAGCCGTCGAGGCGGGATAACGCGCTTTCGCCCGCGCCTTTCGGTAGCTCGGGGATGGCGCCGTCCTTCTTGATGAGCTCGGCGCAGCGGAGTGCTGCGGCCCGTCCGAACACGACGAGATCGACCAGCGAGTTCGAGCCGAGACGATTGGCGCCATGCACGGAGACGCAAGCCGCCTCGCCGAGCGCCATCAGGCCCGGCACCACCGCGTCGGGATTGCCGTCTTTCGGCGCGACGACTTCGCCGTGAAAATTGGTGGGAATGCCACCCATGTTGTAGTGGCAGGTCGGCAGCACCGGAATCGGCTCCTTGGTCACGTCGACGCCGGCGAAAATGCGGGCGAGATCGGCGATGCCCGGGAGACGCTTCTCGATAATCTCATTAGGGAGATGCTCCAGATGCAGGTGCATGTAGTCCTTGTCGACCCCGTGGCCGCGGCCTTCCCTGATCTCGATGGTGATGGCGCGGGAGACGACGTCGCGCGAGGCAAGATCCTTGGCGCTCGGAGCATAGCGCTCCATGAATTTCTCGCCTTCGATATTGCGTAAATAACCGCCTTCGCCACGCGCGCCTTCGGTGATCAAGACGCCAGCGCCATAGACCCCGGTCGGGTGGAACTGCACGAATTCCATGTCCTGCAGTGGCAGCCCGGCGCGGAGCACCATGGCGTTGCCGTCGCCGGTGCAGATATGGGCGGAGGTGCAGGAGAAATAAGCGCGGCCATAACCGCCGGTGGCGAGGATGGTCTGGTGCGCCCGGAATCGGTGGATCGAGCCGTCCTGCATCGAAAGCGCGATCACGCCACGGCAACGGCCTTCGTCATCCATGATCAGGTCGATGGCGAAAAACTCGATGAAGAATTCGGCCGCTTGGCGTAAGGCCTGGCCATACATAGTGTGCAGCATGGCATGCCCAGTGCGGTCGGCGGCGGCGCAAGTGCGCTTGGCCTGGCCCTTGCCGTAATCGGTGGTCATGCCGCCGAAGGCGCGCTGCAGGATCTTGCCGTCGTCGGTGCGCGAGAACGGCACGCCCCAATGTTCGAGCTCGTAGACGGCTTCGGGCGCGTTGCGGCAGAGATATTCGATAGCGTCCTGGTCGCCGAGCCAGTCGGAACCTTTGACCGTGTCGTACATATGCCAGCGCCAATCGTCCGGGCCCATATTGCCGAGCGCAGCCGCGATGCCGCCTTGGGCAGCGACAGTATGCGAGCGGGTGGGGAAGACCTTGGAGATGCAGGCGGTGCGAAGTCCGGCCTCGCTCGCGCCGACCACGGCGCGAAGCCCGGCACCGCCGGCGCCGACCACGACGACGTCGTAGGCATGGTCGATGATCGGATAGGCGCGGCCGTTGATGGTCGGTGCGGCGTTCGGTGTCGCGTCTTGGGCCATGGTCAGCGTCAAACTCCAAAACCGATTTTCAGAATTGCAAAGCCGCAGGCGAGCACGAGGCTTGCGGCGAAGAAGGTCGCGAGCAAGAGCGACAGCACCTTCAAGCCATTCAGGTGGACATAATCTTCGATGATCTCGCCCAGGCCGATGCGCATATGGATAGCGGCAGAGATGACAAAGGCCAGCATCACAATGGCGACGACGGGCCGCGAGAAGTAGAGCCGCATCTCGTCATAGCCGACGCCGATATGAGTGGCGATCGACAGCACGACGAAGAGGGTGAGGGGGACATTGGCGATCGCCGTCAGCCGCTGCCTCCAGAAGGTCTCGGTGCCGCGATGCGCCGCACCCAAACCCCGAACATTGCGCAGGGGTGTGGCCATTAGAGGCTCCCCCTGATGCAGTAGCCTACGAGCCAAAGCAGGATAGTCAGCGTGATCGAGCCGAGCAGCGTGCCCCAGGCAAAAATCTCGATGCTCTTCTTGTCGAGACCGGTGCCGGTATCCCAGATCAGATGGCGGATGCCGCCGAGCATATGGAGGATCAGCGCCCAACTGAAGAGAAACAGCAGCAAGCGGCCGGGGATGCTCGCGAAGAAGGCCTCGGCATGCCAGAATTGCTGCGGGCCCGCGGCGAGCGCGATCAGCCACCAGGCGAGCAGGCAGAAGCCGATGGCAAGCGAAGCTCCCGTGATGCGATGCGCGATCGACATCATCATGGTGAGCATCGGCCGATAAATCTGTAGATGCGGCGAGAGCGGGCGCCCCGCCTCGACTTTGCCCTGACTCATTAGCGTTCGTTTCAGTTATTGCCCAGACGAGTCCTCTCATAACCCACTCGCCCTAATGGGGCAATCGAGGCCGTTTGCCGCGCTCATGCCCTGCAAGGGCGTCATGCCCGGACTTGATGCGGGCATCCATGCCGATGCGTCTCAGCGTGTTGAAGCGCCAATGGAGTGGATTGCCGGGTCAAACCTGGCAATGACGAGAACCGTGGCTAACGGGTAACCACGCCGCAGGCGATGCGGTCGCCCGCATTGCCCGCCGGGTCGGTCTTATAGTCATCGGCGCCGGCGTGCACGATCAGTGCGGAGCCGTCGTTATCCAGAAGTCCCGCATCGCCGTCGAGGCTGACCAGCGTATTCAGGATCTCGACTTGCAGCTTGCCGCTGTCGGGCACGTGGAGATTGGGCATGTCGCCTGAATGAGGACCTTCCAAGTTCATCATGCCGTGCTGGGTGTGATCGGGATTGAAATGAGGTCCGGCAGACTTGAAATCCGGCGGCTCGCATTCGCCGGTCGTATGGACATGGAAGGCATGCTCGCCTGGCGCGATCCCGGTGAGGGTGACGTTCATCAACACGCCGTCTTGGGTTCGGGTCAGCGCCACCTGGCCGACCTCTTTGCCGTCTTTGTCTTTGAGGGCGGCAGAGGCGGTACCGGCGGCAAGGGCAGGCGAGGCGGCAAAGGCAAGAACTAACGCTGAAATAAGCAAAACTGATCTGTATGCCATTGAACGCTCCTCTCGACATGCTGTCATCGTCCGCGAATGCGGACGATCCAGTAACCACCGCATCCACGTTTTGGTTCGACTGTCCGAGCGTACTGGATGCCCGCCTTCGCGGGCATGACAATCGGAAGCGGCACTAACGCGGCAAGGCCACCCAATAATCCATGTCGAGCACGACACCGTCCTCGAGGCTGCCGTCGGGTTTGACGCCGGGGAAGTCGGCGCAAGAGCGATCCTTCACGGCGAAGGTGCGCAGACGTAACGCACCCATGTCGCTCTGTCCCGGCAGCTCGGCTTTGCCGGTGATCTCGCTCCAGGCATAGATGGTGTCGCCAGCGAACGAGGGTGCGGCGTGACGCGCGCCGTTCAGGCCGAGCACGTGGAAGGCATTGGCGAGGCCATTGAAGCTCAGACTCCGAGCAATCGAGATGATGTGACCGCCATAGACGAGTCTCCGGCCGAACCTGGCCTTGCTCTCGATATGCTGATTGAAATGCACGCGCGCGGTGTTCTGGAACAGGCGGGTGGCGACCTGATGCTCGGCTTCTTCGATGGTCTGGCCGTCGACATGGTCGATCTTCTCGCCGACCGTATAATCCTGCCAGCGCCGCTTCGAGCCCGCGAGCGCATAGTCGTAAACTTTGAGATTGAGCTTCGGCAACGCGGCGCCGAGCTGCTCCGGATCGACGGAAGATGCAAGCTTCGGCACCACAGTCTCGGGCGCCGGGGAATTCTCGTCGCGCTTGTTCACCATCACCCAGCGCGCATAGCTCAGCACCGGCTCGCCATGCTGATTGCGCCCGGTGGAGCGCACATAGACCGTGCCGCTCTTCTTGTTGGAGTTCTCCTTCAGCCCGATCACTTCGGAGGTCGAAGCGAGCGTGTCGCCGGGATAGACCGGCTTTAGGAAGCGGAACTCGGCATAGCCGAGATTGGCGATGGCGTTGCGGGAAATGTCGGGAACGGTCTTGCCGATCACCATGTGGAAGACGAGGAGATCGTCGATGGGCGCTTCCGGGTAACCGATCGATTTGGCGAAGGCGTCTGAGGACTGCACGGCGAAGCGCGAGCCGTAGAGCGCGGTGAAGAGACTCACATCTCCCACCGTCACGGTGCGCGGTGTCGAGTGGACGATGTGCTGGCCGAGGCTGAAATCTTCGAAATAATTGCCGATGATGGTGCGGCGGTCGGCTGATGCGTCGTTGATCATGGTGTGGCGAATTTCAATCCGATAATTGATGCAATCAAAGCGGCAATGAAGAAAAGCCCGAGTGGAGTGGTAGGCTCGTTATAGGCGAAGATACCGAACAGCACCGCGCCGACGGCGCCGATGCCGGTCCAAATCGCGTAGGCCGAGCCGACGGGGATCTCGCGCGTGGCGAGGGTGAGAAAGTAGAGACTGACCAGCCCCAGCACGGTGACGATGACGCTCGGCCAGAATTTGGTAAAGCCGTCCGCCGGCTTCAGCGCGGCGGCGAAGCCGATCTCGAACAGGCCGGCGAGCGCGAGATAAACCCAAGCCATGGCGGCGCGAAATCCCTTGGTGGTAGGATCAGGCTTGAAAGCGGGACCGCCTCAGGCCTCAATAGGCGCGCACCATAAGGAAAGGCTAGGGGGCTGTCACCCCCGGCACCGAAAGCGAGGCGCACAAACGAGAATGGCGGCGCCGCTTTCGCGGAACCGCCATTCTTTCAAATCCGTCTAGAACGACGCTAAATTAAGCGCGGTCCAGCTCGGCCGGGAGGTAGCTCGTCACTTCCATACCAGCCTCAGACTCGGTGATTTCGGGTTTCAGCCACTCTTTCATGGGTCGTCTCCTTCGGTGAACTTGAGCCCTGAATATGCGCTGTCGCGATGAGTAGCGCATGAAGCGTCCATGAAAGGCCGGTGAATGCCACATTAAGAAATTCTGACAGGAAGGGCTGGCAATCCGGGCCAAAATTTAGGTTTTTTGGGTCTTGCGACCCTCCTATTTGAACAGAACCAGGGCCTTATCGACTGTAATCCAGATGCCCCAAAGCAGCGGAATCCCGACAGGGAGCCAAAGCAGCGGAGTTGGGTTGAGCCGCCTGGGGCTGAGCACGATGCCCGCCAGCCAGACGGCAAGGCCAATCCAAAGCAGGAAGGGCGAATAAGCGAGCGTGCCGGTATCGGCGGCGGTCTGGCAGGGGAGAACGAGGCAGGGAAAGGCTCCGCTGAAGCCGCCGACCTTGGTGTAGTAGGTAATCCACCACACCACGGCGACGGCGACCAACGACACGCCGATCGGCTGCAACAGACTAATGCCGGTCCTGGTTTCCTCGGTGCCTTGGGAGCGAGTCGCGGCACCGGTTCGAACTACGGCGGACTTGGTCTGGAGCGCTTCCACCTCTTCCTTGGACATGAACCATTTCTTGTCGAGCGGCTTGATCAGGAGGTTGGCCATGAAGCCGGCCACGAGCAATCCGGCAAGGACATAGAAGATCGGATGGTAGAGCTGGTCCGGCGCGATGCCGGCAGCCTTCCTCGAATCGTGCATGTAGTTGACGATGACTGGGCCGACGATGCCGGCGGTGGACCACGCGGTGAGCAGCCGGCCATGAATGGCGCCGACAAATTGCGTGCCGAACACATCGGCCAAATAAGCGGGGATGGTGGCGAAGCCGCCGCCATACATCGAAGCGATCAGGCAGAAGGCGGCGGCGAACAGCGACAGCATGCCAAGCGTGGCCAGCGTTGGGGCCGCGGCGTAGCAAAGGAAGCCAAGCGTGAAGAAGAGGAAATAGGTGACCTTGCGGCCGATCTTGTCGGAGAGCGAGGCCCAGAAGAAGCGGCCGGCGATATTGAAGAGCGAGAAGAGGCCGACAAAAGCCGCGCCGACAAGAGCGGCTTGCGCCTTCTGAGCGTCACTGAACTGGGCAAAGCCGACGGACGGATCGCCGAACAGATGTCCGCCGAAGGTCTCCTGCAACATCGGGGAGGCTGCGCCGATAATGCCGATGCCGGCGGAGACGTTGAGGCAGAGCACAGCCCAGATCAGCCAGAATTGTAGAGTCTTGTGCGCATCTTTCAGATGCACATGGCCGGTGGCGATCATCGCCTTGGTATTCGCCGGTGGCGTCCAACCGGCCGGGCGCCAATCGGAGGTGGGAAGCCTGTAACCAAACGCGCCCCCGAGCATAAAGACAAAATAGATTGCGGCGAGCGCGACGAAAGTCTCCCACACGCCGACGGACGTGGGCGTGGCAAAATAATTCATCAGATAGGTGGCGAGCGGCGAGCCGATCATGGCCCCGCCGCCGAAGCCCATGATGGCCATGCCAGTTGCCATGCCGCGGCGATCCGGGAACCATTTGATCAAGGTGGAGACCGGCGAGATATAGCCGAGGCCGAGACCGCAGCCGCCGATGATGCCGGAGCCGAGCCACATCAGCCAGAGTTGGTGAATGTACACGCCGACCGCGGAGATCAGGAGGCCGCCGCACCAGCAGAGTGCCGCGACGAACGCAGCTTTGCGGGGTCCGACGCGCTCGAGCCAGCCGCCCCAGATCGCGGCCGAGACGCCGAGCAGCACGAAAAACAGGGTGTACATCCAGCCGAGATCGAATTGCGTCCAGTCGCAATCGGTGGCGAACAGAGCATGACCGGTGATGGCGAGCTTGCCGAAGAAGGTGGTGGCATCGCCGGGGCAGGGGATCGGCTTGCCATCGCCTTGCGCCACGCCGAGCGCGCGGCCCAAGGGGAGCCAGAACACGCTGAAGCCATAGGCCATGCCGATGCAAAGATGAATGGCAAGGGCGGCGGGCGGCACCAGCCAGCGATTATAGCCGGGCTCGGCGATGATCCGTCGTTTGTCGAGAAGTCCGCCGAGTCCATCGGCGGTCGTTGCGCTCGCCATTTCCGGTTTCCCCCATAGGCCTCTATCGGGCCTTCATTGCTTGCAGCAATTTGAACGCGGACGGCCTCGACCGCAAGACAATCGGGAAAGAAAAAATTGCTATGAATCTGTCACACTCAGGCGACGATGGGCTTTCGAGGACGAAATTGCCACAGCCGAGGAGAGCAAAATGAAAAAGCTCAGTGCACGCAATCAGTTGAAGGGAAAAGTGGTAGAGGTCCGCAAAGGACAAACCACGGCCCATGTCCGCGTCGACATCGGTAACGGCGTGATCGTCACGTCCTCCATCACCAACGAAGCTGTTGACGATCTCGGGCTTGCCAAAGGCGACGATGTGTTCGCCGTGATCAAAGCGTCAGACGTGGTGATCGGAAAATGAGACGAGACGGACTCCGTCTCATCCGATCTGGGATAGGACGAAGTCCTGAATCGACTGCTGAGCTCTAGGCTGCGCTCTTCTTGAATTTTGCGGCCTCTTCCGAACCCTTGGTGGCGTCGCCCGCGGTATAAGAATGCGCGCCCGTACCGGCGAGCTTGCCTTTGTCAACGATCAGATATTCGGTGCGGATCGGCTTCTTGGCGAAATAGCTCTCCAAGATCTCGCGCGTGCCTGCGGCGTAGCGGGCTTGCGCCGAGAGCGAGCTGCCGGAGATATGCGGCGTCATGCCGTGATGCGGCATGGTGCGCCAAGGATGATCCTTCGGCGCCGGCTGCGGGAACCAGACGTCGCCGGCATAGCCTGCGAGCTGTCCGCTCTCCAGCGCGCGCACAATGGCGTCGCGATCGCAGATCTTGCCGCGGGCCGTGTTCACGAGATAGGCGCCGCGCTTCATTTTGCTGATCAGTTTGTCGTTGAACATGCCCTCGGTCTCTGGATGCAACGGGGCGTTGATGGTCACCACATCGCAAACCTTAACGAGCGACTCCACGTTGGGGTGGTAGGTCAAGTCCAACTCCTTCTCGACCTTCTCCGGCAGTCGGTGCTTGTCGGTGTAGTGCAGCTTCACGTCGAAGGGCTTCAGCCGCTTCAGCGCCGCAAGGCCGATGCGACCCGCCGCGACCGTGCCGATATTCATGCCCTCGAGGTCGTAGGAGCGCTCGACGCAATCGGCGATGTTCCAGCCGCCCCTCACCACCCAGCCGTAGGACGGAATGTAGTTCCGCACCAGCGCCAGGATCATCATGACGATATGCTCAGACACGCTGATCGAGTTGCAGTAGGTGACCTCGGCGACGGTGACGCCTTTGTCCATCGCGGCTTGAAGATCGGTATGGTCAGAGCCGATGCCGGCGGTGATGACGAGCTTCAGATTCTTCGCCTTGTCGAAGCGCTCTTTGGTCATATAGGCTGGCCAGAAGGGCTGCGAGATCACGATTTCGGCGTCGGGCAGCTCTTTCTCGAAGGTGGAATTTGGACCGTCCTTGTCGGAGGTGACGACAAGCGTGTGACCGGCCTTCTCCAGAAATTTGCGAAGCCCGAGTTCGCCGGAGACGCTGCCGAGCAGTTGCCCTGGCTTGAAGTCGATGGCGGTCGGGGTGGGCGTGGTCTGGCCGTCGGGGTAATGATCAATCTTGGGAATATCGTCGCGGGCGTAATTCTTGGGATAGCCGTCGACTGGATCGTCGTAGAGAACGCAAAGAACTTTGGCCATGGTCAACTCCTCTTGGTGTGACGCAAGGGAGCGGAGCGCGCGCAAAGTTTGCGCGAGCCAGTTGTGAACCGCTCCCCCGTGTCGTGACAATTTGGAAGCAGGTTGGCGCGTTGGTGGCGCCTGCTCCATCCTTGTTTAACGTTTCCTGTGCCAGCGGGCGCGAATAACGATCGCGTCTCATTTGCTGCGCAGGCTCAGCATCGTCGTCGCGACGTAAGAATCAAGTAGACGCCCGCGAATGCTCGATCAGGTTCCCCGATCAAGGCCTCCGTGCGACATTTGCGTCCGACTGTCCGGCTAGACAAACTCGGGCGGGCCTGGAATGTTCCCGCGCAGAGGACAAGATGACTGCCGATTTACCCCGGGTCTTGAAGGAAGGTTACCGCCGGTTTTTGCGTGACCGGCATGCGCCGGAGCGCGGCCGCTATATCCAGCTGGCCGAGCTCGGACAATCGCCGGCCGCCACGGTGATCGGCTGTTGCGACGCGCGAATCGACATTGCGGCGATCTTCGATGCCGAGCCGGGGGAACTGTTCATTGTGCGCAATGTGGCCAATCTGGTGCCACCTTACGAGCCCCAAGGCAAATTCCACGGAACCAGCGCCGCGCTGGAATTCGCCGTGCAAGAGTTGAGGGTCCCCAACGTTATCGTGCTCGGACATTCCCATTGCGGCGGCATCGACGCCTACCGGACGAAGCCTCGCCCCAAATCCTTCGACTATAGCTTCGTCGGGAATTGGCTGACATTGCTGGACGATCTCAAGCTAGTCGAGAGCGACCGCTTCACCTACGGCGAGGAGACGGCCTTTGAGCTTGCCGGTGTCAGGTCGTCACTCGCCAAGCTTCGCACGTTTCCGTTCATCGAAAGGCCTTTGGCGGATGGCCTGCTCCAGCTGCACGGGCTGCATTTCGATCTCGGCAGTGGAATGCTGCTCATGCTCGACGATGAGACCGGAAAATTCGTCGATCTGCGCGAAGACTAGGCGTTACCTGCTCGAGCGCGAGGCCGACGAGCCTCCGCCCTTATGCAGCCTTCTTCAACAGATTGCGGTTGATGATGAGTTCGGCGATCTGCACCGTGTTGAGCGCGGCACCTTTGCGCAAATTGTCCGAGACAACCCAGAACGACAGGCCGTTGTCGAGCGTCTGGTCCTCGCGGATGCGGCTGACATAGGTGGCGTAATCGCCGACGCATTCGATCGGCGTCATGTAGCCGCCGGGCTCATGCTTATCGACGACGAGCACTCCAGGCGCCTCGCGCAAGACCTCCCGCGCCTGCTTCGCCGTGATTGGGTTCTCGAACTCGACATTGACGGCTTCGGAATGACCGACAAAGACCGGCACGCGAACGCAAGTCGCGGTGAGCTTGATCTTGGCATCGAGGATCTTCTTGGTCTCCGCCATCATCTTCCATTCCTCCTTGGTCTGGCCGTCTTCCATGAAGACGTCGATGTGAGGAATGACGTTGAAGGCGATCTGCTTGGAGAACTTGCTTGGGGTCGGCGCCGCCGTGGTGAAGATGCCCTTGGTCTGATCCCAAAGCTCGTCCATCGCCTCTTTGCCGGCGCCGGATACGGACTGGTAGGTGGCGACGACGACGCGCTTGATCTTGGCCGCGTCATGCAGCGGCTTCAGCACGACGACCAGTTGCGCTGTCGAGCAATTCGGATTGGCGATGATGTTCTTCTTGCGGAAGCCTGCGACGGCGTCGGCATTCACCTCAGGGACGATCAGCGGCACGTCAGGGTCCATGCGCCAGCACGAAGAATTGTCGATGACGACGCAGCCTTGCACTCCGATCTTTGGCGACCATTCCTTGGACACGGCCGAGCCCGCCGACATTAGCGCGAAGTCGACACCACGAAAATCGAAATTCGCCAGGTCCTGGCATTTCAGCCGCTTGTCGCCGAACGACACCTCGACGCCCATCGATTTCCGCGAGGCGATGGCGGACACCTCGTCTGCCGGAAATTGGCGCTCTTCGAGGATGTTCAGCATCTCGCGCCCGACATTGCCGGTCGCGCCGATGACGGCGACTTTGTAACCCATGACCAACTCCCGATTTTCGCGTGGAAACGCCACGCGGGCTTGCGGCCCATGTATTGGAAGGAGGGCCGAAAGTAAAGGATCGGGGTGTGCCGGGAGCCCTAATAACGCGACGAGGTGGTCCGTATCAGCGCCGATTGTCGAGGGCGTAGGCGCCCGGTCCAGCACCCGCCAGCACCAGGAAGCCGCCGGCGATGGTGATGTTCTTCATGAAGTTGATCATCTGCATCATGTCGCCCGGCTGGTAGTGGAATATGATCCCGGCGAGCACGGTGAAGCCCGCGAGCGCGATCGCGGCATAGCGAGTCCACAAACCCAGAAGAACACAAAGACCGCCGCCGGCTTCGGTCAGAATCACCAGCGGCAAGAGAACCGCAGGCACGCCGCTCTGGGTCATGTGCTCGGCTGTCCCCGCATAGCCGAAAATCTTGCCGATGCCGGCCTGGATAAACATCCCAGCCAGCAACACGCGGCCGGCGAGCTTGAGATAGGGGGAGGCGGCGTCCATGTGTGATCCCTCTTGTTGTGTAGATCGCTATTCGTTCGGCTTGGCGCTTGGGAGTTCGTTTTTCACTTCGGCGCATTTCTTGGTGCGGAACTCGTTGACCATGCGCACGACTTCAGGCCCGAGCACGTTCGACGAATTGTCGAGCGCGGTGCCACCATAGACCAGCGGATAGACGAAAAGCGGCGCGGTGGCGTTGCCCCAGTTGAGCGCGGCTTCGACCGCCGTGCCATCCTTGAATCTCACTTTCGGTGTCATTGCGACTTCGACCACGTAAGGCTCGCCCTCCTTCTTCTGGAAGAGCTTGCAGCTCACCTTCTGCGTCGGCAGCACGGCCTCATGCTCGCCGTCGCCCATGGCATTGGCTAGCGGCGCGCGCTTCACTTCAAGCTTCGATTGGCAGACCGCCTTGCCCCAGGGCCATTGGATTTGGCCGCCGAGCATCTTGACAATGTCCTCCTCGCGCCAGGTCTTGACGATGTCGCAGGCAACGTCGTCGCCTTGCGGATTTTTTGTCGCCAAGATATCGCAAATCTTGTTCTTGCAGGCCTTGCGCGCTTCTTTCTCGGCCTTCTCCTCGGGCGTCAGCACGCGCGTGTCGGCGGCATTGGCGGGCTCGGGCGTCGCGGCGGGTTCGGGCAGAGGGGTCGCGTCTTGCGCCTGCGCGCAGAGACAGGCGGCGAAAAAAGCGGCGAAAGCTGCGATCGAGACACGCGTCAGCGTCATGATTTCCTCCGCCTATCTTCTCGTTGCGGCGGAATATGGGCTTGCACGTTTCAGCTGTCCAGAGCGGCCAGGATGGCCTTGCCCATCTCGGCGGTGGAGACGGTCTTGCAGCCTTCTTGCTTGATGTCGGCGGTGCGGAGACCTTGGTCCAGCACTTTCGAGATGGCAGCCTCGATCCTGTCGGCGGTCGCGCCGGAATCGAAGGAATAGCGCAAGCACATGGCGAAGCTCGCGATGGTGGCGATGGGGTTGGCGATGCCGCGTCCCGCAATGTCGGGGGCCGAGCCATGCACCGGCTCGTAGAGTGCGCGGCGGCGGCCTTGCGCATCCGAGGCGCCGAGCGACGCCGAGGGTAACATGCCGAGCGAGCCCGTGGCCATCGCCGCTTCGTCCGACAGCATGTCGCCGAACAGATTGTCGGTGACGATGACGTCGAATTGCTTTGGATTGCGCACGAGCTGCATGGCGCAATTGTCGGCGAGGATGTGCTGCAGCGTCACGTCGCTGTAGCGTTCCTTATGCAGCCGGGTCACCACCTCGTTCCACAGCACGCCAGTCTTCATCACGTTCCGCTTCTCGGCGGAGTGGACCTGGTTGCGGCGTTTCCGCGCCAACTCGAAGGCGACGCTCGCGATGCGCTCGATCTCGTAAGTGTCGTAGACTTGCGTATCGACGGCGCGCTTCTGGCCATTACCGAGATCGGTGATGGTCTTCGGCTCGCCGAAATAGACGCCGCCGGTCAGCTCGCGCACAATCATAATGTCGAGGCCTTCGACCAGCTCGCGCTTCAGCGAAGAAGCATCGGCAAGAGCCGGATAGCAGATCGCAGGACGCAAATTGGCGAACAGCTCGAGGTCTTTGCGTAAGCGGAGCAGGCCGGCCTCGGGGCGCTGGTCGTAAGCCACGCCATCCCATTTGGGGCCGCCGACTGCGCCCAGCATGACGGCATCGGCGGCAAGCGCCTTCTGCATCGTGGCATCGGAAATCGCCTCGCCATGGGAATCATAGGCGCAGCCGCCCACAAGGTCGGTCTCGGTCTCGATCTTGGCGAGACCTTTAGCGTTAACCCAATCGATCAGGCGCGAGACTTCCGCCATCACTTCGGGGCCGATCCCGTCCCCGGGCAGCAGCGACACGTTGTAAACTGTCATGATTGGCTTGGTACCTATGCTAGAACCTTGCCGCGATGGGTAAAGGGAGAGCGAGATGCTGACAAGGGCGCTGTTTTTGGCCGCTGTGGGCTCTGCCTTTGGCGCGGCGCCCGCTTTCGTGCTCGAGCTGGCCCAGCCGATCGATTGCACGCCCGGAACCGACTGTTTCATTCAGCAATATGTCGACCATGACCCTACGGAAGGCGTGCTCGATTACGCGTGCGGGTTAGAGACTTATGATGGGCATAAAGGCACCGATATTCGCATCCGCTCGACCGCCGATGTGGAGAAGGGCGTCGTGGTGAAGGCTTCCGCCGAGGGGACCGTGGTCGGGCTTCGAGACGGGGTGGACGACCATCTGGTGCGCTCAGCCGAAGACCAGAAAGCGGTCAAGAACATCGAATGCGGCAACGGCGTGATGCTCGACCACGGCGATGGGTGGAAAACGCAATATTGCCATATGCGCAAGGGCTCGGTCGTGGTGAAGAAGGGCGATCATGTCGCCGCGGGCGCCAAGCTCGGCGAGGTGGGCTATTCGGGCGACGCGGCCTTTGCCCATGTGCATCTGCAGGTCACCAAGGACGACAAGGTGGTCGATCCGTTTCTCGCCGATGACAAGTCCGCGTGCAGCAAGGACGGACCGACGCTATGGTCCAAGGAGGCGAGAGCAGCGCTGTCCTATAAAGAGGGCACGGTGCTCGGGCTCGGCTTTGCCGACCATGCTCTCGACGTAACGGAGCTCGAGACGGGGGCGGAGATGAAGATACCTTCGGCGCAGACGCCGATGGTCGCCTATGTCTGGGCGATCAATTTGCAGAAGGGCGATATCGTGCAGATCGCGCTGATCAAGGACGGCGCCGTGGTGCAGAACAACTCCGCCACGCTCGATCACAGCAAAGCGCAATTTTTGCTGTTCGCGGGCAAGAAGGCGCCGGAAGCCGGTTGGCCAAAAGGCAGCTACAAAGCAACTACGAAAGTGTCGCGCGGCGGCAAAACGGTGATCGAAGAGAACAAGATTTTTGAGTTGAATTGATAAGGAGACTGGAATGAAGAAGAGATTGCTCGCCGCAGCGATCGTGCTTGGAGTGCTCGGATTGTCAATCTTGCCGCACAATTTGCGCGCAGAGTCGGGCGAGACCAAAGTCCTGAACCTCGGTCTCACCGACCACAAGGTAAGCGAAGAGGAACTGCGCAAGGGCGACAAATTGCCGACGCCGCATTTCAACACGCCAGCCGTGGCCTATGTGCTCGCGACCAATCTCAAGAAGGGCGATAGCGTCGAGATCACGCTCAAGAACGGTGAGGCGTCGTTACTGCACAACATTCAAGAGCTCGCCGAGGATCAGGCGAGCCTGCTGCTGCAAGCGGGGAAGACCGGTGTGCCGGCAGGCGGCTGGCCGGAAGGGACTTATACGGCGGCCTTCGAACTCAAGCGCGACGGCAAATCATTGATCAACCAGAGCAGCGCGCCGGTGCCGTTCGATTAAACGTCAAGCCCAGGGGCGGGACATGCGCGAAACTTCCTCGAAACGATCGATGTGCTCGCGCTTCTCCAGCGTCAGCGCGATATCGTCGAGGCCTTCGATCAGGCAGCGTTTGAGGAAGGGATCGATGTCGAACTTGATCGCGCCGCCGTCAGGCCCACGGATCTCTTGATGCTCGAGATCGACAGTGAGGGTGGCGTTGGCGCCGCGCGAAGCGTCGTCGATCAATTTGTCGATCTGGCTCTGCGGCAGCGTGATCGGCAAAATTCCGTTCTTGAAACAGTTGTTGTAGAAAATGTCGGCGAAGTTCGGCGCGACGATGCAGCGGAAGCCGAAATCGAGCAGCGCCCAAGGCGCGTGCTCGCGACTTGAGCCGCAGCCGAAATTGTCGCCGGCGATGAGAATCTTCGCAGTGTCGTAAGGCGGCTTGTGCAGCACGAAGTCCGGCTTCGGCTTGCCAGCTTCGTCGTAGCGAAGCTCTGCGAACAGGCCGGACCCGAGCCCGGTGCGCTTGATGGTCTTCAAATATTGCTTGGGGATGATCATGTCGGTGTCGACATTGATCATGGGCAAATAGGCGGCGATGCCGGTCAGCGTGGTGAATTTTTCCATGGCCAAGTCCTAGGCGAATTTAT
>DATBSU010000087.1:0-3842 GCA_036559585.1 Methyloceanibacter sp.
TGGCGCGCTGACGACCGCTGGCGGTCTGATGTTCACCGGCGAAGGCGATGGCTGGTTCAGGGCCTATGATGCCAAATCCGGCAAGGTCCTGTGGTCGTTCTTTGCTGGCGCCGGCGTCAACGCTCCGCCGGCCTCCTACACCGTCGACGGCAAGCAGTACATCGTCGTCGGTGCTGGTGGAAATACCCAGATCGACTTCAAGCGCGGTAACAATATTATCGCCTTCACGGTCGATTAATCGTCTGCCGCGTCCGCTAGAAGCGGATGCAGCAAAAACAGGTTAGAATCAGCAGGACGGGACATGCAAGTGTCCCGTCCTTTCTGCTATGCAAGGAACGTTATTGATATTTGCGGGTTTGCGAGATCATGAAATCCAGATGCACATTGACGTTGATGGCGGCTCTGTTTTGCGTGAGCTCCGCCTCCTTTGCCGCCGACGACATCGCGGACAAGGCCAAGATCTGCGCCGGCTGCCATGGCGCCGATGGCGTTCCTCAGCTCAAGACCATGCCGGTGATCTGGGGCCAGAACGCGGGTTATCTGTTTCTCCAGCTTCGTGATTTTCAAAGCGGGGCGCGCAAGAACGATTTGATGTCGCCCATCGCGGCAAACCTCGCGAAAGAAGACCTGCTGCCGCTGGCGGAATATTTTTCGAAATTGAAATGGCCCAACCTCAATCAACCGCCTGCGCCGCAAGATGTCGCCACCAAGGCGCTGGCCGCAAACAGTTCGGTCGGCTGCACCGGTTGCCACTTAGACCATTTTCAGGGTGACGGCTCGACCGCACGGCTCGCCGGCCAGCAGCATGACTATCTGATCAAGACGATGACTGATTTCCGCAACAAGACGCGCGGCAACAATCCCGGCATGTCGGATCTGATGAAGGCGGCAGCTCCCGACGACCTCGACGCGCTGGCGACCTATCTTGCCGGATTGCAGATTGATCAATATCTCGGCAACAAATAGCGGTCTGACCGCTTAGCGTGACGCAAGCTTCTCGCGAAGCGCTGTCAGGGTTGTGAGGTCGCTCGCGTTCTTGCCCTGCTTGTCGCGTAAAGTTTTATCCGCGCCGTGAGCAAGCAACAGGTCGATGGCGGCCTCGTGATTGAGCTCGGCGGCAATCATCAGCGCGGTGCGGCCACGATCGTCTCGGTCGTCGATATGCGCGCCGCGGTCAAGCAGCAAATTCATGACCTTGGTGACATCGTCGATGCCGGCTTCCTCGGTGTAGCCGGCGGTCCACATCAGCGCCGTCAAATCATGGCCATAGCGGGCGTTGACGTCGACTCCATGGTCGAGCAGCAATTGCACGATGGCGGGAAACCCTTTGCCGGAGGCATATATGATTGCGGTCTTCTCCGTGTCGTCGACGGCATTGGGGTCTGCTCCCTTTTCGAGGAAGAGGACCACGATCGGTTCGCTCCCCATAAAGGCGCCGGCCGCAAGCGGCGATATTCGGGTTCGCCCCGGCACGTCTATTTTCGCGCCACGCTCCACCAATTGGCGGACGATCGGCAACCTTCCCGCTTCGGCGGCCTCGTAAAGCGCCGTCGATCCGTCGATGCTTCGTTCATCGATAGGGGCGCCGCGGTCGAGGAAGAGAGTGACGATCTCCGCCTGGCCGGAGGCGGCCGCGCGACTGAGGGGCGTAAAGCCCAAGCGATCCCGCGCCTGAAGCGAGGCGCCAATCTCGAGCAGCCGCGCCGCGAGCTCGACACAGCCTTTATCAGCGGCTGAGAACAGAGCCGAATTAATCTCGATCGAGCTTGCCAGCTTCTCGATCTGCTCGTAGCGCTGTTCCTGTGCGCGGCAGACCTTTTCGTTCGCATGCGCTCCTATCACACCGGCGATGATAATGACCGCCGTCGCCAGGGTGAGAGTGACGTTGCGAAACCTTAGGGGAAACGCTGCTGGACAACGGTCTTGAGCCACGGGAGATCCCTCGATTGGCGGCTTATCGCGGTATATGCCGTAGCCTAATCGAAGGCGCAGGGCCACCAACAATAGCGGGAGTAATGCCGCCCTTTAAGACATCCCGCGACGCGACAGTTTAACCATCACTGCGCTTGCTGCCGGGACCTCGACCACAGAGCTTCGCCGCCAGCGAAGGCTTTCAATTTGGCGTGGCGACCACTTGCCGAAGCCATCCACTGATGAGCCAGCGAACGTTATGTCCGTCTTCGCCTCCGCAGACGGAGCCGCCAGCCGTAGCAGCGACGCGGAAGCAAAGTTTTGTTTTGTCTCGATCCCCACGCGCGCCACGTGCTCAAAATCTTTGTTGATCAAGCACACATTGAGCGTGTCATCGGTGGACTTTGTGGCGTAGGCAACCGCGTTTTGGCTGGGTGCCGAAAGCCGCGCTGGCACCAGTGTGGCGTTTTGCGTCGCCTCCTTGAACATCACCATGCCGTAATAGAGCGGCCCCGCGGTATGGGGGCCCCCTTCGCGCGGTCCGATCGGCGTGTAGGCTTTGGTATCGCCGGCGTGAAAATTGACACCCGCGCCGCCGGCTTCCGCCACCTGAAACATCAGTTCCAAACCCCAGAGCGCAGCAGCGAAGCTATCGCTCACGCCAGGCTGGCCCTCCAGGTAGATCGAATTCGTTTCCTCGATGCGAAATGGCAGGCCGTAGCGATCTGAAATCGAGCGCATGTCGGCGAGGATCGGTTCGACATTAGGCGCCGACGACATTAATCGAGCCAAGCTGACATAAGGCGCGAACGCCGGGCCGTCGGCATAATAATGTCGCGTCACAAGCGCGAGCGAGTCACCCGCTGCGTCGATGAAGGGACGGATCCATCCTTGCTGGTTGGCAATTGCGGGCCCGGCAAAGCGCGCATCAGGTACGCGCGCGACGATCGCGGCACGAAACCGTTTCCATTCAGCGACAAAGGTGTCGACGTCATACGGCCGGGGTCGCACGCCGCGCCAACTTGCGAAACCGTCTGGCTCGTTCCCTATCTCGAACGCAAGGAGCCTGTGGCCTGCGACCCGCGCCACATACTCAGCCTCATCGGCCGCTGCATCCGGGGTACCGCGCGCCAGATTGAGCCCGTAGATCAGCCGCCAATCGAGCGAGGCCAATAGTGCAACGACGGCGTCGATTGCCGCCGGCGTGATGACGATGCCGCCGCCTTTATGTCCATCGCTCGGCCCACGCCAGAATGTTGCTTCGCTGCTGTTGCCTCCGAGGCGCAACACGCCTTTCGGGCCCAAACCCTGAATGAGGCCCAGAATTGAAAGATTTGCCGGCGAGAAATAATCCGGAGACGCAAGCACCGCAGACTCATAGCTGAGACCGGTGAAATCGTCGGGAATGCTACGGCCTAACCGAATGTCGTCGACGACCACGGTCGCGCCTAAGGAAGCCACCGCGCCGTAAGCTCGGGACATCGGCAGTGTCGCCAGACCGGCCACGCCCCGGAGAAAATTGCGGCGATTCACTCTTCTCCTCCTGCGCTCTAAACATGTAGTCACCCATCCATGATCGACGCGTGACAACCAAGCAGCATTTGGTCGCATCCAGAACAAAAGGCCGGAGCGCGCTCCGGCCTCTTGAGCCTTCTTGAATGTTGCAAACGGGGTTCACTTGATCTCAAGCCGGATATTTTGAGGCAACGTAGCGCGCGTCCGAAGGTTCCCGCCGCGTTAAGAACCAAGCGGAACAATGCACCTCGCCTGCGGGTTTCTAACGGGAGGACCAGCCAATCGGAGGCGAGTCATGAAAAGCAAGCCGCAAGCCAACAAGACCGGTCGGGCAAATATCGATCTCGGCCAAAAAGAAGCCGCGATGGAGAAGCTCGGCAAGGATAAGATGAGTCACATGGGCGCTCACGGAAAAT
>DATBSU010000088.1:0-2816 GCA_036559585.1 Methyloceanibacter sp.
TTGGCCTTAACAACGTTTGTGAAGTTACGAGGATAATCGAATGGCAGACCTACAGAAAATCGTTGACGATCTCTCCAAGCTCACCGTGCTCGAGGCGGCCGATCTCGCCAAGATGCTGGAAGAGAAATGGGGCGTTTCCGCTGCAGCACCCGTGGCCATGATGGCCGGCGGTGCGGCACCCGCGGCCGCGGTCGAAGAGAAGACGGAGTTCAATGTTATCCTGGCCGCCGCCGGGGCTAACAAGATCAACGTCATTAAGGAAGTCCGTGTGATTACTGGTCTCGGCCTGAAAGAGGCCAAGGACCTGGTCGAAGGCGCGCCCAAGGCCGTTAAGGAAGGCGTGAGCAAGGACGAGGCCGACAAGATTAAGAAGCAGCTCGAGGCCGCAGGTGCGACCGTAGAGCTCAAGTAATTAGGGTTGAAATTTGCCCGGGCGGGCCCCAAATAGAGGGGTCCGTTCGGGCCAACCCATTGAAATCTGTAACTAGAGCGTCTCTCCAGAGTCTCCGCGGGAAGCGGAGTTTCCGGCGAGCCGTTTTTCGACCTTAAGAGGATCAAGCATGGCGCAGCAGATGACGAGTGGCATCAAGCGTTTGCGGAAGATGTTCGGCAAGATTCATGAAGTTGCCGAGATGCCGAACCTCATCGAAGTGCAGAAGCAATCTTACGATCAGTTCCTGATGGTGGACGAGCCCGAGGGCGGACGCCTCGACGAGGGTCTTCAATCGGTGTTCCGCTCGGTGTTCCCTATCCGGGATTTCGGCGAGCGCGCGCAGCTCGAGTTCGTGCGTTTCGCTTTCGAGCAGCCCAAATATGATGTCGACGAGTGCCAGCAGCGCGGCATGACGTTTGCGGCGCCGCTCAAGGTGACGCTGCGCCTGATCGTGTTCGATGTGAATGAAGAGACCGGCGCGCGATCCGTCAAGGACATCAAAGAGCAAGACGTCTATATGGGCGACATGCCGTTCATGACCATGAACGGCACCTTCGTCATCAACGGCACCGAGCGCGTCATCGTCTCGCAGATGCATCGCTCGCCCGGCGTGTTTTTCGACCACGATCGCGGCAAGACGCATTCGTCGGGCAAGCTGCTGTTTGCCGCGCGCATCATTCCTTATCGCGGCTCCTGGCTCGATTTCGAATTCGACGCCAAGGACATCGTCTATGTGCGCATCGACCGCCGCCGGAAACTTCCGGTGACGACACTGCTCTATGCGCTCGGGTTGGACGACGAAGAGATTCTCTCCACGTTCTATGACCGTACTCCGTTCAAGCTGACTAAGGACGGCTGGCGCACGCCGTTCCGTGCCGACCGCATGCGCGGCATCAAGCCGATGCATGACCTGATCGACGCCAAGAGTGGCAAGGTGGCGATCGAGGCCGGCCGCAAAGTCACGGCGCGGCTCGCCAAGAAGCTCGCCGACGAAGGCTTGAAAGAGCTGCTGGTGCAGGACGAGGATCTGTTCGGCCGTTATCTTGCCGAGGACATCGTCAATCTCGAGTCGGGTGAGATCTATGGCGAGGCGGGCGAGGAGCTCGACGCCAAGCTGCTTACCACGCTGAAGGAGCTCGGGCTGAAAGAGATCCCGATCCTCGACATCGATCACGTCAATGTTGGCGCCTTCATCCGCAACACGCTTCACGTCGACAAGAACTCGAACACTGAGGAGGCGTTGCTCGACATTTACCGGGTGATGCGCCCGGGCGAGCCGCCGACGCCGGATACCGCGCTCACGCTATTCAACGGCATCTTCTTCGATTCCGAGCGCTACGACCTTTCGGCCGTGGGCCGCGTGAAGATGAATATGCGGCTCGACCTCGATTGCCCCGATACCGTGCGCACGTTGCGGAAAGAGGACATCCTCGCCGTGATCAAGACGCTAGTGGGTTTGCGCGACGGCAAGGGCGAGATCGACGATATCGATCATCTCGGCAATCGCCGGGTGCGCTCGGTCGGCGAGCTAATGGAGAATCAGTACCGCGTCGGTCTGCTGCGCATGGAGCGCGCGATCAAAGAGCGCATGAGCTCGGTCGATATCGACACGGTCATGCCGCAGGACCTGATCAACGCCAAGCCCGCGGCTGCCGCCGTGCGCGAGTTCTTCGGCTCCTCGCAGCTGTCGCAGTTTATGGACCAGACCAATCCGCTGTCGGAGATCACGCATAAGCGTCGTCTCTCCGCGCTTGGGCCGGGCGGTCTTACCCGCGAGCGTGCCGGTTTCGAGGTGCGCGACGTGCACACCACGCATTACGGCCGCATCTGTCCGATCGAGACGCCGGAAGGTCCGAATATCGGCCTGATCAATTCGCTCGCCACTTTTGCGCGGGTAAACAAATATGGCTTCATCGAGAGCCCGTATCGCCGCGTGGTGAAAGCCAAGGTGACGGACGAGGTGGTCTATCTTTCGGCCATGGAGGAGGCGCGCTACGTCATCGCGCAAGCCAATGCCAAGCTCGCGCCGAACGGCACGTTTGAGGAAGAGCTAATCGTTTGCCGGCATGCCGGCGATGTCGAGCTTTACTCGCCGGACAAGGTCGATCTCATCGACGTGTCTCCGAAGCAGCTGGTGTCGGTTGCTGCGGCGCTCATTCCGTTCCTGGAGAATGACGACGCCAACCGCGCTCTAATGGGCTCGAACATGCAGCGTCAGGCCGTGCCGTTGATCACGGCGGAAGCGCCGCTGGTCGGAACCGGCATGGAAGAAGTGGTGGCGCGCGATTCAGGTGCCGCCATCGGCGCGCGCCGTACCGGCGTGGTCGATCAGGTGGACGCCACCCGCATCGTCATTCGCGCCACGGAAGAGACCGATCCGTCG
>DATBSU010000089.1:0-12174 GCA_036559585.1 Methyloceanibacter sp.
GAGATCGGGCTTCATGATGAAGTCGCCATAGCCCTTTTCCCAGTTGGCTGCGGCGTAACCCGGCACCGGCTCCATATCGATATCGTCGGCAAGGAGATAATCGCAGCCATGGGTTTCCTCGTAGGCGCCGCCGAGGAAAAAATCGGCGTCGAAGCGCTTGCCAACGAGCCGACCCTGCATGTCCGGGAAACAAGCGATCACCGTATCGATATCGCCGGAGGCTGCGGCCTCCTTTAGTTCTTTTAACGTCAAGAGACCGGCCATTCTCAGACCCCCGTTACACAACAAAGAGGCCGACCCGTCGCCTCGACTGAGGAGACGAGCGGCGCTCGTCCATAGGCCGCGAAATAAAGGATTGCAAGCGCATACACCGTCAGCTTGCCCTCAACTCTCTATTCGCGACATGGCCCTCCAGAGTGACCCTTATCGACCATCACCCTCAGAACCCTACTTCCTCAACGTCATTGTACCATTTCACCCGATCGCCAATTCGCGCACGAACTCGCCAGGCAAGGGACTTTGGCTCGGCATCAAGGCGCTGACAAAGTGCACTTACGCGTGAAAGCAGGCGCGCTTTCTGCTCTTCATCGAGCTTCGGGTGGCTGCCGGCAAACCGCTCGAGCTTCTCCAAGTTCATTGTCGCCGTGCGCCACAGGCCCCAATCTTCGGCACACAACTTCGCAATCCGGGCGACGTTTATCATATCGTCATCGCGTTCGCCGAGCTTGTGCTCGAGAAACAGCGCAGTCATGTCGACAAGGTCTTTCTCATTGATCTTCACGATCTGCAGCTTGCCAAGTAGCAACTCTGCCAGCGGAAGAGTTGGCGCTTCGATCTGAAGCCTGTCGTGAAGAGGTATGACGTGGCAAAAGTCGAGCTTCTCATAGAAGACGTCGACGTGGACGCCGTTCGAGGCGCTGGCAAAAATCGCGCGACCGCCCTCCGAAACGACGAACACCTCGCGGTCTTCGAGATAGCCGAGGCGATTCAGCAGTTCCTGGATATTGCGCGCCTCTTTCTTGCGTCCGGCGAAGTCGATGTCCCGATAGACGCGGTCGCTGCTGGCAAGGAAGCCGTGGGTCGGACAGCGGCGCAGGATTGCCATCGACCCCACAAGGCGCAGGGTAAGACCCTCCTTGGCGACGGCATCAAGGATGCGACCGGCCTCGATTTCAAGCGCCTTACGATCCACCATGTCTGGCCGTCATTCGGAACAAGTTTGTCGTCCACCGGTCCCGATTATAGAGACGCTTGCGACCGCATGGAATCGGCGTTCGGCCGCAGGACCAATCCACCGCGCTCGACGCGGTGGCGGGTCTCGCGGGGCGGCCAAGTCCTAGATGCGGTCCGCGGCCTACTCCGGCGGTATCTCCTTGAAGGCATACTCCACGTTGATGCCCCGCGAGCGCTGGATCATTTTGGCCAGGAAATACCAAATGACCGACACAGCCAGGACGCCGAACACGACCTGATAGGCCAAGACGCTGGTCAAGCCGAGCGCACTGTAGAACATAAACATCAGCACCATGATGGCGCCAACGATGGCGCCGATCACGCCGAAGATCGTCACCAGCGGAATGTCCCCTAGCTTGTAAACTGCGCCGGGGGAGGCATTATAGAGCGCCTTGGCACGGTACGGCATCAGCGCGCCGGCAAGCGCGGTGACGACGAACACGTAGCCACAGGCGAAGGTGACGCCCAACGTCAGCGCCGTCCATTGGCCCCACAGATTGTAGACGAGGATCACCGGAATGCTGGCCAGGAAATACGCGATATGGGCGTTAACCGGGGTGTGGAACTTGTCGGAAACCCGGCTCACCCATTCCGGCAACAGCCGATCGAGCGACATGGCCACCATCACGCGGGTCATGCCGATATAGCAGTTGTTGACGATCTGAAAGGCGTTGAGGATGTACCCGAAAGCAATGAGCACCACGATGATCGGGCTGCCCGCGAGTGCCATGGCCACGATGTTCGGCCACAGAAAAACGCCGTTGAATTTGCCGGCGTCCAACGCTGCCCAATAGCCGGCGCCCGCCACATATAAGAACTCCGTGCCGATGGCATGCTCGAAGGCCGCGGCCAGGATGGCCAGCAAGACGCCCGTCGAGATCAGCGATCCAATGATGATAATGAGCTGGTTCTGGAATGAGCGGGCACCCTTGATCTCGCCGTTTTGCTGGGCGCTATACGTCGCCCATTGTAACGAGGTCCAGGCAATCGGAGCGACCAACAGCGTCGCCAATAGACTGAAGGGCGGATTGAGATCGATGTTGGCAGCCTTCGCCGCATCGATCGCCGTCTGGTAGAAGTTCGGCGCTCCGCCAGAGGCGGTGACAAAAGCGTCAAGTTTCTGCGCGAAGGTCTCTGGCGTGGCACTGAAGAACAAGTACAGCATGAGGCCAAACGACAACAGCGTCGCGTACCACATCACGTATTGGAACTTGACGTAGTTCTTGAAGCCGCTGACCAGCAGCAACATCGCCAGCAGCGCATTCAGAATGCTCACGATGATGATGGCCGACGGAGTGGTGAACCAAACGCCGATGCTCGTCAGCTCCGGGTTGCCCATGGTGCCCCCGAGCCCCAGAAACAGCGAGGCGAAGCCGAGGTAAGACAGCAACCAACCGGACAGCGCGACCCATTGCAGGATCCAGATGACGAAGCCGGACATCACGATCGAGAAGCCGATGCCACCGCCGAACACCCGGCTCTGGAACACATAGTCGCCGCCTGAGCGCGGCAGCGCAGTCGACAGCCAGACATAGGAGAGCGCGATGGGGATCTCGAAAATCATGGCGAGCAGGATGCCCCAAACGAGCCGACCCCCTGGCAGCGCGCCCGGCGCCCAGAGATAGGTCCAGGGGAAGATCAGGCCCATCGTCAAAATGTTGTAGACGAAGGCCGAATAGGGCGACATCACCCGCACCAAGCCAGACGAATTGCGGGTGAACACTTCAGGTTTTGCTGCAGCCACTGCCATTGTACCCCTCCATTATCCCGACAGTTTCGCTCTCGGCTCCCACAACTCAGCCGGCCGTCAGCTGATAGGTCTTCACCTCACCTTTTGCCAAATTCAACAGACAGCCGCGCAACACGCCTTCGCCATATTCGCTGCCTGGGTTGACTGAGATCGTGCGGCCGATTTTCACCACGCCGCCGGATTCGTGAATATGACCGTGAAGACTGAGCAGCGGCTGATGCGTTTCGATGGCCCGTCTCACCGCACCGCTGCCGGCGCCGTGCAGGACGACCTGGCCCGCTTTGACGATTTGTGTTGGCGGATTCGTCTTCCAGTCCAACATAGGACAAGTATCAAGGGTGGAGTCCACCGGCGGGACATGCAGGTTGAAGATAGCGTGCTCCGCATCGGTAACCTTGTCGGCAAGTCCCTCGATCATCGCTCCGAGGTCCTCGTCATCGACCTCGCGCGGCGTCTTCCACGGCGTGCGATTGCTGAACCCAACGCTGATCATCGTGTGATGTTCGTCGATTTGTACCTGCTTTCCTTCGCAGTAGACGACGGATTGCGTGCTCGCATTCTTCAGCAGCTCGAGCACCTCGGGGTCGTCGTCATTGCCGCCCATGACGAAACATTTGACGCCAGTTCCCGCTAGCCGCGTCTCGGCCAAGTCGATCCAGGAGGTCAGACGTTCGCGGGCAAGTTCGTGGAACAGGCGGTCGACGGCGGCCGGGTCCGATCGGATTGCCCCATACTCGTCTTCATCCATCACTTTGCTGTAATAGCCGAGCGTTCCGAGCCGCTCCTCAAAACCCTGGAGATCCGCCGCCCCCTCCAGACGTTCGGTCTTGCCCATCAGGTGCGCCCGAAAGGATCCGTTGCCTTCACGGATGACAGGAATGGCCAGCTTGCCGACCATGTCTCCTCCGATGACCAGGACGTTGGCGTCGTAGTGCTTTGCGGCATTCACAAACTTGCGAAAGATGCGCTCGGAACCATGAAAATCGGACGCAAAGAAGAGTCGCGTCAGCCTTTCAGCGGCCTTGGCGGATGTGTTCCTTCGAAATATAGACATAAGAAGAGGATCCGCTACCCCAGTTGCCCGCAGTCGAGCTTCGTCTAGCCACACCCCTATCAGTCTACATCCGGGGGGGGCAGGAATGTAAGGCCTAACTCTTGATACGCGACATCGAGGGATCGTAGAGCGGGTCAAGAAAGACCAAAGCGGGCACCCGCTCGGTGGCAACCTCAAGCTCGTAATGCCCCGAAAGCACCTTGTCGCGATCGACACCATTCTCCGGATCGCGGACATAGCCGAAGCCGATCGAGCGGCCGACCGTGTAGCCATAGCCACCACTTGAGAGCCATCCCACGCGCTTGCCGTCGCGATAAATGGTTTCACGCCCGAGCAGCACGATCGACGGATCCGTTGTGAAGCCTGCGAGTAGACGTGGCAGTTTCTTTGCGGCTTGCGCTTCGAGCGCGGCACGTCCCTGAAATGGTTTGCCCGATTTCAGCTTCACCGCCCAGCCGAGACCCGCAACCAGCGGCGAGTGGTCCGGCCCGATATCCGCGCCCCATGCGCGGTAGCCCTTTTCCAATCGCAGTGATTCAATGGCGCGGTAACCCGCGTTGGCGATGCCGTGTTGGCGTCCGGCTTCCATCAGCGCATCATAGACAGTCAAAGCAAATTCCACTGGAATGTGCAGCTCCCAGCCAAGCTCGCCGACATAGGTGACGCGAAGCGCCAAGACAGGTGCGCCCGCGATTGTCATTCGCTTCACCCTGCCGAACGGGAAGCCAGCATTCGACATGTCGTGATCGGTGAGACTCTGGAGTACGTCGCGCGACCGGGGTCCCATCACCGACAGCACGGCGTTCGAAGACGTGACGTCGATCAGGCGCGCGTCCATCCCCTCTGGGATCGAGCGCGAGATCCAATCGAAATCGTGGGTGGCAAAGCCGGTGCCGGTCACGATGTAATATTCGGTCGGCGACAGCCGACCCACCGTCAAATCGCATTCGATCCCGCCGCGATCACTCAGCATCTGCGTGTAGTTCAGGCTTCCCGGCGGTTTCGCCACATCATTGGCACAGATCCACGACAGCGCCTGCTCCGCATCGCGTCCGACCAAAAGAAACTTTGCGAACGACGTCTGGTCGAACACGGCAACACGCTCGCGGGCTGCCTGATGTTCGCGGCCGACTGCGTCGAACCAGTTCTGGCGCTCGTAGCTATAATGGTCCTCGGGTGTCTCGCCCTTCGCAAGGTCAGCAAACCAGTTCGGCCGTTCCCAACCGAGCTTCTCGCCAAAACAAGCGCCTTGAGCGCAGAGCCTGTCATAGAGCGGCGAGCGGCGTAGGGGCCGCCCCGAACGATTCTCCTCGTATGGCCAAGCCATGGTGTAGTGCTTACCGTAAGCCTCGAGCGTGCGCGTGCGCACCCAGCCCGTGTCGAGACTGTTCTTGCCGAACCTACGAATATCGACTGGCCAGAGATCGAACGGTGGAGCGTCCTTGGCGATCCACTCGGCGAGCGCCATGCCGGCACCGCCCCCAGATGCAATGCCGAAGGCGTTGAAGCCGGTGCCGACAAAAATGCCGCGCACCTCAGGCGCCTCACCAAGAATAAAGTTCCCGTCGGGCGTGAAGCTTTCTGGTCCGTTGATGAACTGCTTGATACCAGCAGATTCCATCGCCGGAACACGACCTGCGGCGAGTTCGAGCAGCGGCTCGAAATGCTCCAAATCGTCGTCAAGCAGTTGGAATTCAAAGTGACCCGGAAGCCCATCCACGGCCCAAGGCTTCGGATTGGGCTCATAGCCGCCCATCACCAGGCCCCCCACTTCCTCCTTCCAGTAAGTGAGACGGTCAGGATCGCGCAACGTCGGCAGTCCCGGCGTCACCCCTTCGATCGCCTCGGTGATCAAATATTGATGCTGCACCGAGACCAGCGGAATATTCACCCCGGCCTTGCGGCCGATCTCGCGCGACCACTGCCCGGCACAGATCACGATCTTCTCGCAAGTAACGCGACCTTGGTCGGTGACGACCGCGCGGACACGACCGGCCTCGACTTCGATCTTCGTGACCTTCACCCCTTCAGCAATTGTAACGCCGTTCTGGCGCGCGCCCTTCGCCAACGACATCGAAATATCAGTTGGCGACACCTGTCCATCCGTAGGCAGAAAGGCCGCGCCGACCACATCCTCGACCTGCATCATCGGCCAAAGCTCTTGAGCCTCCTTGGGACTTAGGAGATGCATTTCCAGCCCGAATGACGTGGCCGTGGTTGCCTGCCGCTTCACCTCGGTCCAGCGCTCGGGATTGCAGGCGAGACGCAAGCCACCATTGCGCTTCCACCCCGTCGCTAGGCCGGTCTCTTTTTCCAGCCGGTCATAGAGTTCCACGGAATAGCCGAGCAGCTGGGTGATATTGGCGCTGGTGCGCAGTTGCCCGACCAGGCCCGCGGCGTGCCAGGTCGAGCCGCTTGTCAGTTTTCCCTGCTCGAGCAAGAGGACATCTGTGAGGTCCATCTTCCCCAGATGATAGGCTACCGAACAGCCGACGATGCCGCCGCCGATAATGACGATCTTGGCGGAAGACGGCAGCGTGCTCATGTGCCGTCCATGGTCAAGAACTTGGTATAGGCGTCCTCGAAGCGTTTCAGGTTCTCAGCGGTGTAGGCGGCATAGTCGAAATCGACTGTCGAGTAGATCTCGGACACCATGCTCCACATCGTCTCGCGCAACAGCGACGCCGCTTTCATGGCGGCGGCGCGGCGGCGCAATCCATCGTCAACCGGGGCATCGAAATAGAGGCTCAAGATTTGCTCCTCCTGCTCGGGAGCGAGCTCACTATTGGAGACGAGACCGCCCAGATCGAATAGCGGCGAATTGAACCCAGCATATTCCCAGTCCAGGAGCCACAGCCGCTGCCCGTCATCGATGAAATTAGCCGCAAGCAGGTCGTTATGGCCAAACACGACCTCGATCGGGCCGACGGCTTCCTCAAGTCGTGCGGTGTGCGCGAGCAGATCCGGGAGGAGTGGAGCGTGCTGGCTCCCGGCTTCGCTGAGCGTATGCGCATAGTCGCGCACGACATGAAACACCCAGAACATTGCGGCAGGGCCGCGCAAGTGCTGCGGAATGTCTCGATGACATCGCCGGACCATATCGACGAGGCGCCCAAGGTTTGCCGGATTGCGTACATCCTCCGGCGTAAAAGTGCGCCCCTCGATGAAATCGAGCACGAGAATCCCTGGCTCTGCATGCACCACTGCCGGGCTTAGCCCAGTGAAATACGCCGCCCGGCTTGCAGCCAACTCGGTCGCCCGCACCACTCCGTGGACAAGAATGTCGTCGCCGACCCGCACGACGTAGCGGCGCCCGCGATCCTCAACCTTGAAGTTCTGGTTGGTAATGCCGCCGGCGAGCGGCACCGGGTCCACACGCCGAGACCAGATCGCAAGCGCGGCCACGCGCGCCAATGAACTCTCGCGCGCCACATCAACGCTCACGCCTCGACCCTCCCCTCGCGCGGCAGTCTATCGGAGTTTCGCCCCACAGATAAGGAACCTGCGCGGGAAATATCCCGCGCAGGCTTTTTCTACTAACCTTCAGGCGGTCAGCTAACCTCGCCGACGGCCTTCTCCGCCGCCAGGATCGCGGCCTGGCGCTTCTTGATCATTTCACCCATAGGCGGACCCTGGAAACGCTTGTTTTCGAACGCAACCCAGATGATCGCAGTGAGGACGAGGAACACAAGCGTGATCCACAGCACCTTGTCGTTCGGCGGCTGCACGGCAATGTAGATGATGAGCGCCATGCAAAGCACCGACAGTACCGCGAACAGCCGGTACAGCGGAATGCCGATGTCCCACGGCCCCATCTTCGGCCACTTGGCCGTGCCGATGGCGAAGAAGCCAAGCGCAATCGGCACGGTGAACGACAAGAACAGGAAGATCAGCGTCGAGTTCACCACGATCGTGTAAATGTTGGTCCCGCCGATCGAAAACGTCTGCGCCATCCAGACGTACAGGAACTCAAGCACAGCGCCCGTCCAAATCGCAGCGACCGGCGTGCGGAATTTGGGACTGACCTTCGAGACCCATTCCGAAATCAGCGGCAAGCCGCCATCGCGGGAGAAGGCATAAATCATTCGCGATGCAGACGTCACCGTCGCCAGACCGCACAGGAACTGAGCGATGAAGATGAATAGGTACAGAAGCTGCACCAGCCAGTTGGGCATGATTGCGGCCATCGTGTTGAAGAACACGCTCCAGCCTTGCTTCGCGCCTTCCGCCAGGTCTGGGATGGCGATGACAATGGCGCAAACCATGGCCCAGCCGAACAGCGCCGACCACAGCACCGAGTCGACGATGCCGCGCGGCACAGACTGGGCAGCGCGGTAGGTTTCCTCGGAAGTGTGCGCGGAGGCGTCATAGCCGGTGATCGTGTAGATCGGCAGCAAGAGGCTCAGTGCGAAAAGATAGAGCAGCGAGTCGCTCTGCGGCCAGACACCGCCGCCGGCGTCACCGGAGTAGTTGGTGAACGTCCACAACCGGCTCCACTCATGCGTCGGCGCGTAAGCCAGAAGAGCAATGATCAACGCTATGGTCGTGCCAAAAATGATGTAGCCCGACCAGTCGGTGAGCAAAGCCGTCAGTTTGATGCCGAGATGGTTGATCAAGGCCTGAAGCGCCGTGATGATACCGACGAAAATGACGATGTGGCTCGGATCGGTGGTCATTCCGACATAGGAGCCGAACGTGCCCTGGAAGAAGAACGCGGTGCCGATATTGATCGCACCCATCACGGTGATGAGACCGAGCAGGTTGAGCCAGGCGGTGACCCAGCCTGTGAAGCGGTTGCCGAGAATCGAGCCCCAATGATAGAGGCCGCCCGCGGTCGGGTAGGCCGAGGCGATCTGCGCCATCGCGATGGCGAAGACGGCGGAAACGCCGCATCCCACGATCCAACCGATGCCCGCCCCCGCGCCCCCGACCGATGAGGTCGCCTGGGCGAAAGAGTTGATGCCTCCCGATAGGATGCAGATAATCGAAAACGAGATGGCAAAGTTCGAAAACTTGCTCATCCCTCGGGAAAGTTCCTGGGCGTAGCCCATTCCGTGGAGGACCTTCACGTCCTCCTTGTGATCCGCTTCTGTGTATTTCTTAGCAGCCATTTTTCAACCCCCTATATCGCCCCGTTTCTAAATTCAAGATTCATGCCGCCGCATAGCTCGCTCGCGTCAAGCGCATCTCGCTTGCGACGACGATTTCACCCAGCCGATTCATGTCCGGAAAACAGGCGATGACCGTGTCAATTGCCCACAAAAATAGCGGACGTCAGCTCTTTAATGTCATTCCCAAACCTCAACTATAAAGTCTGCCGTCACATGCCGGCCCGTTCAAAAAGAACGGACCGGCATTGACGAGATAGGGCGCTACTTCACAGTCGCCTCGCGATGCTTCACGGCAAATTCCTCCTCCGGCGAGAAGACGAGCGTCTTCCGTCCATAAGCCGCGAAGTAGAGAATCGCCAGCGCATACCAGATCGCCACACCGATAACGCCGGTGCGATAAACCGGATCGGCAAGCTGGTAGACAATCGTCACCGCCGCGATGATCACCGTGAGCGACGCCCCAAGCAGGCCAAACGGGCTGCGATAGGGACGGTCGATCTTGGGAAAGCGCCGGCGAAGTTGAATGAAGGTAAGCGATTGCAGCAGATAGGAAAACATCGCCCCGAACACGGCCATGTTCAGCAGCACGCCGCCGATAAACGCTCCCGCCGCCTCGCCCCCCATCGCGAACCACACTACCAGCATCACCGCAAGTCCGAGCACGCCACCGGCAACCAGAGCGACGTTCGGTGTCTTATGCTCGCCGTGAGTGACCGACAGGAAATGCGGTAAGTAGCCGGCCCGCGACAGCGAGAAGATCTGCCGGCCATAGGCGAAGATGATCGCGTGGAAGCTTGCGATCAGTCCGGCGACGGCGAGCAGTGCTAGGATCTTGGCTGCGCTCGATCCGAATATCGCGCGGAAGCCATCGAGGATCGGCTCGCCAGACGTCCCCAACGCAAAGGCTCCGTGAACAGCGGTTGTCGCGCCGGCGGCGTCGGTGACTTCGCGCGTGATCGGGATCGCCGGGTTGATGATCAGAACCAGGAAGCCAAGTGCGATCAACGTGAACATGCCAAGCATGATGCCCTTCGGCATGTCACGCTTTGGATCGGCAGACTCTTCCGCCGCAAGCGGAATTTGCTCAATGGCAAGGTACAGCCACACCGCAAAAGGCAGCGCAGCGAGAACGCCGTGCACCCCAAACGGTAAGAATGGACCATTACCCTCAGGCAACTCCACAGCCGCTCCGGTCGCCGGGTCCGCACCAATATTCATCGCGTATTTGCCGAAATCCAAGAACGGAATCGCGCTGACAAAAAAGATGACCAGGATCGCGATGGCGAGCAGCGTCACGATGACCGTGACGGTGAATGATAGCTCGACGCCCCTCGCGTTGAGTCCCACGAAGATAACGTAACCGAGGATCCACCAGAGCGGTTGAAACGAGGCCGGCGTCTCAAAAATTGCCGTCAGGTAGGACCCGATGAAGAAAACGATCACCGCCGGCGTCAGCACATATTCGATGTTCTCGGCAATACCGGTGATGAACCCGCCCCACGGCCCGAAGGCCGTCCGGGCAAATGAATAGGCGCCTCCCGTATGCGGTAGCGCCGGGCTCATCTCGGCGATGGAATAGGTGAGGCCGAGATACATGATGGTGATGATGATGGTAGCGACGAACATGCCGCCCCAGCCGCCCACGCCGAAGCCGAGGTTCCAGCCTGAGAAATCGCCGGAGATAACCGCGCCGACGCCAAGCGCCCATAAGGAGAAGACGCCAGCGTGACGCCTTAGCTCACGCTTCTCAAAGTAATCCTTGCCGGGTTTGTGATAGGAGACCCCGCCCTCATGTTGTTGTTTGTCAGCCATTTTCGAACCCCCCTGTATCGCCCACTCTAAATCCAAGAGTCACGCCGCAGCATGTCTGGCTCCTACCCGACTCGGCTCAGCCCTAACGAGAATCTTTGCCAGCCGGTCTGCCCAACGCCGCTGGCCGGCATCGTCGCCGATCTCGTCATTGCGAATTTCGACCATGGCTGCCGGCAGCTCCCGAGGCCCGGCATGGCGCTCGACGGTGTAATAGACCTGGTCGGCCGGCGAATAGGGCTCGTTGATGCCGACGTTGAGCGACGGGTCGGACTTTAGTTCGCCGATTAGGAGATCGGCCATGCGCCGGTCCTCCCCGAACACGATTCCGATCTGCCAGGGACGGCTCCTCCCCAGATAAACCGGAGTGAAGGAGTGAATCGCGATCAGCGTCGTCGCTCGTCCCGAGGCCGCGCGCCGCTTAATACAAGCGTCGATCGCCGCATGATACGGCGCATGGATGAATTCGAGCCGTCGCGAGCGCTCGCCCTCGCCCAAGCCAACATTGGCCGGCACAGGACGCCCCTCGCTTTCGGTGACGATGAGACTGCTTGCGTCTGCGGCACGATTGCAGTCGATGACCAGCCGGGAAACGTCAGGCCACAAAAGTGGCGCATCGAGCGTCGCCGACAAATGCCGCGCCACCGGCAGCGCGCCTGGGTCCCACGCGATGTGAGTCTGAAGCGCGTCGTTTGCAAATTCGAACGATTGGTATTCCGCAGGGATGCGATTTGAGGCGTGATCGCAGACAATCGCGAACGATCCGGCGCCATCCGGATTCTCTACCATAACCACGCTGCGACCCGCGTCGCTCATTACGCCCCCCTCCATCTGCCGGAGACCGTAAAATCCCTCCGACGAGATGGTTTGGCAGACCATATTAGCTCTTTGGGCAAGAACGTCTAGAACATCCGCAAAGTGCCAGCACCGAATTACGTTAGCTCCACTATCTAGGATCGAGCACTTCGACAGTCACAAAAGGTAAGGGCGCCCTAAGGGGCGCCCTTTGAACTCCGAAATCCTTAGCTCAGTGACGAACGTCTAGAACGTCGCCTTGAGAGTACCGACCGCGCGCGCGTCGCAATTATTCCGCCCGCCGCTCTGTGCCAAGCATTCGTTGTTGTCATAGGTGGTGTCGTAGTAACGAACATCGGCCGACCAATGGTCGAGGAAGCCGAGCGTCAGGCCGGCGTTCCAATAGGTGTAGTCCGCGGCGT
>DATBSU010000090.1:0-7394 GCA_036559585.1 Methyloceanibacter sp.
TCCTTCCGCTGGGTGTCGTTACGTGGAGCGAATCCGCAACCGCCGCGCCATGTCTGAAGATCGGTCAGCACGGACCAATCGTCTCGCCGCTGATTGGTGTCACGATCACCTGCAACAACTCGAACACAAGAAGCGGCCCGATTGTCGTCGATCTCGACACGGCCATCCTTGGCGGTTCGATCACGCTGAACAATAGCGGCAATCTGCACGGATTCACCAACGGCATACTCACAGATACCCTCCTCGGGTTCTCGCCAATTAGCATCACCAACAGCGGCAATGTCGCCTCGAACGGCACCGGGATCTCGGCAAATGCGCTGTTCTCCAACGTCACCATTGTCAATGAGGGGAATATCGCCGCCGCCGGCCTCGCCACCTTCGGAATTTTTTCGTTCGCGGGCCTCGGCAAGCTGTCTTTGACCAATAGCGGCGACATCGCGACAGCAGGTCTCGGCACGTCGGGAATTTTCGCGAACGCTGCCGTTGGCGACCTGTTCTTGCAGAACAGCGGCGATATCGCGACGGCGGGCGCGGGCGTGTTCGGTATTTCGGCGGCGGCCGGGCTCGGCGATATCACTCTCAAGAACAGCGGCAATATCGCCGTCGCGGGCGCGGGCGTGTTCGGCATTTCCGCCGCTGCGGGCACGGGTGATGTCAATCTTCAGAACAGCGGCAATGTCGCCGCGACCGGCGCCGGCGTCTTCGGCATCTCGGCAGTTACCGCGACCAGCGATGTGACATTCGGCAACAAAGGCAGCGTCTCGGTGAGTGGCGACTCCGTCACAGCCCTGTCCGCCTCGGCCGGCGACGATCTCAATCTCACCAATAGCGGCAAACTTTCGGCAAACGGTACTAACGCCACGGGGATCAGCGGCTCCGCGTCCGACAATGCCTCCGTCACGAATGGAGGCAACATCAGCGTAAAGGGCAAGAATGCTCTCGGCATCGCGGTTACTGGAACTGATGTGATCGACGTGGAGAACACCGCTCACGTTTCAGTCAGCGGCAATCATGCCGTCGGCATGTCGGCAAGCTCGACGACTGGGCATGTGGCGCTCAGCAACGAAGGAACCGTCGAGGTCAAAGGCGCATCGGCGACCGGCCTCTTCGCGATGAACTCGAGTGGTGGGCGAGATGTCTCGGCCCTCAACAAGGGGCATGTCACGGCCGACGGCATTGGCATCGAAGTGTTGGCGGGCCAAGACGCGGTGGTCTCAAATTTCGGTTCGGCTTTTGGCGGCACGGCGGGAATCTCCGTACAATCGGGAGAAACGATCAAAATCACCAATACGGGCTCGGTCGCCGCCGGAAACAATCTTGCGATCACTGCCGCAGGCCCGCAGATCGACGTCACCAATTCTGGACTCGTCACCGGGTCCGTCCAGTTTGATGGGACGGCGCGGTTCGACAATCAAAAGGGCGGAGTCTTCGAAGCCTTCACCAGCGATTTCGGCACGGGCAGTTTCATCAATGAGGACGGCGCCTTGGTGCACACGGCTCGCACGCCGGGCTTGAATGAAGTGGTAACGTTCACCGGCCTTCACAGCTTCAGCAATGCGGGCACGATTTCGCTAGTCGACCACGATCCGAATGACGTTTTCGAGCTTGTGCCCTTCGGCAGCGGTCAGAGCTACACAGGCAAGGGTAAAGGCGCGGTGGCCTTGGATGTCTTTCTAGGCGGCCCAGGCTCGCCCGCCGACAATGTTTTCATCAACGCCGATGTGAAGGGCAAAACCGCTCTAGTCGTGAACAACACCAATCCGGGCAATGGCGCGACGAACAAAGAAGGCATTCCCGTCGTCTTTGTTGAAGGCAATGTCGTTGGCAACCAGTTCTATCTCAAGGACGGTCCGATCGATGCCGGCCTCGTCGCTTACGACCTCTTCTTCACGAAAACTGGTAGCGGCTTCTTCGAACTGCGCACCATTCCCGACGGCCACACGGGCTCGTTCTTGCTGCCAGAGCTCACCACAGCCTCCCAGGATGTGTTCTTTGCGACCAGCGAAACCTGGTTCGATCGTTCGGCAGATCTTCGCGTCTTGTTGCATGGCGGCGGGCCCGGCGTGCAGATGAGCTCCTCTGCGCCGGCGGACGAAGCCGACGGGCTGTCGTTCAATCCGGCGATCTGGGCGCGTGGCGGCGGAGCCCTGCTCAATCAAGGCGACACTGCCGGCGCCACGGCCTATGGGCGGAGTTACAACTTCAATCTCAATCGCGATCTGGAGATCCTGAACTTCGAATCCGGCATCGATCTCGGCAAGCGCGATTTTCTGACCGACGGTGACATCTTAGTGTTTGGCGTGCTCGGCGGCGCGATCCAGGCCAGTCTCGACTACGACAATATTCTGAGGCAGTTCTCCTATGAAGGCGGCGAGGTCGGCGTGTACGCGACATATCTCCATGGCGGATTGTTCATCGATACGCTGGCGAAGGCGGATTTGCTCACGCTTGATCCGCGCGAGGTGCGCGGCTTCCCGGATACCCTCGATGACACCAATGTCGGTGGCCGCGTCGATGCCGGCTATCGCTTCGGCAGTTTCAGTGGCGGTCCGTTCGTTGAGCCGCTGGCCACGATTGCCGTGGCCTGGGCGAATGTCGAGGGCTTTACCAAAGACGGCAACACTGTCGAGTTCGACGACGATCCAAATGTTCGGGGCCGGCTCGGCCTGCGCGTCGGCACCAGCATGGCAGCTTGGGACGGCGCCACGTTCGAGCCCTTCCTCATCGGCAGCGTATGGAGCACGCTTGGAGGCACGAACAGTGCCACGCTGACCTCGCTTGGCACGACCTTTCCAACTTTCTCCGATGAGTCCACCGATGTCTGGGGCGAGGTGTCGGGTGGCGTGAATTTCTTTGTGCCAAGCAAACAGACTTCAGTCTACGCCAAGGTCGATGTCAGCTTCGGCGAGGATCTCGACGGCATCGGCGGCAAGGCCGGGATGCGCTACAATTGGTAGTTCCAGGGGCGGTAGCTTGCGCCTGCTGATGGATCGACAATTCTCACTAACCCTCGTAGGCTGACCTAAATCAGCGGCGGCCAAGAGCCGTGAACTGAGCTTGAGGGAGGAATGAGCATGAACGAGCAGCCGGCACGGAAAGAGTTTTTTGGCGCCTGTCCGCATGACTGTCCGGACACGTGCGCCATGATCTACGAGGTCGAAAACGGCAAGCTCGTCGACGTTCATGGCAATAAGGAACATCCGCTCACCCGCGGCACGCTCTGCGTCAAGCTCAAAGACTTTCACGACCACCACGCCAATCCCGACCGGCTGAAATATCCGCTGCGGCGCGTCGGCCCCAAGGGTTCCAAGCAATTCGAGCGCATCAGCTGGGACGAGGCGATCGCCGAAATCGGCAGACGCTGGCGCGAGATTATCGCGACTTATGGCAGCCAAGCGATCATGCCCTATTCCTATCTCGGCAATATGGGCCTCGTGCAGGGCATCAATTCCGGCGATCCGTTCTTCAACAGACTCGGCACGACGGTGAACGAAAAGACGTTCTGCGCGTCAGGCTCATCGACCGCTTGGCTACTGACGGTGGGTCCGACCGGCGGCGTCGATCCGGAAAGTTTCGTCCATTCCAAGTTCATCGTGATTTGGGCCTGCAACTCGATCTCGACCAATCTGCATCACTGGCCCTTTGTGCTTGAGGCACAGAAGCGCGGCGCCAAGGTGGTGGTGATCGACAGCTACAGATCGCGTACGGCGAAGGCTGGCGATTGGCATATCTGCCCGCGGCCCGGCACCGACGGCGCTCTGGCGATGGGCTTCATCAACTCGATCATCGCCCAAGGTCTCGTCGATCAGGACTATGTCGATCAGCACACTTACGGCTTCGCTGAGTTGAAAGCCCGCGCGGCAGAGTTCACGCCCGAATATGTCGAGAAGATCACGGGCGTCAAAGCCTCCGATATCAAGCAATTCGCACGCGAGTTTGCGACGGCGCAGCCATCGGTGATCCGCTTGGGCGTTGCGCTCGAGCGCCACGCCGGCGGCGGACAGGCGATCCGCGGGGTCTGCGCGCTGCCGGCTCTCGTCGGTTCGTGGAGACATGTCGGCGGCGGTCTATTGCAGATGCCGCTTTGGGAGTTTCCCGTCGATTGGATGAAAGTGTCGCGCGGCGATTGGATCAAGCCCGGCACGCGCGCGATCAACAATCTCAAGCTCGGCGCAGCACTCACAGGTGAAATGAAGCTCGATCCGCCGCTGAAGAGTCTGTTCGTATTCTGCACCAATCCGGTGAGCCAAGCACCGGAGACCAACAAGATCGTGAAGGGGCTGCAGCGCGAAGATCTATTCACGGTGGTCGCCGAGCACTTCCTCACCGACACGGCGAAATATGCCGACATCGTGCTTCCCGCGGCGATGGCCGGCGAGGCCGAGGACATGATGTGGTCCTGGGGGCATTTCTATTTCACCTATAATGAGAAGGCGATCGACCCGCCGGGCGAATGCAAGCCGACGTCCGAGATGTGGCGGTTGCTCGCCAAGGAAATGGGCTTCGACGATCCGGTCTTCAAAATGACCGATGCTGAGCTCGCGGCCTATTACATCAATTGGGACGATCCCAAGATGGGCGGCATCGACATGGAGTATCTCAGGGCGAATGGCTACTACAAGATCGATGTCGGCTCGGCGGATACGCGCACACCGCATAGAGACGGCAAATTCCCGACGCCGTCGGGCAAGGTCGAATTCCTGCTGCACGATGCCAAGAATTTCGTCGCCGGTCCCTTCCGCGCCATGTATGACGGCGACCAGGACGGATCGCCGGTCGATCCGCTGCCGGGCTATATCCCAAATCGCGAGGCGCCGGAGACCAATCCGGAGCGGGCCAAACTTTACGCGCTCAACATCATCTCGCCGAAGAGCCACGGCTTTTTGAACTCCTGCTACGCCAACGAGAAGCACAAGATCAAAGGCCAGGGCGAGCAATTCGTGCTGATCTCGCCGGCCGACGCCACCAAGCGCAACATCCGTGAAGGCGATCCGGTGCGGGTCTATAATGACCGCGGCGATTTCGAGGGCGTGGCCAAGGTCACGGACGACGTCAATCCCGGTATCGTGGTAGCGACGCTCGGCTATTGGCGGAGCCTCAACCGATCAGACGGGTCGGTGAACTCGATCTCGTCGGACGCGCATTGCGGACTCGGCCGGGCGCCGAGCTTCTCCGACAATCTGGTCGAGGTGAGCCGCGTCAACTGAGCCAATTGGGCCTACCGAAAAGTGTCGCGATTCCTTTCAGCGACACTTAACCTCTCCGTCGATTGGTAGGGCACTCTTTGAACATCGCTTTAGGCTGGGCGTTTAACTTTGGGTGCCAACAGGCCCTCAAATCCGCCCGGAGCAAGCGATGCCATTGACTGCCGTCGAGCAACTTATCCTCGAGCTTGTGAATCGCGCGCGCCTCGATCCGGCCGGTGAAGCCCAACGGCTCAATGTCGGACTCAACGAAGGCATAGAGGGCGGGAAGATCTCGGCGGCGCCGAAGGATCCGCTTGCGTCAAGCGACGCACTGCACAACGCCGCTGACGCTCATAGCCAATTCATGCTCGACCACGATGCATTTGGGCATCAGGGCATCGGAGACGGTACGCCGCAAAGCCGCATCGCCGCAGCCGGCTACAGTTCGCCGACGATGCTGGGCGAGAACATCGCCTTCAGAGGCACCACTGGCGTGGTCGACGAAAACGCCTTCGCGGTAGCCATGTACCGGGACCTATTCGTGGATAAAGGCATCGACGGCCGCGGTCACCGCCTAAACATCCTCAATTCCTCGTTCCGCGAAATTGGCGTTGGTGAACAGACCGGCGTTTTCAGTCAGGGCGGCAACAATTTCAACAGTACAATGCTGACACAGGATTTCGGTGCTCGAAACGCCGCGATCTTCATCGCGGGTGTTGCGATCACCGATGCGAACGACAACGCGTTTTACGATGTGGGCGAGGGGATTGGCGGCATTGGTGTCAGTGTCACCGCGGCGGCAACGACATCGGGCACGACAGAGGCGGCCGGTGGCTATGCTGTCTCCTATAGCGGCGGTCCTGCGACCGTCACGTTTTCAGGCGGCGGCCTCGCTCAGCCGATCCTGGTTTCAGTGGATGCCGGTACGCATAATGTGAAGGTCGATCTGCTTGGCCCGTCGTTGGTGGGATCCTCAGCTTCGACAACGCTGGGCAGCGGGGCGGTGGACCTCATGTTGCTCGGCGCCGGCAATCTGAATGGAACGGGAAATTCCGACGCCAACACGCTTACCGGCACAGAAGGCGCCAATGTGCTTGACGGCGCGGGCGGCGGAGACACTCTTGTCGGCGCCCGAGGGCACGACGTGCTCACGGGAGGCACTGGATCCGACAATTTCGTTTTCAACGGTGTCAAGGATAGCCCCGCCGGTGTCGGCCGCGATCAAATCGTCGATTTCAACTCGCTCGAAAACGATGTTGTTGATTTGTCGGCCATCGACGCCAATAGGCGCGCGGCCGGCGATCAGGACTTCCATTTCATTGGCGCCGCGAAATTCCACTCCCATGGAACGCATCATGTCTTCGGTGAGCTTCGCTATGCCAATCATGTGCTGAAGGGCGACGTGAACGGCGATGGCCACGCGGATTTCGCGATTGCAATGAATGCCGCGACCCTCTCGGCCGGGCCGGGCGGCGACTTTCTCCTCTAAATCCGCCCGGCCTTGGAATTTTTCGCTTTGCCGTAGAGCCAGTCCAGAGAGTGCAGCAGGCTATCGGGTCCGCGCCTGGGCAATATTGTATTGCGGGCAAATCGTGCCGGCCCTTTGAAATGATAGTAGCGGCCGAGGCGCTGAGAGCGGCGCTGCACTCTGCTTGCGCGACTCTGGCGTAGACGCTGATAGTCTCTAAAGGCTTCGGCCCGATCGCTTTCTTCCTTGAGGCAGTCGCTGAGCGTTGCAGCGTCCTCGATGGCGAGCGCGGCGCCTTGAGCGAGATAGGGCAGCGTTGGATGGACGGCGTCGCCGAGGAGGACGACGCGGCCCTTGCTCCAATGCCGGAGTGGGGGGAGTCGATGAAGCGACCAGCTGCGCCATTGCGTTGCGGTTTCCATCAATGATTTCGAATCCTTACACCAGCCGGTGAATCTGGATAGCAAGAGCGCGCGGTCCGCAGGTTCATTCCAGCCTTGCCCCCCGTCGCCTCCTTCGAGGACGGCAACCAGATTCAGTTCCTTGCCCCCGCGGACAGGGTAATGGACGAGGTGCGCTCTCGGACCGAGCCAGAGACCGACAATGGCTGCGTCGAACGATCTCGGCAGTGTCTCGCGTGAGACCATCGCGCGGTAAGCGGTTGCATGAGCGAAGCGGGGGCTGACTTCCGGCGCGACAAAGGTTCGCAGCTTCGACCAAAGTCCGTCGGCGCCGATCAG
>DATBSU010000091.1:0-14938 GCA_036559585.1 Methyloceanibacter sp.
GGCGGTGACGGGAGGAAACCGGATTCGAGGCCATTCAGGCGGGGTGGATGGATTGCCACGCCGGCTCTTGCAAGCTCCGGAGGATTGCACCTCGGGCTAACGCCACATTAGACGCAATCGTGAGCGAATGGAGGGTCTTTCGCAAGCGCCATTTGCTGCTGCGGGCGGCTCACCCTCGCCTTAAGGCAACACGGCAGGATGTCCGCTTCTGGCACAAAGCCGACATGCGTTCCTAGCGCCGCGGCACTTGCAGTGACCGATTTCTCGTTAGTGAGCGTGCGCGACGCCATTGAAGGGAAGAACCAACGGGGACGTCCTACATCAAGCCGAAGAAGCGGGTTTATTGATGGAACACATAGCTGCAATCTTCGGCCCTGCTGCTGCGAGATCGCGGGCCCTGCCCGCGCGAACAGGTGTCGAACAGATTATCGACCCATTTTCGACCCGTGCCGTTTTCGACGACGGTGAATCAGGACCGCAAAGCCTTGGGATTGTTGGAGCGGGTGAAGGGAATCGGACCCTCGACACGTAGCTTGGGAAGCTACTGCTCTACCACTGAGCTACACCCGCGCCGGCCCTTTCCATAGCACAGAGAAATCGGCGCCAGAAGCGGGATGCAAGGGCGGCCCGCTCCCGCTATCGTGATCCCGCGGCAGCAAGCGAACCGGTTAAGAAACGGCCATGAGTGAGGCAGCGACCGAAACACGGGCGAAGTTTCGCGACCCCGACTGGACCGCGACCGGGGAGCGCCGCGCCCGCGTCGCGCTCGATGAGTTGCGCACGCTCTGGATCAATACCGGCAGCCTCTGCAATATCGAATGCCGCAATTGCTACATCGAATCGAGTCCGACCAATGACCGGCTCGTCTATATCACCGCGCGCGAGGTGTCGCGTTTCTATGAGGAGATCGCGGCCACTCGACTGCCGGTCAAAGAGATCGGTTTCACCGGCGGCGAGCCGTTCATGAATCCGGACATCATCCCTATGATGGAAGATGCGTTGGCTCGCGGCTTCTCGGTGCTGATCCTCACCAATGCCATGCAGCCGATGGTGCGGCCCCGCGTGCTCGCCGGGTTGCTTGCTTTGCGCGACAGCCACCGCGATCAGCTGACGCTTCGCGTCAGCCTCGACCACTACACGAAAGAGCGGCACGAGGAAGAGCGTGGGCCCGGCACATTCGATAGCACCATCGCAGGCATCGATTGGCTGAGCTGCGCCGGATTTAAGATCGCGCTCGCGGGTCGCACCTGCTGGGGCGAGAGCGAAGCGGACGCGCGCAAAGGCTATGCGGCGAGAATCAAGGCGCGCGGCTGGCCGGTCGACGCTCACGATCCTTCATCTCTCGTGCTGTTTCCGGAAATGGATGCGCGCGCCGAGCTACCCGAGATCACGGAATCCTGCTGGGGCATTCTCGGCAAGCAGCCGTCACAGTTGATGTGCGCGTCGAGCCGCATGGTCGTGAAGCGGAAGGGCGCCGACCGGCCGGTGGTACTGCCCTGCACGTTACTGCCTTACGATCCCGCCTTCGAGATGGGCGCGACGTTGTCGGAAGCCTCCCGCGCGGACGGCGGCATGTTCGACCACGGCGCGGTCAAGCTCTGCCATCCTTATTGCGCCGAGTTTTGCGTGCTCGGCGGCGGCAGCTGTTCGGCCTAAAGCTTAGCCCTGCTTGAAGTGCTTGGACAGTTTCAGGCCTTGGGCCTGATAGTGCGAGCCGATGCCCTGGCCGTAGAGGGTGTCGGGAATGTCGGTGAGCTTATCGTACACCAAGCGCCCGACGATCTGCCCGTCTTCCATGATGAAGGGGATGTCGAGGCTCCTGACTTCAAGCACCGCTTTGGCGCCTGGCGCGTTGCCCGCCGAATAACCGAAGCCCGGATCGAAGAAGCCGGCATAATGCACGCGATACTCGCCGATCAGCGGATCGAAGGGCGCCATCTCGGCAACATAGGCCGGCGGTACCGAAACGCTCTCCTTCGAGGCGAGAATGTAGAACTCGTTCGGGTCGAGCACGAGGCGGCGATCCTCGCCGATATGCACCCGCTCCCAGAATTGGTCGACGTCATAGGCGCCGACTTCGTCGAGATCGATAACACCGGCGAAGCGGCGGGCGCGATAGCCGACAATGCCTGACGGCGGCGCCGGCGTCAGATTAACGCTGAGCTTGAGACCTTCGCGGATGGCGGCATCGCCTTCGACGAGACCGACATCGGAATGAATTTGCTTCAGGCGCCGATCGGTGACGCGGCCGGGATGCTCCTCTGCATCATGCTGTTGGAGAACGCGGCGCAAGAACCTGATCTGATTCAGCCGGGAGCCGTAATGCACTTTGATGGAAAAACTGCGCGGGCAGATCTCGGCGAAGAGCGGGCCCTCATAACCTTCCTCGACCGCGTCGAAGCGCTCTTGGTGATCGGCGATCATCCTGGTGAACACGTCGAGGCGTCCGGTCGAACTCTTCGGGTTGGCGAAGGCGGCGATGGTCGAGCGCAGCTTGAGCTGCTCGATCAGCGGTACGAGATAGACGCAGCCGGCTTCGAGAACCGCACCTTTCGTCAGATCGATCTCATGGAATTTGAGCTCGGCCAGCTTGTCGCGCACCGTTGCATTGGCGCCGGGCAGGAAGCTCGCGCGAATGCGGTAGGCGACCTTGCCCAGCCTAAGGTCGAGGCTCGCGGGCTGGATCTGGCCTTCGCCGATTTCGGGCGCAGCCCTGATCTCGCCCGCCTCGATCAGCGCGCGGATGGCCTGGCTCGGCAGGATGCCGGTCCTGGTCAGGGCCGAACGGACGGGCTCGGCGGCCGTCACGGGCGGCTTCTCAGGCAAAGGGTCGAACAGCTCGGCGGCTCCTTCCATGGGTCTTGTCTGGCATTATCGCATGGTTCCGGTCACTGGAAGCTCGGTCTTCTCCCCCGGATTCACAAGAGGGGCGCCGAGCTTAGGTCCCCAAGGAGGCTTGACGAGGAGCCCCTAAGAGCGCGATTAATCCCCTTCGTGGTGATTTGGCCGGCCGGCTTGCAGCCACGTTAAACAAGTCGCTAAAAGGGCCGTGGCAGTGATCCCGGTTCTTTTGGCGTGAGCCAAAGTCCCGGGTTTTTTTGTGCCCGGCCCGTGAAGCGAAGGGTAGGTTATGGCGTCGAAGAAAGAGACCAAAGCTAAAGGCGCCGGGCGCCCGGCAACGCGGCTGGTGCATGAAGGCACGCTGCGCAGCCAGTTTGGCGAGACATCCGAGGCTATCTTCCTCAACTCCGGCTATGTTTATGACAGCGCCGAACAGGCCGAGGCCCGCTTCAAGGGCGACGAGGAAGGCTTCGTCTATAGCCGTTACGCCAACCCGACCGTCGCCATGTTCGAGGCGCGGATGTGCGCGCTCGAAGGTGCGGAGGCCGCGCGCGCCACTTCAAGCGGCATGGCGGCCGTGTCGTCGTCCATGCTCTGTCATCTCAAGGCCGGCGATCATGTGGTTTCGGCGCGAGCGCTATTCGGGGCCTGCCGCTACATCGTCGAGGATTTGCTGCCACGCTACGGTATCGAGTCGACGCTGGTCGACGGACGCGATCTCGACGCCTGGCAAAAAGCGGTCAGGCCGAACACGCGCGTTTTCTTTTTCGAAACGCCGACCAATCCCGTGCTCGAACTGGTCGATATCGAGGCCGTGTCGAAGATCGCGCACAAAGCAAACGCGCTGGTCGTGGTCGATAACGTGTTCGCGACACCGATGCTGCAGCGGCCGCTCGCGCTCGGGGCCGACATCGTGGTCTACTCGGCGACCAAACATATCGACGGGCAGGGACGCTGTCTCGGCGGCGTGGTGCTTAGCAGCAAGGCTTTCATCGACGAGAAATTTCATAACTACTACAAGCAGACCGGGCCTTGCCTCAGTCCCTTTAACGCGTGGGTGCTGCTGAAGGGCCTGGAGACGTTGCCGCTCCGCGTCGACCGGCATTGCGCCTCTGCCGCGACGATTGCCGACTTCCTCGCCAAGCGCCCGGAAGTCACCCGCGTGTTCTATCCGGGGCGCAGCGATCATCCGCAGCACAAGCTCGCGATCAAGCAAATGGGCGGCGGCGGCCCGATGGTCGCTTTCGAGGTCAAAGGCGACAAGAAGGCTGCGTTCCACTTCATGAACGCGCTCTCGATCTTCAAGATCAGCAACAATCTCGGCGACGCCAAGAGCCTGGTCACGCATCCCGCGACGACCACGCATCAGCGGTTGTCGAAGGAGGCTCGCGCCGAGCTTGGCATCTTCGACAACACGATCAGGCTCTCGATCGGACTTGAGGATGTGCAAGATTTGGTGGAAGACCTCGAGCAGGCGCTTACCACCGCAGGCGGCTAGATGGCGATTCCGACAAATCCGCAAGAGTTGCTCACGAAGCTCGTCGCGTTCGACACGACGAGTTCAAAATCGAATCTGAAGCTGATCGACTTCGTCGAAGCCTATCTCAAGGACCAGGGCATCGCGTCGACGCGGATCCCCTCGCCCGACGGCAACAAGGCGGCGTTGTTTGCGATCGTCGGGCCGGACGGCAAGAACGGCATCGGCCTTTCGTGCCACAGCGATTGCGTGCCGGTCGAGGGGCAGAATTGGGCCAGCGATCCGTTCACGCTGACACTGCGCGACAACAAGCTCTACGGGCGCGGCTCTTGTGACATGAAGGGTTTTCTCGCCTGCGTGCTTGCCTCGGTGCCGCTATTCAAGTCGCGGAAGCTAAACGAGCCGATCCACATCATCGTCTCTTATGACGAGGAGATCGGATGCACCGGGGTCCGGCCCCTGATCAAGATGCTCGGCAAGGAACTGGCGAAACCGAAAGCCATCATCGTCGGCGAGCCGACCGACATGACGACGATCGACGCGCATAAGCGCATTGACTCCTATCTCACCGTCGTGACAGGCCGCGAGGCGCATTCCAGCATGCCGCAGCTTGGCGTCAACGCCATCGCCATCGCGGCGAAGCTGATCCTCGAGCTGGAGCGTCTCGCCGCCAACCTTTCGCGGGTCAGAGACGACCGCTTCGATCCGCCATTCGGCACGATGCAGACGGGCACCATCAAAGGCGGCACGGCTGGCAATATCGTGCCTAAGAATTGCGAATTCCATTGGCAGATCAGGAGCTTACCGGGGATCGGCCCCGACGAGGTGGAGCAGGCGTTCAGGCGCTATGAAGAGGGACTGCTGCCGGCCATGCGACAAGTCGCGCCGGATGCCGGCATCGCCACCAAGCTCCTAAACTCCGTGCCGGCGTTCCAGGCCAAGGGCAACTCCGAGGCGGTCGCGCTCGCGCTGTCGCTCTCCGGCGACAATGCGACGCACGCGGTCTCTTACGGAACCGAGGCAGGCCTGTTCGAGCAGGCTGGATGTCCGACGGCGATTTGCGGGCCAGGCAACATTGCTCAAGCCCATGCCGCGGACGAGTTCGTCACGCGGGCGCAGCTCGACCTCTGCATGGCGTCCCTGGCGCGGCTCGCCGATCGGCTGAGCTAGATTATTTTTCGGAAGGGGCGATCTTGGCTGGGTCGAAGCAATAGCGGCTGTTGCAGAACTCGCACGTCACGCAAACTTCGCCGTCCACAGTCATGTCGGTGAGATCCTCCGGCGAGAATCCTTTTAACATGGCTTCGACGCCCTCACGCGAGCAGCTGCAATAGGTCTCCAGCTCGACGGCGCGGTAGGCGCGCACGTTCTCTTCGTGGAACAGGCGATAGAGCAGCCGGTCAGCGGGGAGCATCGGATCGAGCAGCTCATGATCCTCCACGGTATCGGCAAGCGCCACAGCGCGCGTCCAATCTTCCTCGTCGGCTGCGGTCTCGCTCTCGGTGCCGTGGCCGCCCTCGCGGGTCAGCTTCTGCAAGAGAAGCCCGCCGGCGCGCCAGGTCCAGGAGCGGGCGCCGGGCTGATCGGCGCGATAATGCCGCGCGACGGCAAGCCTGATGAAGGTCGGAAGCTGCTCAGACTGCCGGAAATAAGTATGCGCCGCATCGGCGAGACTCTCGCCTTCGAGCGGCACCACGCCTTGATAGCGTTCGGTTTCCGGGCCACGGTCGATCGTCATGGCGAAATGACCTTGGCCAAGAAGCTGAGCATGAGTGTCGCCGGCGAGCTCGGCGATCCGCTCAGCCGAGAAGCGGGCATAACCACGTAAGTGGCCGGGCACCTCGTAATCGGTGACCAGGAGATCGACGGGGCCATCGGTGGAGGCTTGCAGGATGAACTTGCCTTCGGACTTCAACGCCGCGCCGAGAAGCGCGGTCAGCGCGACCGCCTCGCCGAGGAGCTTCGACACCGGCTCCGGGTAGTCGTGGCGGGAGAGGATGGTGTCGACCGTGGAGCCGAGCTTGACCAGCCGGCCGGCGACGCCGGCATGCTCGGCCTGGAACGGCAGGATCAGATTATCGTCGGGAACGACGAACTTGATCCTTTGCTCTGAGAGTGGTTCCGTCATTTGCGGCGCGCGGTCCGCTTAGGTTTGCCTCCGAGGCACCAGGCGATGATCGCCTTCTGCACATGTAGCCGGTTCTCCGCCTCGTCCCAGACCACGGATTGCGGTCCGTCGATAACTTCGGCCGTCACCTCATCGCCGCGATGGGCGGGGAGGCAGTGCATGAAGATAGCGTTCCGCTTCGCCGCTGCCATCACTTTCTGATCGACCTGGTAGGGCTTCAGCAGCGTCTCGCGCCGTCTCTTGTCGTTGTCGCCCATCGACACCCAGACATCCGTCAGGACGCAATCGGCGCCGCGCGCTGCCTCGATAGGATCGGCAAAGATGGTGATCTCGGCACCCTCTTTCCGCGCCCAGTCGAGCAAGTCAGGCGCCGGTGAAAACTCCTTCGGGCAGGCAAAGTTCAGTTTGCACCCGAGCTTCGCTGCAGCATGGATCCAGGAATTGGAAACATTGTTGGCATCGCCAATCCAGGCAATGGTCTTGCCTTTGATCGAACCCAGGTTCTCCTCGAAGGTCATGACGTCGGCCATGACCTGGCAGGGATGCGATTTCGGCGTCAGGCCGTTGATCACGGGCACGGTCGCGTTCGCGGCGAGCTCGGCAAGCGTGTCGTGAGATCCGGTGCGGAGCATGATGGCATCGACATAGCGCGAGAGGACACGCGCGGTATCGGCCACCGACTCCCCTCTCCCCAATTGCATGTCACCCGCATTGAGCACAATCGACTGTCCGCCAAGCTCAAGCATCGCCGCTTCGAAGGAGACGCGCGTCCGCGTCGAGGGCTTCTCGAAGATCATAGCCAGCACCAGACCTGGTTTCATTCCCGCCGGCTTCTTCTTGCCGCGCTTCTTCAACTTCGCCGCATGATCGAGGATCGAACGCAAATTCTTGCGGTCTAAAGAATCGATATCGAGAAAATGATTTGGGGTCATGGGATCGGCCAGATCTTTAGGGTCAGACTTTAGAGGCGCCGTTCTTGAGCGCGACGCAGGCGGCATCGATATTGGCGATAGCCAAATCGATCTCCGGCTCATCGACGATGAGCGGCGGCAGCAGGCGGACGACATTGTCGCCGGCTTGAACGGTCAACATATGTTGCGCGAGAAGCGCCTTGATCAGGTCCTGGTTCGGGATTTTGCATTTCAGCCCTAGCATCAGCCCCTGGCCGCGTATGTCTTCGATGATATCGGCATGCTCGTCCTGCAGGGCGGCGAGGCGTTGCTTCAGTCTGAGGCTCATAGCCGAGACGTGAGCGAGAAAGCCGGGCTCAAGCATGACATCAAGGACGGCATTGCCCACGGCCATGGCAAGCGGATTGCCGCCAAAGGTGGAGCCATGGCTGCCGGGGGTCATGGGCGCACCGACCTCCTCGGTGGTGAGGCAGGCGCCGACGGGAAAGCCGCCGCCAAGCCCCTTCGCCGTCGCCATGATATCGGGGGTAATGCCAGCCCATTCATGCGCAAACAGGCGCCCGGTGCGGCCCATGCCGGTTTGCACTTCGTCGAGCACTAAGAGGATTCCTTCCTCGTCACAGAGCGCGCGGAGATCACGCAAAAACCTCCAAGACACTTCCCGCATGCCGCCCTCGCCCATGATCGGCTCGATGATCACTCCGGCCGTCTCCGGCCCGATTGCTGCCTTGACGAGGTCGATGTCGCCCACCTTCACCTGGTCGAAGCCTTCGGCGGGCGGACCGAAGCCTTCGAGGTGCTTGGACTGTCCGCCGGCGGCGATGGTCGCGAGGGTGCGGCCGTGAAATGCGCCTTCGAATGTAACAAGGCGATAACGCTCCGGCGCGCCGTTCGCGAAGTGATAGCGGCGCGCGACCTTGATCGAGCCTTCGACGGCCTCAGCCCCCGAATTGCAGAAGAACACGCGCGAAGCGAAGGTCGCGGCGGCGAGCCGCTCGGCAAGCCGCTCCTGAAGCGGGATGCGGTGCAAATTAGAGACGTGCCAGAGCTTATTCGCCTGCTCGCTCAGCGCCTTGATCAAACGCGGGTGGGCATGGCCAAGCGCCGTAACCGCGACGCCCGAGCTGAAGTCGAGATAACGCTCGCCGGACCCAGTGAAGAGATAGGCGCCTTGTCCGCGGTCGAACACAAGTTCGCTGCGGGAATAGGTCGGAAGGAGGGCCGACATCGTTTTCTGTGTTCCTGAAACAAAATTGCCGCCGGTGCGGCGGCAGTAAACAATGTCAGAGCTTTAGGTCGCGTGTAGAAGCGTGTCAATCGACCCCGCCCCAGGCTTATCCCATGGTCGTCCACGCTTTCATCCACGGCAGCGTTTGTATTCTCCGCAAAGAAGTGGCAGAATCCATTCGTTCCGGTGGAAAACGGGGACCACAGGCGTGGCGGACGCTTGCCGCGATTTCCACGGACTAGTAGGGTAATAATCGCTCGGCCACAATATGTCGTGGGTGCAGCGTTGCACCCGGGCGATCATTCTCAGCAGTAATCGTCGCGTTTTTTAGTGCCGTCTCCTGGCAGACGGGGGGATTCTGAGTCCAATTTGAGGAGGCCAAAATGTCTTGGAATGATGAAAGGGTAGAACTGCTGAAGAAGCTTTGGGCGGAAGGGCTGAGTGCAAGCCAAATCGCGGGTCGCTTAGGCGGAGTGACGCGCAATGCGGTGATCGGCAAGGTGCATCGGCTCGGACTTTCCGGCCGGGCAACGAGCCCGCGCTCGGCGAGCCCCAGACCGCGGCGAAATCATGTGCCGCGGCAAAACCGGTCGCCATCTTTGCTGTTCGGGACGCGCGGCAATACCGCGTTGAAGGCGGCTTATGACGCCGAGCCCGAATTTCTGCCGGCGCCGGTTGAGGAGCTTGTGATCCCGCTCCACGAGCGGGCGAGCATCCTTACGCTGAAGGAGTCGATGTGCCATTGGCCGATCGGCGATCCGGGGGATCCGGAATTTCATTTCTGCGGACGCAAGAAGAGCGGTGCGATCCCTTATTGTGACTACCACGCGCGCATGGCCTATCAGCCGGCGCAGGCGCGGCGAAGGGAGAAACGCGTCGCCTTCGGATAAGAAAAAGGCGTCACACAAGACGCCAGGAACCAGAATTCAGGGAGGCGCCATTCGCGGCGCCTCTTTTTTTGGATTAAGCGGGTTCTTCCATCCTGTCAGTGAAGGCGTAGCCGGCGCCGCGCACGGTCCGCACTGGATCCGGCTCGGAGCCGCGCATCATGGCCTTGCGCAAGCGGCCGATATGCACGTCGACGGTGCGCTCATCGACATAGACGTTCCGACCCCAGACGCCATCGAGCAATTGCGCACGGCTGAACACGCGGCCCGGGCTCTGCATGAGGAATTCAAGCAAGCGGAACTCGGTTGGACCGAGATGGATGGCTTTGCCGCCTCGGGTGACACGGTGAGAATCGCGGTCGAGCTCGATGTCGCCGACGGTAAGGACCGAGGCGATGCGTTCGGGGTGGGTGCGACGGAGGATGGCGCGGACGCGGGCCATCAGCTCAGGCAATGAGAACGGCTTCACCACGTAATCGTCGGCGCCGGTGGTGAGCCCCCTGATGCGGTCGCTCTCTTCGCTCCGCGCCGTGAGAAGAATGATCGGGATATGGCGGGAATCCTTGCCGGTACGAAGCCTGCGGCAAAGTTCGAGACCGGAGATGCCCGGCAACATCCAGTCGAGGACGATCAAATCGGGCGAGCCCTCGGCGATGGCAACTTCCGCCTCATCGCCGCGGTGAACTACATCGACGGCGTAACCTTCGGCCTCAAGATTGTAGCGTAGCAGCAGGGCCAGCGGCTCTTCGTCCTCCACCACCAAGACTTTTGCGTGCGTGCCCATCGTGTTCATTTGCAGCATGTGCTACTCCGCCGGCCGTCTGATTGGGACTGGGGTTGAGCTGGTATTATCGCCTTTGGGGCGTTGATCGGTGATGGCACTCCCGTGAACCAGAAAATACACGGTCTCGGCGATGTTGGTGGCGTGGTCGCCGATGCGCTCGATGTTCTTGGCGCCGAACAGAAGATGGGTGCAGAGCCCGATATTGCGCGGGTCTTCCATCATGTAGGTGAGGAGCTCGCGAAACAGCGAGTTGTACATCGCGTCGATTTCCTCGTCCTTGTACCAGACCTTAAGCGCGCGATCGGCGTCCCGCTCGATGAAGGCGTCGAGCACCTCTTTCAGCTGCTCGAGCGCCAGCTCTCCCATGTGCTTCAAGCCCAGCATCAGCTTTTTCGGCTGCTGCTCGCCGACCACGGCGAGCGCACGCTTGCCGATATTCTTGCCGAGATCGCCGATCCGCTCCAGATCGGCGGAGATGCGGAGCGCCGCCATGATCTGGCGGAGGTCGTATGCCATCGGCTGCCGCCGTGCGATCATGACAATGGCCTGCTCCTCGATCTCGTGCTCGAGGGCGTCAATGACTTCATCTTCCTTGATGGTGACCTCGGCGAGATCGGGGTCGCGGCGCTCCAGGGCGTCGATCGACTGGCCCACGACCTGCTCGGCAAGGCCGCCCATTTTGGCGATCTTGGTATTGAGCGCCGCAAGCTCTTCTTCATACGATCTGACGATGTGCTCGTGCTTATCCATCTCGGTCTCCTCGAAGGCGGCGCGGCTTAACCGAACCGGCCTGTGATGTAATCTTGCGTCCGCTCCAGCTTCGGATTGGTGAAGATCTGGGTGGTGTCGCCATATTCGATCATCTCGCCCAAATACATGAAGGCGGTGAAATCGGAGGTGCGCGCGGCCTGCTGCATGTTGTGGGTAACAATGGCGATGGTGTAGTCGCGCTTCAAGACGTCGATCAGTTCCTCGATCTTGGCGGTCGAGATCGGATCGAGCGCGGAGCACGGCTCATCGAGCAAAATGACTTCCGGCTTAATGGCGACGGTTCGGGCGATGCAGAGCCGCTGCTGCTGACCGCCGGAAAGGCTGAGGCCGCTGGCGTCGAGCTTGTCCTTGACCTCATCCCACAAGGCACCGCGCTTTAATGCCTCCTCGACGCGCTGGTCGAGATCGGCCTTGGAAGGATTTTCGTAAAGCCTGACGCCGAAGGCGATGTTCTCATAGATCGTCATCGGGAACGGGGTCGGCTTCTGAAACACCATGCCGACCTTGGCGCGGAGCAGATTGAGATCCTGGCCCGGGCGAAGAATATTTTCGCCGTCGAGCATGATCTCGCCCTCGGCCCGCTGGTTCGGATAGAGGTCGTAGATGCGGTTCACGATGCGCAGCAGCGTGGACTTGCCGCAGCCGGACGGCCCGATAAAGGCGGTGACAGTGTTGGCGTAGAGGTTGACGTTGATGTCGGCCAGGGCCCGGTACGCGCCGTAATAGAAATTGAGCCTGCGCACGGCGACCTTTTCGTCGAGCCTTCCTGGAGCGACTGTAGGACCCTCGTGCTCTCTCACGTCAGTATGTATGGCTAGGTTCATGACGGCATCCTTTTTGAGGCAAGCATACGCGCCAGGATGCTGAGAGCCAGCACGGCGGCAGTGACAAGGAGGGCCCCGGTCCAGGCGAGCTGTTGCCAGTCCTCATAGGGGCTCAAGGCGAATTGGAAAATGACCACGGGTAGGCTCGCCATTGGCGCATTCAGATCCCAGCTGAAGAACTGGTTGTTCAGCGCGGTGAAGAGAAGCGGCGCGGTCTCGCCGGTGATGCGCGCCACAGCGAGAAGGACGCCCGTCACGATGCCGGCGCGCGCGGCGCGGTAGGCCACGTGGCGGATGACCAACCATTGAGGTAAGCCCATCGCAGCGGACGCTTCGCGCAGCGTGTTCGGCACGAGGAGGAGCATGTCCTCGGTAGTGCGCACCACGACGGGAATCACCAGGATAGCGAGCGCAACGGCGCCGGCCCAGGCGGAGAAATGCCCCATCTGCCGCACCATGATTTCATAAACAAAGAGGCCAACCACGATCGAGGGCGCGCTCAAGAGAATGTCGTTGATGAAGCGGACGATCATGGTGAGCTTCGTGTAGCGTCCATACTCGGCCATATAGGTGCCGGCCATGATGCCGAGCGGGGTTCCGAGAGCGACGGCCATGACGGTCATGATCAGGCTGCCCATGATCGGGTTCAACAAACCGCCTTCGCCGCCAGGCGGCGGCGTCATTTCAGAAAACACGGACGGCGACAGGCCCCCAACACCCTTGACCACCAATACGATCAGGATCAGCAGGAGCCAGGTGAGGCCGAAACCGGTAGCGCCAATGGACAGGGCCGTTGCCAAGAGGTTGGTGTGCCGCCTTCTCGCATAGCGCGCGTTGGACTTGGAGGCCGACACGATCATCTCCCTTCCTGCCTTTCGAGCCGCATCAACAACAGCCTGGCCGCGGCGAGCACAATGAAGGTGATGAAGAAGAGAATGAGGCCCAAGGCCACCAGCGATGCTGTGTAAAGGTCGCCGGTGGCTTCGGTAAATTCGTTGGCGATGGTCGCCGAGATGGTGGTGCCCGGCGCCATGATCGAAGGCATGATTCTATGCGCATTGCCGATGACGAAGGTCACGGCCATGGTTTCACCCAGCGCGCGGCCCAATCCTAGCATGACGCCGCCGATAATACCTACGCGTGTGTACGGGATAACGACGCGGCGGATGACCTCCCAGCGTGTACAGCCGATGCCGTAGGCCGCCTCTTTCAGCACAGGCGGCACCGTCTCGAACACCTCGCGTGTGATCGAGGTAATGAAGGGGAGCACCATGATGGCGAGGATCAGACCGGCGGTCAGCAGACCGATGCCGTAAGGCGGGCCTGCGAAAAGTTGATTGAGCACCGGCACATTGCCGAACATATCGATCAGGGCCGGCTGAAAATGCGTCTGAAAGAACGGGGCGAAGATGAAAAGCCCCCAGATGCCGTAGATGATGCTCGGGATGCCGGCTAAGAGCTCGATGGCGACACCGATCGTACGGCGTAGCCGCTCTGGGCAGATCTCGGTCAAGAAGATCGCAATGCCGAGGCTGATAGGAACGCCAATGAGCATGGCGATGGTGGATGTCAGGACCGTGCCGTAAATGGCCGGAAGCGCTCCGAATTTCTCGGTGACCGGGTTCCAACTCTGCGAGGTGAAGAATTCGAAACCAAAGGCGCGCCAAGCGGGGAGCGACCCGTGCACCAGCGAGATCATCACCCCTGCCAGGATCACCAGCACGGTGATCGCCGATATGAGGGTGAGCGTCCCGAAAGTGCGGTCGCCGATATGGAATCGCCGCAGGGTCCGAGCCAGCATGGCGTCGCGTGTGGCGATGCCAGCAAGGGGCGAGGGTTGAAGCGCTATGTCCATCTTGCCCAACCCCCTCTGCACAAAACCTCGACGGTATTTAGATGAGACCGAGGCAGGGGTTTTCCCCTGCCTCGAATTCAGGTGTTAGTTCGTCGCGAAGAGCGGCTTGCCGGCAGAGTCCTTGATCCGGGCCCACTCAGCACGCGAAAGCTCGACGACGTTGGCGGGCATCGGAATGTAGTCAAGTTCCTCGGCCATCTTGGCGCCGTTCTTATACGCCCAGTCGAAGAATTTGAGCGCTTCGCCGGAGGCCGCCATGTCCTGTGCCGTGGTGTGCATCAGGATGAAGCTCGCCGCGGTGATCGGCCAGGAGTCGGCACCGGGCTGCGAGGTCAGGATGACGCCATATCCGGGAACCGATTTCCAATCCGCATTCGCTGCCGCGGCTTGGAAGGACTTTGTCTCCGGCGCGACGCTCTTGCCGTTGCTGTTGACCATGTTGGCATGGGTCAGTTTGTTCTGTTTGGCGTAGGCATATTCGACGTAGCCGATGGCGCCTTTGGTCTGGGCAACGTTGTTGGCCACGCCCTCATTGCCCTTGGCACCGATGCCGACCGGCCATTCGACGGCGGCGTCAGCACCGACCTTTGACTTCCAGTCCGCGTTCGACTGCGACAGATAAGTGGTGAAAATGAAGCTGGTGCCCGATCCGTCGGAGCGATGCACCACGGCGATCGCGGAGGAGGGCAGCTTCACTTTCTCGTTCAGCTTGGCGATGGCCGGATCGTCCCATTTGGTGATCTTGCCAATGAAAATGTCGGCCAGCGTCGAACCATCGAGCACGAGCTCGCCGGGCTTCACGCCTTCAATGTTCACGACAGGGACGATGCCGCCAATGATCATCGGGAACTGGATCAGGCCGTTCTTATCGAGCTCTTCCTGCCCGAGCGGCTTGTCGGTCGCGCCGAAGGTCACCGTGTTGGCTTCAATCTGCTTGATGCCGCCGCCGGAACCGATCGACTGATAATTGAGACCGTTGCCCGTCTCTTTCTTGTAGGCATCGGCCCATTTCGCGTAGATCGGATAGGGGAAGGTAGCGCCGGCCCCCGAAATATCGGCGGCTTGAGCGCTGGGGATGGCAAACGCTGCGGCGATACCCACAGCTGCCGCATAAGACATAAACCTCATAGTAGCTCTCCCTTGGAGATATCGGCCTCTAACAGGCCCCGCAGCGGGGACCCTCCGCCGCCGCCGGCCAAGCGTTAAGGCCGCGGAATAAAGCTACTATGTCA
>DATBSU010000092.1:0-15892 GCA_036559585.1 Methyloceanibacter sp.
ACACCGCAACCGAACTTCGTGCCAGTGAGGCCCACGACATCACGTAAGGCCCACAGCAGCGGCATGTCGTCCGGAACGTCGAGCTCGTGCTCTTTGCCGTTGACCTGCAATGTCACCATTTGGCTCTCCGAGTGGGTCCGCGGTCCTGCCTCTCGGGTATGTGCCCGCGTAGCGAAATACGAGGCTCCATAGCCTGCCTTAATTCGACACCAAATTTTTCAGCTGAGCAAGCTCGACCACCCGGAATTGGTTCCGAGTTCGATTCAAATATTCGGGATGCCAAAATCGCGCGTGGGCAAAGGTGGCATCACCTGGGGCATCACACGCCACCATTATTGCGATGTACCAGCGGCAGCTCTCCGCGCGGGAAGTAAGGTCGGGCACTCCATTGCCCCCTGCAACTAAGGTTTGGCTGGATCGAAATTCTTTCCCGTCAAACCATCTTTGAGCAGGGTGCTATCAACTTTCAGTTCGGTATCGGGAAGAAGCTCGACACCAAGCTCTTTAATTTTCTTCTTGGTCGCCATGCGGCTCGATGTGACGTAATCGTCTTTATCGATGTTGAATTTTCTAAATCGATAGACTTTTGGCATGATGCTACCCTTCACTCATTGTCAAAACACTGGACGGCTCAAGGTTTAGATTGGGTCCATAGATAGTAGGCTACTCCTAAAAGGCCGATGCCTATCGCTATCCATTCTGCATGGATGCATGCGGAGGGACAGACTTGCTGCCCAAACAAGCCAGATGTTTGAAAACCACTAGCGAAAAAGAAAGCGCCAGCCGCACCCGCGATTAGTGCACCAATCCGCCTGTCGCCCATATCGGTTTCTCCCCAAGCGCCCCTGCGGCTGACAGTCTGATGCGCTCGCTGCGCGGTGACCAGACAAACTTTCCATTGAAATAGCGCGCTTATGTCGCGCGGGCTTGGCGGCCAATAGTAAGTCTTTGGCGGCTGAAAGTAATCAGCACCGGGGCCAAAATTCCATATTTCCAGCACGGGGGCGGAAGGCTTTTAGCCAGTCTTCCGCCACGGGGGGGCCGGAGGGCAGACCGCTTTCCGGCCCTTTCCTCGTCGTGAATGCCCGTCAGCGGGCGAGCGGAAAACATACTTATCCACATCACGGAGTAAGGGCCATGCTGATTGAAACTCTTTTCGGATGTGCGCTCATGCTCGTGGGCGTTTCGTGCATCATTCACTGGCTGCGGACAGAGCCGGGAAACCTGTTCTTGCTGGTAGGCGTGGCGCTTTTCTTCGGCGCGCTGCATTCGTGCGCGCTGTCCGCGTGCGATGCCATTAGCGACTGCGTTATCGCTAGGGAGATAACGAAGTGACGGCGCTGGCTTCACTTCACGGAGAAACAGTGTGAAAAGAAACCTTTGGTACATCAACTCGCTTCAGCGCATTGGGCTGACAGTGCCCCAGGGTGCTCACTTTTTTGGTGTGGACGAGCGCACCAATTGGAGATGGGCGAGTGGCGAAAGGTCCGTGCCCAGAGCGGTCGAGCTCGTGTTCTGGCTGATGACCAAGCAAGGGCTGAAGGCCACCGATATTCCGCAGCCATCGTCAGATGTCGAGTTCTACAATTCCCATCGGCTCGACAACCGACGACTTGATCGCCTTACTGCGTGTCGCCGATAGCCGCCACCCCATTCGTGTTTCTTATGTTGGCGTGGATGTGGAGAGTGATCCACCGACATGCGTGAAGCTAGAATTAAGCTGTCGGATAACTTGGCGCGCTGGTGTGCGCGGATCACGGTCGAAGAGATAGTGCGGCGCATCGCTCCGAACTCACTTGGAGAGACTGCTTACTTGGTGCTTACGCGCTCGCCGCTCTCGACAGCGGCTCGGACCGTGAAGTAGAAAACAGCTTATTTTTAAGGGAGAGAATGGTGGGCGGTACTAGGATCGAACTAGTGACCCCTACGATGTCAACGTAGTGCTCTACCGCTGAGCTAACCGCCCTTATCCGTCGCCGGAACTGGCCTCTATATCGGCGCGGCTGACCGAAGGCAACTGACAGCTAAGCGGCGAGCAGACGCTCCACCTGATCGACCAGGTCCCGCAAATGGAACGGCTTCGACAGGATCTTGGCATCCTTCGGCGCGTGATTGTCGGGATTGAGCGCCACCGCCGCGAAGCCCGTGATGAACATGATCTTGAGGTCCGGATCGAGCTCGCTCGCTTTCCGCGCCAGCTCGATGCCGTCCATCTCCGGCATCACGATGTCGGTCAGGAGCAATGTGAAGGGCTCCTCGCGGAGCCGCTCGTAAGCCTCGAGCCCATTGCCGAACGACACGACGTCATAGCCCGCTTTGGTCAAGGCCTTGACCAGAAACCGGCGCATATCCTCGTCGTCTTCGGCTAGCAGAATCCGTTGAACCCCGCGCGCATTCGGATCGTTCGCGACCATCCCTGTCCCCCTAACGCATTACTTGTCGATACACTGACTTGGTAAAGGACCGATTGCCTTGGGCTCCCTAAAAGCGTCTGCCGGTGGCCTGCTCCCCTGCCTCGAGGCCAAATCATCGCGTGTATTTGGCCCCCGTACAAGGGCGAAGAAGCCTGGACAGCGGATGCGCCGATTGGCAAAGTTTCAGCCGCGATTCTTGCCTTTCAAGCCAGCCTCAGGCCCCCTAAATAGGTCAGCATGACCGAAACCCACAGCCATAGCGAGGCGATCGAGCCCGAGCTCAACCCTCCTTTCGAGGTGTTACGCCCGAAAGAGCTCAAACTTCCCTTTGTTTTCAATTCTCCCCATAGCGGGCGGGTCTACCCGCAGGCCTTCCTGGCCGCCTCCAAGCTCGATGCTCTGACCCTTAGGCGGTCGGAGGATTCCTATGTGGAGGAGCTTTTCGGCTTCGTCGCCGAATTGGGCGCGCCGCTGCTCTATGCCCATTTCCCGAGGGCCTATCTTGACGTCAACCGGGAGCCTTACGAGCTCGATCCGGTGCTGTTCCGCGAGGGACTGCCGCATTATGCCAATACCCAATCGGTGCGGGTAGTCGGCGGCCTTGGCACCATCGCGCGCATCGTCTCGGAGGCCGACGAGATCTACCGCGAGCCGCTAACAATCGACGCCGCGCTTGCGCGCATCAATCGGCTCTATGCGCCCTACCACGCCACACTGAAGGAGCTCATAGCCGAGGCCCAGCGCCAATTCGGCGTGGCGGTTCTCATTGACTGCCATTCGATGCCCTCGAGTCCAATGGCCGATCAGGGCGTAGGCCGCCCGGATTTTGTGCTCGGCGACCGCTTTGGCACCTCCTGCAGCCCCGACTTGATCCGCCTTGCCAGCGGCCAGCTTAGATCGCTCGGGCACGTCGTCGTGCTGAACAAGCCTTATGCCGGCGGCTATATCACCGAGAATTACGGCCGGCCGCATGAGGGCATTCACGCGCTCCAGGTCGAGGTCAATCGCGCGCTCTATATGGACGAGGTAAGCTTCGAGAAGACGTCCGCCTTCTACCGCTTGCAGGGCGACCTTGAGCGCATGGTGAAGGCCATGGCCATCGGAACCTCGGGGCTCGCCGTGCCAAGGGCGGCAGCCGAATAGGCATCGAGACCAAGACATTGGGATAGAATAAAAAAAGGGCCGTTCGAAAGGATCCGAACGGCCCAAGTCTAGGGAGGAAACGCCCAAGGAGGGCAGCGACATGACGGAGTGTCATGCCGCGTTGCAACAATATGTCATTGCGGCGCACAAAATGCAAGGTTCCGATCGTGTTCTCGTGATATTGCCGGGAAGTGATGCATTCCGGTCACAAAGACACAGTCTAAAGCCACAGCAGCCCTGGCGATAGAACTTGGCGCTTCGTCCTACATATTGATTTTAAAAGAAAAATAGACCCGCTCGGGAAGTTGGTGGCGACCCTGTTCGATCCTCAATTTGCTCATTTCCTGGCGACGGCCCATAACCTCGCCGATCGCGCGGCAGAGGTCATATTGCCGCATTTCCGGGCGATCGGGGCCATTGACCACAAGGGAGGCGACTTGCTCGATCCGGTAACCGCCGCCGACATCGGTGCCGAGCGCGCCATCAGGGCGGCCCTGGCCGAGACCTATCCGGACCATGGCGTCGTCGGCGAGGAACTCGGGCGCAAAGACAGCACAGGCCCCTATTGCTGGGTGATCGATCCGATCGACGGAACCCGCGCCTTCATCATCGGTCAGCCGCTTTGGGGCAGCCTGATCGGGCTCGCCCGCAATGGCGAGCCTCTGCTTGGCCTGATGGCTCAGCCCTTCACCAAGGAACGCTTCTGGAGCGGCGAGAGGGAGAGCTGGTACCGCCATGACGGGCTGGACCGGCCGATCGAGACAAGGAGCTGTTCGTCGCTAAAGGACGCGTTCTTGGCCGCGAGTGCACCCGAGATGTTCGGCGCCAATGAAACTCACCGATTCGAAACCTTGGCGCGCCAAGTCCGCATGCGCCGCTTCGGCGGCGATTGCTATAATTATTGCCTGCTGGCGATGGGTCAACTCGACCTCGTGGTCGAAGCTGGGCTGAACGCCTATGATATCTTGGCGTTGATCCCGATCATCGAGCGCGCCAGCGGCATGGTCACCACCTGGGACGGCGGCGACCCGAAAGACGGCGGCAACATCCTCGCCGCGGGGGACCCGAAGCTGCACGCGGCGGCGATGCGGGTGCTGTCGGCCTAACCCGCACGCCGCATCACGGCGCCGGTGACGTAGGCATCGAACGCGGCCCAGAATTGCTCGCGGATCAGGTCGCGCTCTTGCATGATCTCGTGACGGGAACCGCGCAGCACGATTTGCGATCCGGCTTTGAGCCGCATTGAAAAGGCCTCGATCGCCTTGCTGGAAACTATATGGTCGTCACCGGCCGCCAACATCAGCACCGGCACGCGCAAGCGCGAGGGGAAGCTCTCGCTGTCGATGTCCGCCATGGCCTCAAGCGCCGCATGCACCCACCCGATCGTGGGCGGTCCCACTGCTAGCTTCGGGGCCACCGCCACGACTGACTGATTGCGCAAGAAGCGCTCGCGGTCCGACGTCAACGGATTGCCTTCGAAATTCTGGCTGGCGAGATATTCCTTCATGCCGCCCGGCACCATGATGCCGCCGAAGCCGGAGAATGAGATGATTTCTGTCACCTGCCGCACGGCCCAAACCGGCATGGGCAGTCTTGCGATCTTCAGCATCGGCGCGGTGAGCACCATGCGCGAGAACCAGCAGCCCTTCTTGGTCGCCGCTTCGAGCAGGATGGTCGCAGCCATTGAATGGCCGAGCGCGAAGAACGGCGGCGGACAATCCGGCAGCACGACGTCGGTCATGAAGCGGCTGAGGTCGCTCTCATAGTCGCTGAAGTCCCGGACATGACCTTTCAGCGGATTGCCGGCGAGCCTGCTCGATCCGCCCTGCCCGCGCCAATCCATGATGGCGACGGCAAAACCGCGACGGCGAAGCTCACCCACCACCTCGAAATATTTCTCGATGAATTCGCTGCGGCCGGGAAAGATGCAGACCGTGCCGCGCCGCTCCTTCAGCGCCGAGGGCCAACGTGCATAGCGTACCCGCACATTCTTCTTGATGTCGAGAAAGCCGGTCGCCGCTCCGAGCGGGATCGGGTTCTTCGGTGTCGCGATGAGGTCCATGAGATGCTGCTCTCCTAAGGAAGGTCTTACCTCACCAAGCTCTCACCGCACCACAGATTTCCAGCAGCAAAAGGGCGGCGCTTTGGTCGAGACACCGACACTCTCGCCTTCCCCGTTCCTCCCGCACAATCTTGGCGTTTTCGTCTTTATTATCAATGATCTACGCCTCTTGACGGCGCGGCTCGCGATTCCCATATCGCGTGATGCGCAAGGCCAAATGGCTTGCGCATCTTTGCCCGGCTCGATCACGAGCGGGCTCCCAAACCATATCGCTTCATCAGGAGGATGTGACATGAGGCAATTCGATCTTACCCCACTCTATCGTTCCACCATCGGCTTCGACCGGCTCGGTTCGTTGCTCGATACGCTCGGCTCGTTCGAGGGCGAGGCGCCGAGCTACCCGCCCTACAATATCGAGCGCGTCGGTGAGAACGACTACCGCATCTCCATGGCCGTGGCCGGCTTCGGCGACAGCGACCTCAATATCGAGGTGAAGGAGAGCACGCTCACCGTCAAAGGCGAGAGGCTGACCGAGAAGGAAGACACCACCTTCCTGCATCGCGGCATCGCGTCGCGGAGTTTCGAGCGCCGCTTCCAGCTTGCCGACCACGTCGTGGTCAAGGGCGCGAGCCTGGAGAATGGTTTGCTGCATATCGACCTCGCGCGCGAGCTGCCCGAGGCCAAGAAGCCCCGGACCGTGCCGATTACGACTGCCAAGGCCGAGAAGCCCAAGGTCATCGACAGCCGCGCTGCCTAATCGGCGCTAGCGTCGCAACGCAACAACAAGAGGGGCGCTCTCTTTTACCGAGGGCGCCCTTCTCATTTTGGCAGGTGCTTGGGAGAGAGCCTGCGACGCCCCGCTTCGGCACGAAGAACAAACTTCCGGAAGCGCGACGGCGGAAGCCTAGCAGTCGCGCTTTACGCTGGGGTTAAGCCTTTGAAATAGGCACATTCTATTTTTTTAAGACTTCGTTAGGCCTGTTGCCGCGGCGGGCCGAAAATTCCAACAATCGCGCCGCTTGTCATCAGCCCCGCGAGATTGGTTTCGAGGTCGAAGCCGGGCGCGCATCCGAGCGCAGCCTCCGCTGCCTCTCCAATTCTGTTTCCAGCCCGCAACTTTTCGATGAACGTCACCGCACCCGTCGGCAGCCTTCTGATCTCGACTTCGAGATGGGGCCGCAGCGCCAGCGCATCTTCGCCTTGCGACTCGAGCTTTGTCTGCGGCAGCGGCTCGTTTCCCTCTTCGTGCAATTCGTAGATGGTCACGATCGGATAGGCTGAGCTCACAAAGCCAAGCGAGGGATGTAGCTTCAACACGACGCCGCCCGCATGATCGGCGACAGAGGCGAGTTCCTCGAGCGGGACCGGTGCGGCATCGGCGGCGTGATAGGCCGTGTGCCAGGCCAATTCGAGCGCGGCCATGTCTGCGAGATAAGGCACCGATCCTGCCGGCTCGAAGCTTGCGACAAAGGCCGGAAAGCTTTCGCCATAACGCAACAACACCGCCGAACGCGGCGGCTCCTGCTCGACATAGACCCGCGCCATGGCGCGGAAGAACTCAGCCCCGACCAGTCGCGACACCACGGGAAACCGGGCCTGCACCACATCGATCAGGCTGGAATAGACATTGTTGCGATAGACATTGAAGCGGCGATGCGGCTCGCCACCGGACTGTCTCGTAAGCTCCGCCGGCAATTGCTCGCGCGCCGAGAGGATCGCGGCGGCAAAGTCCTGCTGTAGCTTGCTAGGATCGCCCATGGTTGCTGCGCCGATCGGCGATGATGGCGTCGGCGCGTTGCGCCTCGGCGAAGAGCACCAGCCATTCCGGCACATCGTTGTCCCATTCGATCAGCGTCGGCTTCGGACCGCTGCGCGCAACCGCGCGGGCATAGAGCTTCCACACAGGATCGGCGATCTCATGTCCATGATCGTCAATCAGGAGCGCAGAGCCATTGTCATCAATGTCCTCGGCATGGCCACCGAGATGTATCTCGCCAACATGCTCGATCGGAAACGCATCGATATAGGTTTCAGGCTCGAAGCCATGATTGACCGCCTGAACGAACACATTGTTGACGTCGAGCAGGAGCCCGCACCCGGTTCGCCGCACAATCGCCCGCAAAAACTCAATCTCGCTCATCGTGGCGTTGTCGAACGCCACATAGGTTGAAGGATTCTCGAGCAGCATCCTCCCCCCGAGCACGTCTTGCACCTCGTCGATGTGATCGGAGACCCGCGCCAGCGTCTCGTCCGTGTAGGGCAGCGGCAGAAGATCGTTGAGATAGACATTGTCGTGGCTCGACCAGGCGAGATGTTCCGAAAACAGCGCAGGCTCGTAGCGCAGAGCGAGATGTTTCAGCCGCGCCAGATGTTCCTTGTCGAGCGGCCCGGCGCCGCCGATCGAGAGCCCCACGCCGTGGAGTGAGATTGGATAGAGGGTGCGCACCGCCTCCATGTAGTGGTGTGGCGGTCCTCCCTCGCCCATATAATTCTCGGCGTGAATCTCGAACCAGCCGATGCCGGGCCTCGTTTCGAGGATCTCGCGGTAATGCTGCGGCTTCAGCCCGACGCCGGCGCGTGGCGGGAGCGGACCATTTGGCCTTTGAGCAGCAGCGTCGGTCATCGAAGCATTATGCCGGAGGCAGATCGCGGTCGAGCGGGTCCAGGCTTCCTTTCCGTCCATCCGGAAGCTCCAAGGTGGTGCAGGTGCCCTTGGGGACCTGCTTCCAGACATTGCCCTGATAGTCGATCTTTGACGTTCCGGCACAGCCCGATGAGCCGGCGGCGCAGTCGTTGTCGCCGGCCTTGGCGGCGCCGTAGCATTTTTCCTTGGTGGGATCGTCAGCCGCGGCGGCCTTTCCGTTCATCCCGGCTGCTCCGAGCGCGGCGGCGAATGCGCCGGCGACTGCGAGACCCGCAGTAATCTTTGCCCTGTCGTCCATCTGTCTCCCTTTCTTGCTATTTTGGTTGAAGCTCATGGCCCGATTAGAGGATGCGAAGTAGTCGCGGGCAAGGCTCTGAGCGTCAAGTCAAGCCGAGGTGAGGGCCCGTGAGGCTCGGGCCAAGGTCCCCTTAATCCCGCTTGACGTATATTGGAAACCTGTCATTTTGGACAGGAATAGGACAGGCTTACTGACCTTTGTCCGTGTACCAAATAAGGTGCAAAAGGGCGCGGCAGTAGACCCTTCTCCGTCCTTGAGCGGTTAATGATGCGAAGGCGCTAAGCCCTCGCGAACTCTGCTCCCGGTGCCGATCCAACCCTTTGTGAAGGAGCGCCGGGACAGGTGTCGCGTGGGTTGCGATGTCACCATGGTGGTCGAGTTGAAAGATTTGCGCAGCAAGGGGACGGTGCGTTTGGGCGCTCCGCCGGCGCAAGGACTTTTCGATCCGCTCCGCGAGTACGATGCCTGCGGCGTCGGCTTCGTCGCCGACCTGAACGCAGTGCCGAGCCACAAGATCGTCGAGCACGGCCTCAACATCCTCGTCAACCTAACCCATCGGGGTGCGGCCGGCGCCGACCCGAATGCCGGCGACGGGGCCGGCATGCTGGTGCAGATCCCGCACGCCTTCCTGCAAAAGACCTGTTCGTCGCTCGGGATCAAACTACCCGCCCCCGGCGAGTACGCCGTCGGACAGATGTTCATGCCGGCGAACGAGGCGCAGCGTATCTATTGCGAGTCGACCGTTCAGCGCGCGGTCGAGGCCGAAGGCATGCAGGTTCTCGGCTGGCGCGATGTGCCGACCGACAATTCCTGCCTGCCGCAAATGATTATCGAGACCGAACCGCGCCACCGGCAGGTGTTCATCGGACGCGGCAAGTCCATCAAGGATGAGGCGACGTTCGAGCGCAAGCTCTACATCCTGCGGAAAGTCATCTCCAACACCATCAACGGCGACAATGGCGGCCGCGATATCGGCTTCTACACCGTGTCGCTGTCGTGCCGCACGCTGGTCTATAAGGGCATGTTCCTCGCCTATCAGCTCGGCGCCTATTATCCCGATCTGCATCACCCGCTGTTTGCATCAGCACTTGCGCTGGTGCATCAGCGCTTCTCGACCAACACCTTCCCATCGTGGAAGCTCGCGCATCCCTACCGCATGGTCGCGCATAACGGCGAGATCAACACGCTCCGCGGCAATCTGAACTGGATGGCAGCGCGCCAGGCGAGCATCTCGTCGCCGCTATTCGGCAAGGACATTTCCAAGCTCTGGCCCATCTCCTACGAAGGCCAGTCCGACACCGCCTGCTTCGACAACGCGCTCGAATTCCTGGTGCAAGGCGGCTACTCACTCGCCCACGCCGCGATGATGCTGATCCCGGAGGCTTGGGCCGGCAATCCACTGATGGATGCCAAGCGCCGCGCTTTCTACGAATACCACGCCTGCCTGATGGAGCCGTGGGATGGTCCTGCCGCCATGGCCTTCACTGACGGCAGGCAGATCGGCGCCACGCTCGACCGGAACGGTCTCAGACCTGCGCGTTATTTCGTCACCAAGGACGGCCTCGTGGTGATGGCGTCGGAAACCGGCGTGCTGCCGATCCCCGAGCAGGACATCGTCAAGAAATGGCGGCTCCAGCCCGGCAAAATGCTGCTGATCGACCTCGACAAGAAGCGGATCGTTTCCGACGAGGAGATCAAGGCCGAGCTCGCGAGCGCACATCCTTATCAGCAATGGCTGGATGCGACCCAGATCCGCGTGCATGAGCTTCCAGGCTCTGCCGCGTCGCTGCCGCGCACCAATGTCAGCCTGCTCGATCGCCAGCAGGCCTTCGGTTACACCCAAGAGAGTCTCAAATTCCTGATGGCGCCAATGGCCCAGACCGGGCAAGAGGCCGTGGGCTCGATGGGCAACGATACGCCGATCTCGGCTCTGTCGAACCGCTCGAAGCTGCTGCACACTTATTTCAAGCAGAACTTCGCCCAAGTGACCAATCCGCCGATCGACTCGATCCGCGAGGAGCTGGTCATGTCGCTGGTGACCTTTATCGGCCCGCGCCCGAACCTGCTCGACCTTGAAGGCACCTCGAAGCAGAAGCGGCTCGAAGCGGCGCATCCGATCCTCAGCAACGAGAATCTGGAGCGCATTCGCGGCATCGGCGATGTGCCCGATAATCAATTCCGCACCGTGACCCTCGACATCACCTTTGCCGCGGACCAGGGCGCGGCAGGCATGGCGCCCGCGCTCGACAGGCTGTGCCGCAAGGCCGAGCAAGGCGTTCGCGCCGGCGAGAACATCATCATTCTGTCAGACCGCGCCATCGGTCCCGATCGCGTGCCGATCCCGTCTCTGCTGGCGACGAGCGCTGTGCATCACCATCTCATCCGCGCCGGCCTCAGGACCTCTGTCGGCCTGGTGGTCGAGACCGGAGAGGCTTGCGAGGTGCATCAATTCGCGACGCTCGCAGGCTACGGCGCCGAAGCGATCAATCCTTATCTCGCCTTCGAGACCATCGTCGACATGCTGCCTTCGATCGAGGAGGACATCACGGCGGAAGAAGCCGTGAAACGCTACATCAAGGCGTCCGACAAGGGCATCCTCAAAGTGATGTCGAAGATGGGCATCTCCACCTATCAGTCCTATTGCGGCGCGCAGATCTTCGACGCAGTCGGTCTCAGGTCGGATTTCATCGCCAAATATTTCACCGGCACGCATACCCAGGTCGAGGGCATCGGCCTCGAGGAGATTGCGCGCGAGACGGTCGAGCGCCACCGGCTCTCCTTTTCCAACGTGCCGGTCATGCGCGACGCCCTCGACGTCGGCGGCGACTACGCCTTCCGCATTCGTGGCGAGGCGCATGTGTGGCGTCCGAACGTGGTCGCCGACCTGCAACATGCGGTCCGTGGCGAGCTGCCGGAGAAATATCGGTCATACGCCAAGTCGATCAATGAGCAGGCCGAGCAGCTTCTGACGTTGCGCGGCATGTTCCGCATCAAGACCGCCGAGGAGATGGGCCGGAAGCCTGTCCCCATCGCTGAGGTCGAGCCCGCCAAGGAGATCGTGAAGCGCTTTGCCACCGGCGCCATGTCGTTCGGCTCGATTAGCCGGGAGGCGCATACCACACTCGCCATCGCCATGAATCGTATCGGCGGCAAATCCAACACCGGTGAAGGCGGCGAGGAGTCTGATCGTTTCAAGCCACTGCCGAACGGCGATTCCATGCGCTCGGCGATCAAGCAGGTAGCCTCCGGCCGCTTCGGCGTGACGACGGAATATCTCGTCAACTCCGACATGATGCAGATCAAGATCGCGCAAGGCGCCAAGCCCGGCGAGGGCGGCCAGCTGCCCGGTCACAAGGTCGATGCCATCATCGCCAAGGTGAGGCACTCGACGCCCGGCGTCGGTCTGATCTCGCCGCCGCCGCATCATGACATTTATTCGATCGAGGATCTGAAGCAGCTGATCTTCGATCTGAAGAACGTGAACCCGGACGGCGACGTCTCGGTGAAGCTTGTCTCCGAGATCGGCGTCGGCACGGTCGCCGCCGGCGTGGCCAAGGCGATGTCCGACCACGTCACCATTGCAGGTTTCGAGGGTGGCACCGGCGCGTCCCCCCTCACCTCGATCAAGCATGCGGGCTCGCCTTGGGAGATCGGTCTCGCCGAGACCCAGCAGACGCTCGTGCTTAATCGCTTACGTGGCCGTATCGCCGTGCAGGTCGATGGTGGCCTGCGCACCGGGCGCGACGTTATTGTTGGGGCGCTGCTCGGCGCTGACGAATTCGGCTTCGCCACCGCGCCGCTGATCGCTGCCGGTTGCATCTACATGCGCAAATGCCATCTCAATACCTGCCCCGTCGGCGTCGCCACCCAAGACCCGGTGCTTCGCGCGCGCTTCACCGGCAAGCCCGAGCACGTTATCAACTTCTTTTTCTTCGTCGCCGAAGAGGTGCGCGGATATATGGCCGCGCTTGGCTTCCGCACCTTCTCCGAGATGATCGGCAGGACCGAGATCCTCGATAAGGAACAGGCCATCGACCATTGGAAGGCCAAAGGTCTTGACTTCACTCGCCTCTTCCATAAGCCAGACGTGCCGCCTGAGGTTGCGATCCATAACGCCGAGCGTCAGGATCACGCGCTCGACGACGTGCTCGACAAGACGCTGATTGCGCGAAGCCGCGCCGCGATCGAAGAGAAGAAGCCGGTCAAGCTCGAGCTGCCGATCCGGAATATCGACCGCACCACCGGCGCCATGCTGTCTGGCGAAATCGCCAGGCGCTTCGGCCATGTCGGCCTACCTGAGGACACCATCTGGGTCGCCTTGAAAGGGTCTGCCGGGCAGAGCTTCGGCGCCTGGCTTGCACATGGCGTCACGCTCGATCTCGAAGGCGAGGCCAACGACTATGTGGGCAAGGGACTTTCGGGTGGCCGGCTGATCGTGCGGCCACCGAAGGACTCAGGGATCGTGCCTGAACACTCGATCATTGTCGGCAATACCGTGCTTTATGGCGCCATTGCCGGCGAGTGCTATTTCCGCGGCGTTGGCGGCGAGCGCTTCGCGGTCAGGAATTCCGGCGCCATCGCCGTGGTCGAGGGCACCGGCGACCATGGCTGTGAATACATGACCGGCGGCGTGGTTGTCGTGATCGGGTCGACGGGCCGGAATTTCGCTGCCGGCATGTCCGGCGGCATCGCCTATGTGCTTGACGAAGAAGGCGATTTCGAGCAGCGCTGCAACATGGGCATGATCGAGCTCGAGCCGATCCCGAGCGAGAACCAGGCTCTTGAGAAGAACGGTCACCAAGGCAACGACCTCGAGAGCCACGGCCTCGTTGACATCGCCGACATGACCAAGAACGACGAGGCGCGGCTCCGTCAACTGATCTCGAACCATCTGCATTACACGGGCTCGTCGCGTGCCAAGCTCATTCTCGACAATTGGGCCGAGTACCTGCCGAAATTCGTCAAGGTGATGCCGGTCGAGTATCGCCGCGCGCTGGAAGAAATGGCCAAGGCGCAAATGCTCGACAAGACCGGCATGGGCGAAATCGAAATCGGCCTCGGCGCCAACGGGAAATAGCAGAACCCCTATGGGCAAGATCACAGGCTTCCTCGAGATCGACCGCGAGGACCGGCACTATGAGCCGGCCGCCGACCGCGTGCGCCATTACCGCGAGTTCGTGATTCCGCCGAGCGAGGCCGATCTCACCCTTCAAGCCGCGCGCTGCATGGATTGCGGCATCCCCTATTGTCACACCGGCTGCCCGGTCAACAACCAGATCCCCGACTGGAACGATCTCGTCTACCAGTCCGATTGGCGCGCGGCTGCGGAGAATCTGCACTCGACCAACAATTTCCCGGAAGTGACCGGCCGCATCTGCCCCGCGCCATGCGAGGCTGCGTGCACGCTCAACATCATCGACGAGCCGGTCACCATCAAATCGATCGAATGCGCCATCGCCGACCGCGGCTTTGCCGAAGGCTGGATCAGGCCCGAGCCGCCGGAGCGGAAGACGGGAAGGCATGTCGCAATCGTGGGTTCAGGACCGGCTGGGCTCGCTGCCGCGCAGCAACTCGCGCGCGCCGGCCACGACGTCCATGTCTATGAAAGGCGTGCGCAAGCCGGTGGACTGCTCCGCTACGGCATTCCCGATTTCAAAATGGAGAAATATATCGTCGAGCGCCGCGTGAAGCAGATGGAAGCCGAAGGCGTGACCTTCCACTGCAACGTCGATGTCGGCAAGACGGTGAGCATCAATGAGCTGGAGCGCAAGCACGACGCACTGCTGCTTTCAGGCGGCGCCGAGTTCCCCCGCGATCTGCCCGTTCCAGGCCGCGAACTTCACGGTATCCACTACGCCATGAATTTCCTGCCGCAGCAGAATAAGCGCATCTCCGGCGAGCCTTTGGGCGATGTTGAGCCGATTCTCGCCGCCGGCAAGCAGGTCGTGGTGATCGGCGGTGGCGACACCGGATCCGACTGTATCGGAACCTCGTTCCGCCAGGGCGCGGTCTCCGTCACCCAACTCGAAATTTTGCCGATGCCGCCGGACAAAGAGAACAAGGATCTGACCTGGCCGAATTGGCCGCTGAAGATGCGCACCTCTTCCAGCCAGGCTGAGGGGGCCGCGCGGGATTTCAGCGTCGCGACCAGCCGCTTTTTAGGCGCTGACGGCAAGGTCGAGCAGCTCGAATGTATCCGTCTGGACGGGCAGTTGAAGCCTGTTCCCGGCAGTGAGTTCCAGATTCCGGCCGACCTGGTGTTGCTCGCCATGGGATTCATGCACCCCGTGCAAGAGGGCATGGTCAAGGAGCTTCGCCTCGATCTCGACAGCCGCGGCAACGTCAAAGCCAATGATCTCGACTACCGCACCTCAAGGGCCAAGGTGTTTGCCGCCGGCGACATGCGCCGGGGGCAATCGCTCGTGGTTTGGGCCATCCGCGAAGGCCGCCAGGCGGCTCACGCCATCGACAAATTCCTAATGGGCCGGACCGACCTGCCGCGCTGAGTCTTAGTCCTTGATTTCGATTGCATGCTTGGCCCGGCGCGGCAGTGAGCCGGTGATGTCGCCGCGGGCAACATCGGCCGCGATGATGCGGCGATCGCCTTGGCGCGCACCGCCGCCGGCAAGCACGGCAACATCCGCCCAACTCGCTTCGCGGGCTTCCTCGACGAGGCCTCGCACCGAAGCCATCAGCGCCTTGGCGCCGACACTGTCCATGGCGTCGTCCCAGGCTTCTGAGACAACAAGCACAGGGCGCCCCACCTCTTCTTCGGCGAGATCGCCCGCGACCAGCCGCAAGCCCTCCGAATTGAACACGGCAAGGATCGCGGCAGCCAGCAACAAGGCACCAAGCACGGTCGCCCGGTTAGCTCTTGTGTCCTCGGGCGGCGCGGCAACCACCACCTGCTTCGGCGGCGCCTTGCGCCCGCGCCGTTTCGGCTTGGCCTTAGCCTTCGGAGCCGGCGCTTCGCACTTCTTCGGCGCGGTCAGATGTTTCTTACGGTATTCCAACGCAAATGACATGGTACGCACCTCACAAACTGGACTAAAGACTTAGAACTGGAAGTAGATGAACGGCGCCACTCCCCCGGGCGCCATCGCCCAAATGAACAAGATACCGAAGCCGAGCACAGCGCCGAGCGTCAACGCGCCAGCATCGTGAAGTTTGGCGCTGATACGCTCGACGAGACCCTCCGAGACGAAATGCGCGGCGAGCGAGACGAAGATCAATGCCACCAGAAATGGCGTTGCCCGCTCCACCGGACCTGACCAGTCGGTCAAGCCCCGCAGATAGACCAAGGCATAACTCATCGACTCGGAGCGGAAGAA
>DATBSU010000093.1:0-15993 GCA_036559585.1 Methyloceanibacter sp.
GACAATGACGGTCTCGGTCAGCTTCCCGAGCCAACAATAAGAATGGTCCAACGGAGGAACCTGCGTGACCTATTGCACGGGCATTTTGCTTGACGAGGGCGTCGTACTCGCATCCGACAGTCGGACCAATGCCGGCATTGACCGCGTCTCGACCTTCCGCAAGATGCATGTCTTCGAGCGGCCGGGCGACCGCTTCTTCGCGCTCCTCACCGCGGGCAATCTCTCGCTCACCCAAGGCGTGATCAGCCTTCTCACTGAATGGCTCGACAACAGCGATCCCGAACGCGACCTCTGGGCCTCGCCGACCATGTTCACCGCGGCGCACGCCGTCGGCAACGCGATCCGCGATATGCACAAGGTGGATGGCGGCTACCTGCAGGAGCATGAGGTCGACTTCACCGCCTCGTTCATCTTGGCAGGACAGGTCAGGGGCGGGCCCTTACGGCTGTTCATGATCTATGACGCCGGCAATTTTATCGAGGCGCTGGGCGACAGCAATTATTTCCAGATCGGCGAGGTGAAATACGGCAAGCCCATCCTCGACCGCATCATCAAGCCGAAGACGAGCCTCAGCGACGCGGTGAAATGCGCGCTGATCTCGTTCGATTCGACCATGCGCTCGAACGTCTCGGTCGGGCCTCCGATCGATCTCCTGGTCTACCGGCGCGACTCCCTCGCGCCGGGGTTCGCCAAACGGCTGGAAGGCGGCGATCCCTATCTCGTCTCGATTCGCGACGCTTGGGGCTCCGCCATCCACAAAGCCTTCCAGGAGAACATCCCCGACCCGGATTGGAAGTTCTGACCCGGAAAGCCGCCCCCGGACTAGAAACGAGACAGAACGCAATCTTACGCATAAGATCGCCCCGGGGTCTCACAGCACGCGTTCTTCTCAATGTCACTCCTCGGCAACTGGCGTTCCCATGTGGCGGCGGGGCGAATCCTCCTAGGGCTCGCTGTCGGCTTGGCGGCCGGCCACGGTTCGGCAATTGCCGCCGAGCAATCGCCGCATGCGGTCAAGGACTCCGCCAGCTTCTACGTGGCCAATTGCGAGAGACCCGAAAATCGCGAAGAGGCCGATCTCTGCACCCAAATGCGCTTGGCCAAGGCGGCGGAAAATAGCGCTGCTCTTGCCGGTAGGCAGATCAAGCTCAGCTACTTGGAGCTTGGCGCGCTGCTCCTTACTGTCTTGGCGCTCAGCGTCGCGGCGATGGTCGCAATGCGCGCTTTGCGCCTTGCTCGGGACAGGACCAGGCGAGAGTTGCGCGCCTATGTCTTTCCCATCTACGCCCATATCCGCGACGTCCGCGCGTCGCGCCCCGCCTTTGTGATCGACGTCAAGAATTTTGGCCAAACGCCCGCTTATGGCCTGCGGGTGAAAACCGCGCTCCAGAGCGGGAGCCATCCCCTCGATACAAAGCTTGTCCCGGAAGTTCAGAGTTCCATCGCCACAGCGCAGTTGGCGCCGCAAGCAGCCCTTTTCGATGAGATTGCATTGAACCATTCGTTGTCGGCGAGCGAGATCAGCGCCTTGATGGATGGCAGCGCCGCGATCTACCTGTTCGGTGAGATCGAGTATCTTGACATCTACAAAAAGAAGCATTGGACCACCTTCCGCATGCGACTGGGCGGTCCAGATGGCATCCCGACGCATGGCCGTCTCGGCTACCACGAGGAAGGCAACGACGCGGATCGCGACTAGCGGCTCAGGCGTTAGGCCTTGGATCTAAAGCCGGATTTGTTTCTCCTTCCCTCTCCAGCTACAACATCGGACCCGTGCACAAGGACGCGACGATGGCGAAGGCCGTTAAGTCGAAGAAATTGCGAGCGAAATGGGTCTATGCCTTCGGCGGTAAGCACGCCGACGGCTCGGCCGAGGATCGGAATCTGCTCGGCGGCAAGGGCGCCTTCCTCGCCGAGATGTCGCGGCTCGGCCTGCCTGTGCCCCCCGGCTTCACCATCTCGACCGAAGTCTGCCACGTCTATTACGAGTCGAACCGGGAGATGCCGGCCAAGTTGAAGGACATGGTCAGCGAGTCGCTCGACTTTGTCGGCAAGGTCGCCGGCGCACGCTTCGGCGATGTGAAGATTCCGCTGCTTGTCTCGGTGCGCTCAGGCTCTCGCGCTTCGATGCCCGGCATGATGGACACCGTGCTCAATCTCGGCCTCAACGACAAGACAGTCGAGGGTCTCGCCGAACGCTTCAAAGATCGCAGATTCGCTTACGACACTTATCGCCGCTTCATCCAGATGTATGCCGATGTCGTGCTCGGTCTCGGCCACGATGTGTTCGAGGAGGCGCTGGATAATTATAAGGGACTTAAAGGTTTCGAGCTCGATACCGATCTCGGCGCCGAGGACTGGCTTGAGATCATCGGCAAGTTCAAGACCCTTGTCGCCGAAGAGCTCGGCCAGCCTTTCCCGCAAGATCTGCATGAGCAGCTCTGGGGCGCGATCGCGGCCGTGTTCGGCTCCTGGGAGAATGCGCGGGCCCGGGCCTATCGCCGCCTGCACGACATTCCCGATGATTGGGGCACCGCAGTCACGGTGCAGGCCATGGTGTTCGGCAATCGCGGCGAAAGAAGTGCCACCGGCGTCGTGTTCACTCGCAATCCTTCGACGGGTGCCAATTCGCTCTATGGCGAGTACCTGGTCAACGCCCAAGGCGAGGACGTGGTGTCTGGAATGCGCACGCCTCAAGCCTTGACCGAAGCCGCGCGACAGGCCTCCGGCGACCAGCGCCCGTCGCTCGAAGCTTTGATGCCCAAGGTCTTCGCCGAGCTGAAGAAAAATTGCGCTAAGCTCGAAGCCCATTTCCACGATCTGCAAGACATTGAGTTCACCGTAGAAGAGGGCACGCTCTGGATCCTCCAAACCCGGTCGGGAAAACGCACCACCCAGGCCGCGCTGAAAATCGCGGTCGACATGGCCAATGACGGCGTGATCACCCGCAAAGAGGCGGTGATGAGTATCAACGCCGACCAACTCGATCAATTGTTGCATCCGACGCTGGATCCAACTGCCGAGAAAATGGTGATCGCCTCTGGCCTTCCGGCCTCGCCAGGTGCCGCGTCCGGAGAGCTTGTGTTCGATGCCGACGAAGCCGTGCATATGAAGGCGCATGGCCACACGGTGGTGCTGGCGCGGATCGAAACCTCACCCGAAGATGTACAAGGTATGCACGCCGCGGCTGGCATTATCACCACGCGGGGCGGCATGACCAGCCACGCAGCGGTCGTCGCGCGGGGTATGGGGCGCCCTTGCGTTTCGGGCGCGGCCTCGGTGCAGATCGATCTCGAGCGCGAGACGCTGCAAGCCGGCGGCGTGACGCTGCACAAGGGCGACCTCGTCACCATCGACGGCTCGACCGGCCAGATCATCAAAGGCCGGGTCAAGACGCGCGAGCCGAAGCTCTCCGACGACTTCAACACGCTGATGGGTTGGGCCGACAAGTTCCGCCGCCTGAAAGTCCGTGCTAATGCCGATACCCCGGCCGACGCCGAGCAGGCCCGCGCCTTTGGCGCCGAAGGCATCGGTCTGGCCCGCACCGAGCATATGTTCTTTGAGGAGGCCCGCATCCTGCCGATGCGCGAGATGATCCTGGCCGACGATGAGGAGGGCAGGTGCCGCGCGCTCGCCAAGCTGCTGCCGATGCAGCGGCGCGATTTCGTCGAGCTGTTCGAGATCATGGCGGGGCTGCCGGTGACCATCCGCCTGCTCGACCCGCCTCTCCATGAGTTTTTGCCTCACGGCGACGAAACCATCCGCGAGGTGGCGGCTGCCATGAATGTCAGCGAGGCAAAGCTCAGAAGGCGGATCGCCAATCTAAGCGAGTTCAATCCTATGCTCGGCCATCGCGGCTGTCGGCTGCTCATCACCTACCCGGAGATCGCCGAGATGCAGGCGCGCGCCATCTTCGAGGCCTCTCTCGAGGCGTCCGAGGCCTTGGAGTCACGGGTGAGCCCGGAGATCATGATCCCGCTCGTCACCGCCAAGGAGGAGCTGGATCTCTTGGCGCCGCGCATTGCCCAGGTCGCCCTCGATGTGGAAGGCGAGACCGGCCACAAGGTGCATTACTCGATCGGCACGATGGTGGAGCTCCCCCGCACCTGCCTCAAGGCCGGCGAGATCGGGCAAAGCGCCGACTTCTTCTCTTTCGGTACCAACGATTTGACCCAGACCACCTTCGGCCTGAGCCGTGACGACGCCGGCCGCTTCCTTGGCGAATATGTCGATAAGGGCATTGTTGCCCACGACCCGTTCATCACCCTCGACTCAGCGGTTGGCGAGTTGATGGAGATCGCCGTCGAACGCGGCCGGAAATCGAAGCCCAAGCTCAAGATGGGGATCTGCGGCGAGCATGGCGGCGACCCGGAGACCATCCGCTTCTGCGAGAGGATCGGGATCGACTATGTCTCCTGCTCGCCCTATCGGGTGCCGGTGGCGAGATTAGCGGCCGCCCAGGCCGTTTTGGCGCAGAAGGTAAAGGCCCGTTAGCCCTGTTGGAAGAAATCGGTTAATAGTCGTATTTACCACAATTTGCCCCAATTTATCCGGCAGCCTCAACGGATTAAACGGGAATCCGGGCAGGGACCGGGTGGGGGACTCTTAATACTTAAGCTACTGTTTTCCCACTAACTCTGCTCGATCAATACGGGGACTAGCCGAGGCCTGCGACGTGCAATGCGTTGCTGAGCGAGGCACCGCGAAAGCCTGACTGCCTGGGGAGGCAGCGTCTTTCGCGAGGGATTACGGGGGACTTACCCGGGAGGGACGATGGGCCGGCGTTTAACTCGTCGGATGTGGTGGGGTCTAGCTGCGTTCGCGCCACTTCCTTTGCTTGGCTTGGGTTTCTTGGCTCTCGGCCATGCCGGGATCGAGCCGGCGAGCAGTATGATTTTCAAGGCAGAGCTTTGGCTTGCGGGCACGGGCGCTGACTATTCCAACCGTATTGCCTCCCATGTCGCCGCCAAACCGCTTTCGACCGACGCCGCCATACTCTTTACCGCCTCAGGCAAGGGCCCGAGGGCCGATCAATATCAGATCGTCAAGACGACCACTTACGCCGGAAAACAGCCCATCGGCGCCTCTCTAGGCGGCATGCCGGACATCACTGGCAGCATCCAAACCGTCAGCCAGGGCGCCGTCCGCGACAAGAAGGGCGATCGCCTCAATCCGCCGGTCACCGAAGTCGCACTCAAGGGCTCAGTTGATTCCGGTTTCTCCACCGCGCTCTTCATGTCGAGCCCGGGCGATATGAGCGAGCTGGAAGCAGCCTTCAACGCAGGGCGCCCGACGCCGTCGCCCCAATCCATTGCCTATCATCCCTCGCAGGAGGGCCTCGCCTTCAAGTCCGCCGGTGAGAGCCAGGCCGAATTCGAGGAGCGGGAGCGCCGCTGCCTCTCCACCGCAATCTATTTCGAAGCGCGCGGCGAGCCGGTTCGGGGCCAGATCGCCGTGGCTCAGGTCATTCTCAACCGCGTCCGCAGCCCGCAATTCCCGCAGACGATTTGCGGCGTGGTCTATCAGGGCCAGATGCAGAAAGGTTGCCAGTTCTCGTTTGCCTGTGACGGCCACACCGACATGCCCAGAGACAACGATCAATGGGCGCTGGCACAAGACATCGCCAAGCAGGTCACCTCTGGCCAAGTCTGGCTGCCTGAGGTTGGTTATTCGACCTATTACCACGCAAACTATGTCAGGCCGGGTTGGGTCAACAGCATGAGCAAGATCGACTCGATCGGCAATCATATCTTCTACAAGAAGCGGAACGAGCAACCTTACGTCGTCGAAGCCTCGGCACAGCCCGCGACGACTGGCACTGCCACCGACGCAATGCCCACTGCTACCCCCGCCGTTTCGCTCGTGTCTTCGAGCGCCGCGCCCACTCCAGCGACAAGTCTAACCTTCTCGCCGAATGAGTAAGCGCACCGGCTGAGATCAGGTCGATTCCTGTCTCCGCGATCTTACGCACGGTCTCTAGCCGCACTCCGCCCGAGGCCTCCGTGGTCACGCGGCCACCGACCATGGCGACAGCCCGCTTCAGCGTCGGCACATCCATATTGTCCAGCAACACCGCATCGATCGGGAAGCGAAGCGCCTCTTTCAGCTGATCGAGATTATCAACCTCGACCTCGATCCTCACCATGTGACCGGCGCGGGACCCGAGCGCGCGAAGCGCGTTGCCGATGCCGCCGGCTGCCGCGATGTGGTTGTCCTTGATCAGCACGCCGTCATAGAGGCCGAAGCGGTGATTGACGCCGCCCCCCAATCGGATCGCGTATTTCTCCAGCGCCCGCAAACCAGGTGTGGTCTTGCGCGTACAGGCGATGCGTGCGCCGGTGCCAGCCACCGCTTCGACAAAGCGAGACGTGAGCGTCGCCACTCCGCTCAAATGTCCGAGAAAATTGAGCGCCGTGCGCTCAGCGGTCAGGATCGCACGCGTTTTGCCCGCGATTTTTGCGATCTTGGCGCCCTGCTTGACCAGCTCACCGTCGCTGACGAGCGGGGAGAACTTCACTTCCGGATCGAGAAAGAGAAAGGCTTGCGCCGCGAGATCGAGACCCGCGATGACCCCGGCCTCGCGGGCGACGATCGCTGCCTCGCCCTTGGCGTTGACCGGAATCGTGGCGTCTGTGGTGATATCTCCGGCCGCGCCAAGGTCCTCTTCAAGCGCGGCTTCGACCGCGCGCGCGACCAAGGCTCTCGGCAGTTCGCCTTTAGCTGGCTTCTTCATGCATGGAGCGCCGCAAGACGCGGAGCGCGTTTGCGCGTGTTACCCAACGCCGCATTCATGATCGTGTCGGCCTCGTCCAGCGTGATGTGGCTGCGCATCGCGAGACGCGGATCGGCGGTCGGATAGTCGCTGCGGAAATGTGCGCCACGGCTTTCTTCGCGTTTCAGCGCCGCCGCCGCGACCAGTTTCGCTGCAATCAGCATATTGGCAAAGCGCCGGTCCTCGCCAGCCTCAGTCTCAAGCGCGGCGATGATGCGGAGCGCCGCGCGAAGGGACTCCGCGTCGCGGATCACGCCGACATCGTCGGTCATGGTGCGGCGGAGCAATTCGACCGCTGCGTCGTCGGCGCGCGGGCCAGCGCGATGCAGTGCAGCGGGTAAGGGTTCGAGTTCCTGGGTCGTCCCCGTCGAGGGCGGGAGAACATGCGCAATGTCCTGCGCCACCCGCGTGCCAAACACGACTGCTTCCAGCAGCGAATTCGACGCGAGCCGGTTCGCGCCATGCGCCCCGGTCGAAGCGACCTCGCCGCAAGCCCAGAGACCGGGAAGCGTGGTGCGCCCGCAAGCATCGGTCAGCACGCCGCCCATGTGATAATGCGCTGCCGGCGCAATCGGAATCGGCTCCTTGGCCGGGTCGATGCCCGCTGCCCGGCAGGCTGCGTTGACCGTGGGGAAGGACTCCACAAAATGCGGCCCGAGCTTTCGGCAATCGAGATAGGCGCCGCGGCCGCTTGCGATTTCTCGCTGCACCGCGCGGGTGACGATGTCGCGGGGCGCAAGCTCTGCATCCGCGTGCACCTGACGCATGAAGCGTTCGCCGCGCCCGTTGATGAGGGTTGCGCCTTCGCCGCGCAATGCTTCGGTCGCAAGCGGGGCAGGGTCGCGGCCAATATCGATCGCTGTGGGATGGAACTGCACGAACTCGGCGTCCGCGATCACGGCGCCGGCCCGCGCGGCAATGGCGATGCCTTCGCCGCGAGATTCGCGCGGATTGGTGGTAATGGCATAAAGCTGGCCCGCGCCGCCTGTCGCCAGCACGATCGCAGAGGCCTCGAGGATCAGAGCCGGCACCAGCGGTTTCGCCTCCACCGGGGCAAGCTCGACCCCGGTCACGCGGCCCTGGTCGGTCGCGAGCCCGCAAGCCGCATAACCCTCCAAAATTTCGATCGAGGGCGTGTTGCGCGCAGCCTCGATCAGCGCCGCCATGATGGCGCGGCCGGCAGTATCGCCTTTGACGTGAAGAATGCGGCGCGTCCCATGCGCAGCCTCCTGCGCCAGGTCGAGACGGCCCTCCAGGTCTTTGTCGAACGGAACGCCATAGCGGAGCAGATCCTCGATACGGCCCCGTGCCTCACGCGCCATGGAGAGCGCGACGCTCTCATCGACGATGCCGGCACCCGCGCTAAGTGTGTCGGCGGCATGGGCCTCCGGACTGTCGCCTTCGGCAAGCGCTGCCGCGATACCGGCCTGGGCCCACACGCTCGATGCGCCTTCGCCGAGCTTTGCCCCCGAGACCAAGGTGACCGGGATCGGCGCGAGCTTCAGTGCGGTGAACAGGCCGGCAAGGCCTGCACCGACAATGACCACGCCGCGCCGCTCGATGACCGGCGCCGACGGGGTCCTCTGTTTGCTGCTGTTGGTCACCGCTTGCCTCTATCTCCGCGATTACGCTAGCGATTGAGATTGACCATGCGCTCGACCGCTTTGCGAGCTCGTCCTGCGATCTCAGGCGGCACCGTGACCTCCTCCTTCAGATAAAGCAGGCTGTCGAGGATCTTCGGCAGCGTGATCCGCTTCATATGCGGGCAGAGATTGCACGGCCGCACGAACTCGGTGTTCGGTGCTTCCACCGCGACGTTATCGCTCATCGAGCACTCGGTCACGAGCAGGACTTTCCGCGGCTCGTGCTCCTTCACCCATTTGATCATGCCGCTAGTCGAGCCGGCGAAATCGGCCTCAGCGATCACCTCGGGCGGACACTCCGGATGCGCGATGATCCTCACCCCGGGATCGGCCTCGCGATAGGCGCGAAGCTCCTCGGGCGTGAAGCGCTCATGCACCTCGCAATGACCCTTCCAGGTGATGATCTCGACATCGGTCTGGGTCTGCACCCATTTCGCCAGAAACTCGTCGGGAATGAGAATGACGCGCTTGGCGCCGAGCGACTCCACGACCTTCACCGCATTCGACGAGGTGCAGCAAATATCGGACTCCGCCTTCACCTCTGCCGAGGTGTTGACGTAAGTCACGACCGGCGCGCCGGGATAGGCGGCACGAAGACTGCGGACGTCCGCGCCGGTGATCGAGGCCGCGAGCGAGCAGCCCGCGCGCAGGTCCGGGATCAGCACTAGCTTGTCGGGGTTGAGCAGCTTTGAGGTCTCTGCCATGAAGTGCACGCCGCCTTGCACGATGATGTCGGCGTCGGTCTTCGACGCCTCACGCGCAAGCTGCAGCGAGTCGCCGACCACGTCGGCGACGCAATGGAAGATCTCGGGCGTCATGTAATTGTGTGCGAGCACGACGGCGTTCCGTTCGCGCTTCAGCTCGTTGATCGCCTTGATATAGGGCGCGAAGGCAGGCCACTCGACCGGCGGGATGACCCGCGACACCTTCTCGTAGAGCTTCGCTGTCTCCCGCCGAACCTCTGGGGTATAGGCGAGATCTGGCAGCACGATAGCTGGCCGCCCTTCTGATATTTTCACCGATTGTCCGCGTTGAATGGCTGCGGTCATTCGGATGGTCCTCCCTTTCACAACCAATAATGCTCACAATGAGCATATATAGGTCGTTAAAACATCCGGCACAAGGCCGGCCCAGCAAGCCCCTAGTTCTCCAAATGAGTATAGGGGATCGGGGAGGCGAATCCTAGTAGGAGGCGACCTGGTCGGGTGGCGCCTTCGGGCGCACGAGCGCGTAGATCGCGAGGCAGCCGAGGAGGAGCAGGCCCGCAATTGCCGATGCCCGCCAGTCCCCGGTCGTGACCCGGACGACAATAAGCGCCAGGCAGACGAAGACGCCGAGCGCGGGCACCAGGCGGGGTACCTCGAAATAGCCGCGCTTCTCGCCCTTCCGTCCCTTCAGCAGGAAGAGCGCGCTGTTCATCACGGTGAACACCGCGAGCAGGAGCAGCACCGTCGCCGCGGCAAGGTCTCCGATCGACCCCCAGAGTGCGAGCGGGGCCACGATGACGAACAGCGTGGCCACGGCGATATGGGGCGTGCGTCTTTCCGGGTGGATGTCGCCGAGTCTCGCGTGCAGCAGACCTTGCCGTGCCATGCCGTAGATCAGGCGCGAGGCCGTGACGTAGTTCACCAGCGCCGTATTGGCCACGGCGAACAGCGTGATGAACGTGAACACGATTGGCGGGATGGCGGGCGCCGCGCGGTTGACCACTTCGGTGATCGGACCTGGCGCCGCGCCTAGGTCTTGGTAGGGCACGACCGAGACCGCGGTGATCGCGACCGCCATATAGAGCATCGCGGCCATTGCCATGGCGAGAATAAGCCCGATCGGCAAAGTGCGCTCAGGGTTGCGGCACTCCTCGGCGACGTTGAACGTGTCCTCGAAGCCGATAAAGGCAAAGAAGGTGAGGACCGCGCCCTGAATGACCAGAAGTGCTGCGTCGCCAGTGCTAGCCGTCACCGGCGTGCTGAGATAGTCGACGCTCCCCCAATAAGAAAATCCGACGGCGATGACGATAAGGAGACCGGACGCCTCGACGATGGTGCACAGCACGTTGACCCACATCGCTTCGCGAATCCCGCGAAACACGATGCCGCCGAGCACGAGAAGAAAGCCGAGGGCGAGAACCCGCACCGGCAAGGACTCAAGCCCGAGCAGGCTCGCAAGATTTGCCGCGAAGACTCGCGACTGCGTGGCGACAGAGGTCAGGCCCGAACACACCAACGCCAACCCGACGATGAAACTCAGAAGGGTTGAACCGTAGGCGCGCTGCGTGACGTAGGCAGCGCCTGCCGCACGCGGATAGCGAGATGCAAGCGAGGCGTAGGACAACGCGGTCAACAATGCCGCGACGAGAGCCACGGCGAAGGCGAGCCACACCGCATTGCCGACCTGACCGGCTGCTTGCCCGATCAGCCCGTAGATTCCGGCGCCGAGCATGCTGCCGAGCCCGTAAAGCGCGAGCTGCACCGGCCCGATGGTTCGGTGCAGCGTCGGCTTGTCGTCATGGCTCACGGCGTATCCCCCGGGGCAATGCGATCAGTTTTTCAGACGATAGCCGGTCTTGAAGATCAACCACACGATCCCGAGACAGACGACAAGGAAAAGCAGCGTCATGCTGAGACTTAAAGTCACGCTGACATCGGACGTGCCGAAGAAGCTCCAGCGGAACGCGCTGACCAGATAGACGACGGGGTTGAACAGCGTGACTTTCTGCCAGAAGGGCGGCAGCACATGGATCGAATAGAACGTGCCGCCGAGAAAGGTGAGGGGGGTGATGATCAGCAAGGGCACGAGCTGCAGCTTCTCGAAGCCGTCGGCCCAAAGCCCCAAAATGAAGCCGAACAGGCTGAACGTGGCTGCCGTCAACACTAAGAAAAACAACATGAAAAATGGATGCTTGATCTCGATGGGGACGAACAGAAAGGCCGTTGCCAGCACGATCAGGCCGAGAATGATGGACTTGGTCGCCGCCGCCCCGACATAGCCGATCACGATCTCGAACGCCGAGATCGGCGCGGACAAGAGCTCGTAAATCGTCCCGGCGAAACGGGGGAAATAGATGCCGAACGAGGCGTTGGCGATGCTCTGCGTCAGCAGCATCAGCATGATCAGCCCCGGCACGATGAAGGCGCCGTAGGACACGCCCTCGATCTCGCTGATGCGCGAACCAATCGCAGCCCCGAACACCACGAAATAGAGCGAGGTGGAGACCACCGGCGAGACGATGCTCTGCATCAGGGTACGGCGGGCGCGTGTCATCTCGAAGGTGTAGATGGCTTTGACGGCGGGAAGGTTCATCGCTTTTGCCTCACCAGGTCGACGAAAATGTCCTCGAGCGAGCTTTGCGTCGTGTGCAAATCTTTGAACCTCACGCCGGCATCGGCCAGGTCCTTCAGCAAGTTTGTGATTCCCGTGCGCTCTTTCTGGCTGTCATAGGTGTAGATCAGCTCGTTGCCGTCTGCCGATAATGTCAGGCGATGCCCGTTAAGACTCTTCGGCAGCACCTCGAGTTTTTCGTGAAGCTGCAGCGTCAGCTCTTTCTTGCCGAGCTTTTGCATCAGTGCGGCCTTCTCCTCAACTAGGATGATCTCGCCCTTATTGATGACGCCGATGCGGTCGGCCATCTCCTCGGCCTCTTCGATGTAATGTGTGGTGAGGATGATGGTGACGCCGGATGCGCGCAAACCCCTGACCAATTCCCACATATCTTGCCTGAGCTCGACATCGACGCCCGCGGTTGGCTCGTCGAGAAACAGCACCGTCGGCTCGTGCGCCAATGCCTTGGCAATCAGCACGCGGCGCTTCATGCCCCCCGACAGCGTCATGTTTTTGTTGTTGCGCTTGTCGAACAGCGAGAGATCCTTCAATAGCTTTTCGACGAAGGCGGGATTCGGTGTCTTGCCCCACAGCCCGCGGCTGAACGAGACCGTGTTGAACACGGTCTCGAACATGTCGCCGGTCAACTCTTGCGGCACCAGACCGATCATGGCGCGCGCGGGACGCCACTCGCTGACGATGTTATGTCCGCCCACCAGCACCCGTCCCTCTGACGCATTCACGATCCCGCAGATGATGTTGATCAGCGTGGTCTTGCCGGCGCCGTTCGGGCCGAGCAGCGCAAAAATCTCGCCCGGCCGAATGTCGAGATCGACGTGGCGGAGCGCCTCGAAGCCCGACGCGTAAGTCTTCGACAGATTGGTGACGGATATAATCGGCTGCATGATTCTGGCGAGCGTAAAGCGGAAGGGGCGAAGGCGAGAAGCGCTATTGCCTGATTGTGGCGGGGCCGGGGCCTTGTGACCTATTTGTAGGCGGTCGCGGCAAGTTGAACCAGCCAAGTTCGCTATGATTATCTATTTCGCCGCACTCAGTCGCAAGATCTTCCCGTCACCTTCATCAGTCAGCGCATAGACCGCGCCGTCGGGCCCGACCGCCACGTCGCGAATGCGCGAACCCATTGGAAGCCTCTCTTCGCCCTTCACCGTCTCACCGTCGAGCGTGAGGCGGATGATGGCTTCCGACGATAGACCGCCGATCAAGAGGTTGCCGCGCCAATTGGGGATTGCATCGCCCGTGTAGAAGGCGATTCCTGACGGCGAGATCACCGGATTCCAGTGATAGATGGCATCGGCGAAGTCAGGCCTCGTCGGCGGTTTCGGGATCGCCGTCCCGTCATAGTGGCTGCCCCAGCTCACCACAGGCCATCCATAGTTCGAACCTGACTTGGGCATATTGAGTTCATCGCCGCCCATCGGGCCGAACTCGGTTTCCCAGAGCTTCCCTGTCTCTGGATGGATGGCGGCGCCTTGCGGATTTCGGTGGCCGTAGGACCAGATCTCCGGCCGCGCATCCTTGTTACTGACAAAGGGATTGTCCTCCGGGATCGATCCGTCCGGATTGATGCGCACAATCTTGCCGAGATCATTTGACAGATCCTGTGCCGGACCGAATTGGAAGCGCTCGCCGAGGGTGACGAATAGCTTGCCGTCCGGCGCAAAAGCGAGCCGCGAGCCGAAATGATTGCCGCCATCGATGGTGGGGACTTGCCGGAAGATCACTTCGACCTTGTCGAGACCGCTATCACTAAGCACGCCGCGCGCGACGGCAGTCCCGGCGCCGCCCTCGCGGGGCTCCGCATAGGTGAGGTAAATCCACTTGTTGGTCTTGAAGTCTGGGTCGAGCGCGACATCGAGCAGCCCGCCTTGGCCTGAAGCATAGACTTCCGGCACGCCTTGCAACGGCTCCGACAGCGTCCCGTCCGTGGCAACGAGGCGAAGCCGGCCCGGCCGTTCGGTCACCAGCATGCGCCCGTCCGGCAGGAAGGTCATGCCCCAGGGATGCTCGAGCCCCTTGGCGAAGGTGGTTACGTCGAGCCTGGCCGCTTCCGTATCCATCGTCGTGCCAAAAGCCGAAACGTGCGCGACAGTAAACGCAATCACAGCCAGAGCCCCGGCCAAGGCGCCGAGCCTCAGGAGCCGAGAGGATGTGTTGGGCCCGTTTGCAGTCCGCATGAAAACCTCCCGGCCATTTCACTGGACCGGAACCAAAACGTAGAACTGGAGCGAAAGTTCGGCGAACGAGCGACAGCGGTCAGCCTGCCAGGCGCATGCTCACACTTCGGCCAGGGCCGCCAAGACGCTGCGTGCGAATTGGCTCAACGAGGGATCGCGGGCCCCCATCACGAGAACGAGGTCACCCTGTCTGGCCTCCTCCGCGATCCGCGAGGCGAGCCAGTCGCGTGAGGGAGCGAACTCCGCCTTTGTGCCTCGATCCGCGATCTCCGCCACGATATCGGCGGCGGAGAAATCGCGGATTGCCGTGCCCCCGGCGTAGAAGATTTCAAGCAACCAGAGTCGGTCTTGACCGCCGAGCTCTCGCGAGAAGGTGTTAACGAAATCCTGGCGCAAGAACCGCGTCGGTCCGTAACCATGTGGTTGGTAGATCGCAAGCACGCGGGTCCCGCGAAGCTTCGCAGTCCGGATTGCGGCCGCGATCTTGTCCGCGTTGTGCGCAAAATCGTCGACGACTTCGACGCCGCGGGCCGTCCCGATGGTCTGAAAGCGTCTTCCTACGCCTTCGAAGCGGGACAGCGGGGCACACATCTCGGCGAGCGGGACATCGATTGTCTGACAAGCAGCAATCGCGGCGAGCGCATTGGCGACGTTGTGCCTGCCCGGCACCGAGAGCGATAACTGAACATCGCGGACGCGAAATCCGCTGCCATCGCCTTCGAGCACAACATCCTCGCCCCTGATATCGGCTTTGGGTCCGAAGCCGAACCGCAACGCGCCGCCGGCAAGTCCATCGAGATTATCATCCTCGCCGACCACCAGCGCCTCGCGTGCGCGAGCGCGAAGCACGGCGAACATCGCCGCCACCTCGCTCATCTCCTTATGATCTCGTTGCAGATTGAGGATCACGCCGATTGCCGGCGCATAGCGGACGAGCGTGCCGTCGCTTTCGTCCGCCTCGATCACCAACAGATCGGAGGCGCCCGCATAGGCATTGCCGACCAGGCCTTGCGCCTGCAACAGCCGAACGTCGCCTCCGGTAATCACCGAGGGATCGCGGCCACAGCCGCGCAAGATTTCGAAAATCATCGCCGTCACGGTCGATTTGCCGCTGGTGCCGCTCACCGCGATGGTGCGGTTCGTCTCGACGAAATAGGCGAGCATCTCTGAGCGGTGAATGATCGGAATATTGTTGGCGCGCGCCGCGGCAAAATCGGGGACTTGCTCTTCCACTGCGGTCGAAATCACCAGCGCCGCGCAATCAGGCCCGATGAAGCTGCCGTCTTGCGGCACCACTTTGATGCCGAGAGCTTCCAATTGCTGTCGAACCTCCGACCGTTCGCCATGGTCGAAGGCACGGTCGCTGCCGCTGACCTTGCCGCATTTCATCGCTTGGAATTGCGCGAGCGCGCTCATGCCCGATCCACCGAGACCGGCATAATGAAAGCGGCCCCCCGCAAACGGATCGGGGATGGCGGTTGGCGACGGCGGCGCGATAAAGACGTAGTCGCCTTCTTCGATGCGATCGAACAGGGCGCAAACGTCCTGATTGGACATGCGCACGCAGCCGTGGCTCATGGGCCGGCCGAGCAGGGACTCTTGGTTGGTGCCGTGAATATAGATGTAGCGCTCGATCGAGTCGTAGCCCCGGCCGCGATTGACGCCGTCTTCCAAGCCGTCGAGCGTCAGGATGCGAGTGAGGATGAGATCGTCGTCGCTCTCTGCGCCAGACCAGATCTCGCCATTGGGCTCGCGCGCAATGAAGCGCGTGCCCCTCGGAACGTTTTCCCCAATCTTCCGCGCGATGCGATGCCAACCGGGCGGGGTTTGATAGGAATTCTGCTCGCCGCCGATGCCGAGCCGCGCCGTGGAGACAGGCCAATGCGCAACCGGATTCCCGTCCTCGAACCAGATCCCCGATTGACGCTCGGCATCGACCACGAACAGGCGCGGCGGCAGCTCAGCGGGCGCGCCTCGCCGCTTCAGTCCGGCGCGGGCAAGCTCGCTTTCGCGGGCGGCTGCATTTGGATCGAGGGGTGAGGTCACGGCGCCGCACTCTGCCATA
>DATBSU010000094.1:0-10954 GCA_036559585.1 Methyloceanibacter sp.
AAAGCCGGCCTCCCGTGTCTCCGCTCCCAAGGGTCATCTACTTGGGCCTTTCCTTCTTGAAGGCCCATGTGAGGCTTTGCACCGGGGTTATGAGAAGGAAAGGCACATGCCGCTCTACGAGCATGTTTTTTTGGCGCGCCAAGATATCTCGGCGCAGCAAGTTGAAGGCCTGGTCGACAGCTTCCGCTCGATTATCGAGTCGAATGGCGGTTCGATCGGCAAGACGGAATATTGGGGCGTCAGGTCCCTCACCTTCCGCATCAAGAAAAATCGCAAAGCTCATTTCGAGCTGATCAACATCGATGCACCGCCGGCGGCAGTTGCCGAGCTCGAGCGCCAGATGCGGCTCTCCACTGACGTCATTCGCTTCCTCACCGTGCGCGTCGACGAGCACGAGGCCGGACCTTCGGCGATGATGCGTCGCTCCGAACGTGACGACCGAGATGGCCGCGGCGACCGTGGTGATCGCGGTGACCGCGGTGACCGCTTCGATCGGGATGGCAGGCGTGGACCGCCGCGTCGCGATCGCGATCGTGACGACCGGCCGGCGCCCCGTGCCGAGGTCGAGCCGCTAGCTTTCGAAGCCGTCGAGGGCGACGAGGAGGCCGTATAAATGAGTATGACCCAGACACAAACAAGGCGCCCGTTCTACCGCCGTCGCAAGACCTGTCCCTTCACCGGCGATAAGGCACCCAAGATCGATTACAAGGATGTGCGCCTGTTGCAGCGCTACGTATCGGAGCGCGGCAAGATCGTGCCGAGCCGGATCACGGCAGTATGCGCCAAGAAGCAACGTGAGTTAGCTCGCGCCATCAAACGCGCGCGCTTTCTCGGTCTGTTGCCGTATCTGATCCAGTAGACGAGGCTAGAGTAAGCCAAGGCTTGACTGCCTAGTTGGGGCCGGAGCGATCCGCCCCCTAACCGCTCCGAGGAGCCGGGACAGCGACAAATGCCGATAGCGTTCATCATTGGTGCAGGTTCAGGGGTCGTCTCCGCGGCGCTCTTTGCTTCGGCTGCGACCGCAACGGCAATCGCCGCGATCCTGTTCTATCTCACGCCGCTGCCGCTTGGTCTGGCCGGGCTCGGCTGGGGCGCCTCTGCCGCAGCGATCGCCGGTCTTGTCGGCACCTTGCTCATCGCCTTGGTGCTCGGGCCCGGTCCCGCCGGCGCTTTTGCGGCGGCAGCCGGAATGCCGATCGCTCTTCTCTCTTATCTGGCGCTGCAGTCGCGGCCGATCATGGTTCAAGCGGACGGCACCCCGGCCGGCATCGAATGGTATCCACCGGGGCGGCTGCTTGGCTGGGTAGCGATCATCGCCGGTGTGCTCGCCGCTGTGATGGTCCTCTATTTTGGCCCCGACGCTGAATCCTATAAGGCGGCGATTGGCAAACTTGTCGATGCGAGTGCGTTGAAAGAAGTCGATCCCGAGGGCAAGATTTTCAATGCCGAAGTGATCTCTCGCGCGCTACCCGCCGCCTTCGCCATCATCTGGCTCAGCATCATCCTGTTCAATTTCTGGCTTGCGGGTTTGATCGTGAATGCGTCGGGGCACGCAATGCGTCCTTGGCCGAGGCTCGACAGACTCGACCTTCCCAACGCCTTCTTCATTGTCTTCACCCTCGCGCTGATCGGCTCTTTCTTGCCGGGCCTGCCCGGGCTTATGGCGACGGGCCTCTCCGGCGCGCTGCTCTATGCCTATGTGCTGCAGGGCCTCGCCGTGCTTCACGCTTACACACGCGGGTTCGCCTACCGCTCCTTGCTGCTCGGCGGACTCTATCTCGGAATTGTCTTGATCGGATGGGTGGCGATCGTGGTCGCAATTCTTGGCCTGGCCGAGCCGATGCTTCGCTTGCGCGAACGCGCCACGCTCGGCGGTCTCCCACCCGGCACGGAATGACCTAACAACGAAAACCAGGAGAACCCCATGCAAGTCATATTGTTGGAACGCATCGGCCGCCTCGGCCAGATGGGTGACCTCGTCAACGTCAAGGACGGCTTCGCGCGGAACTTTCTGCTGCCGCAAGGCAAAGCGCTGCGCGCCACCAAATCGAACCGCGAGCGCTTCGAACGCGAACGTTCCCACCTCGAGGCCCGCAATCTGGAGCTCAAGTCGGAGGCCTCAAGCGTGTCGTCGAAACTCGACAAGCAGAGCTTCACCATCATCCGGCAAGCCGGCGATTCCGGTCAGCTCTATGGTTCGGTGTCGACGCGCGACATCGCCGATATTGTCACTGCAGGCGGCTTCTCCATCGAGCGGCGCCAGGTGATGCTCGACAAGCCGATTAAGACGCTCGGCCTGCATGAGGTCCGCGTCTCGCTCCATGCCGAGGTCGAGCCGCATATCGTCATCAACGTCGCCCGCTCACCGGACGAAGCGGCCCGCCAGGCAAGAGGCGAGGATGTCTCGGCCAAAGCGATGAGCGACGCCGAGGACGATGCGCTGAAGGCACGGATGGCCGCCACGGCCCTGTTCGAGGAAGGCGTGGAAGCCCCGGTGGTCGCCGAGGACGAAGCCTCCGAGCAGCCAGAGGCATAAGAGAGGTCCCTGCCCCCTTGCTCGTGCCTGTTTGGCGGGCAAGGGGCGTGTCCCCTAAGCCAATTGTGGCCGCCTTTTTTCAGCTGTTAGCTTTTAGTCGCTGTCCTCGATGTCCACAGCCCCGGCACCTTAGCCCTGCCACGCTGATCTGCTAGGTCATAGGCATGACCAACGCCCTGATTCGCCACATTCCGGCGGCGCCGGAAACGCCCGCTTTCCGCTCGCCGCCCCATAATATCGAGGCCGAGCAGGCGCTGCTCGGGGCCATCCTTGTGAACAATGAGGCGATCGATCGGGTCTCGTCTTTCCTGAAGCCGGTACATTTCTTCGAGCCTCTTCACGGCCGCATCTACGAGACGGCCTCGAAGCTCGTCATGGGCGGCAAGCGGGCGACTCCGATCACGCTCAAAACCTATTTCCAGAATGACGAGCCCTATGGCGAGCTTCCTGTCCCCCAATATCTGGGGCGCCTCGCCGCCAATGCGACGACAATCATCAATGCAGAGGATTACGGTCACACCATCTACGATCTGGCCATCCGCCGACAACTAATCGACATCGGCGAGACCATGGTCAACACGGCCTTCGACTCGCCGATCGATGCGCCGCCCGCGACACAGATCGAAGAGGCAGAGCAACTTCTCTACGAACTCGCGGAGACCGGCAAATACGGTTCCGGCTTCGAGCCGTTCTCCTCCGCGCTGACTGACGCCATTGACATGGCGGCCAATGCCTATCGCCGCGACGGCGGCCTGTCGGGTCTCGCCACCGGATTCACCGATCTCGACGGTCGCATGGGCGGCTTGCAGCCCTCGGATCTCATTATCGTCGCCGGTCGTCCCTCGATGGGAAAGACCGCGCTCGCCACCAACATCGCCTATCACGTGGCACGGAATTATCGCCCGGACACGGATTCAGAAAATGCGCTTGATGGCGCCGTGGTCGGTTTCTTCTCGCTTGAAATGTCGGCCGAGCAGCTCGCGACCCGCATCATCTCGGAGCAGGCCCATATTCCCTCCGAGCGCATCCGCCGCGGCCGCATCGAATCCGACGAGTTCGACCGCATCGTCGAGGTGAGCCAGGAGCTCCAGAGTCTCCCTCTTTATATCGATCAGACCGGCGGCATCACGGTGGCACAGCTTGCAGCACGCGCGCGGCGGCTGAAGCGGCAACGCAATATCGGCCTCATCGTCATCGACTATCTCCAGCTTCTGTCAGGCTCCTCGAAGCGGGCCGCGGAAGGCCGCGTGCAGGAGGTCTCGGAGATCACGACAGGGCTGAAAGCCCTGGCCAAAGAACTGCACGTTCCGATCCTGGCGCTCTCGCAGCTATCGCGCCAAGTCGAGAACCGTGAGGATAAGCGGCCGCAACTGGCGGATTTGCGCGAATCCGGCTCCATCGAGCAGGATGCCGACGTGGTGTTATTCGTGTTCCGCGAGGAATATTATGTCGAGCGCCGGCAACCCCGCGAGAATACCGAAGAGCATGTGAAGTGGCAGACAGAGATGGAAATGGTCACCGGCAAGGCCGACCTGATCATCGGCAAACAGCGCCACGGCCCGACCGGCACGGTGACGCTGCAATTCACGCCGGAATACACCAGGTTCGGCAATCTCGCCTCGGGGGAGCGGCTCCCCGAGCGGCGGGAGTGACGCGAGCCTCACGCGACGACGAAGCGTCTGCCTCCGCAATTCTGACCATCGACCTTGGTGCTCTCGTCGCCAATTGGCTGCGCTTGCGCGAGATGAGCCAAAGGGCCGAATGCGCCGCCGTCGTAAAGGCCGACGCCTACGGGCTCGGCATGGAGCAGGCAGCCTCCGCGTTGTCCCGCGCAGGTTGCAAGACCTTCTTCGTCGCGACCATCGCCGAGGCTGGCAGCCTCCGCGCGCTTTTGCCAGACGCGACCATCTATGTGCTTGCCGGCTTGCTCACGAACACCGCTCCTCTCTTCCAGCTTCACAATTTGCGCCCCGTGCTGAATAGCGAAGCGGAAGTGAAGGAGTGGGCCGAGTATTGCGCGGCGAGCGGTCAGCCGCTTCCTGCGGCGATCCACATCGACAGCGGCATGAACCGGCTTGGCCTGTCGGCCCTTGAGGTCGATGCCATCGCCCCTGTGGCATCGCTTTGGAAAATGTTCGAGCTTTCGTTGATCATGAGCCATCTCGCCTGCTCCGATGAGGTGGGCCATCCCAAGAATGAGCGCCAGCGCAAGATTTTCGATGCACTCCGCGCCAAACTGCCGAGTGCGCCGGCGAGCCTCGCCAACTCCGCGGGCATCCTGTTGGGACGGCAGCACCATTACGACATGGTTCGACCCGGCATCGCAATCTATGGCGGCAGGCCACAGCAGACCGGCGACAATCCATTCCAGCCTGCGGTCACCCTGTTCGGCCGCATCTTGCAAGTGCGCGAAGTCGTGAGTGGCGAGACCATTGGCTATGGCGCCACGCGCACGCTGAAAAGCCCGACGCGCATCGCCGTCGTCGCCGTGGGCTATGCCGACGGCATCTTTCGTGCACTATCTACGCGAGATGACAAGGAAGGCCTATCGGTTTTCATCGGAGGCCACGCCGCACCGATCCTCGGCCGCGTCTCGATGGATCTCATCACCGTGGATGTGACTACTATTCCGGGGGATATCGCCCGCCGAGGCGAATGGGTCGAGCTGATCGGCCCCAATGTGAGCGCGCAAGCCATGGCCCATCAAGCCGGCACCATCGACTACGAAATTCTGACCAATCTCGGCACGCGCGCCCTTAGGCGCTATATCGACGGCTAGAGTTTAAAATCGATTCGATGGCCAAGATCTCCAGAGCGTTCGTTTGCCAGTCCTGCGGAGCGGTCGCGCCGCGTTGGGCGGGCCAATGCACGTCTTGCGGCGCCTGGAACAGCATCGTGGAAGAGGCCGCGACTCCCCCCGGCTCTCCATCGCTCGTTGCCATCAAAGGCGGCAAGGGACGGCCGGTCGCCTTCGAAACCTTGCAAACCCAAACTGAGGACGCGCCCCGCGCCCGAACCGGGCTTGGCGAATTCGACCGCGTGACCGGCGGCGGGCTCGTGCCCGGCTCCGCCATTCTTGTCGGCGGCGATCCCGGCATTGGCAAATCGACACTGCTGTTACAAGTAGCCGCTCGCCTTGCCAGCACCGGCGCGCCTGTCGTGTATCTTTCCGGCGAGGAGGCCCCGGCTCAAGTGCGCATGCGGGCCGAGCGGCTTGGGCTGAAACAAGCGCCGGTCGCGCTCGGCACCGAGACCAATCTCGCCAACATTGTCGCCAGCTTACAGCGCTCCGATCCGCCTACCCTCATCGTGATCGACTCGGTGCAGACGCTCTGGTCGGAAGGGATCGACGCAGCACCGGGCACCATCTCGCAGCTCCGGGCTTGCGCCTCCGCTCTCGTCAGCCACGCCAAGCAGAGCGGCTCGACGCTTGTTCTCGTCGGCCACGTCACCAAGGATGGACAGATCGCGGGTCCCAAAGTCATCGAGCACATGGTGGACACCGTGCTCTATTTCGAAGGCCATAGCGGCCACCAATTCCGTATCCTGCGGGCGGTGAAGAACCGCTTCGGTCCGACCGACGAGATCGGCGTATTCGAGATGCGTCATGACGGATTGCAGGAGGTGGAGAATCCGTCCGCCCTCTTCCTCAGCGGTCGCGAAACGCAATCTCCTGGCACCGCCGTCTTTGCCGGCATGGAAGGGACAAGGCCGATCCTCGTCGAGATGCAAGCGCTGATCGCCCCCTCTCCGCTTGGCACGCCGCGCCGCGCCGTGGTCGGCTGGGACCCGAGCCGGCTCTCGATGCTGATTGCGGTGCTCGAGGCGCGCTGCGGCATCCGATTCTCCGGCCACGATGTCTATCTCAATGTCGCAGGCGGCTTGAGGCTCGGCGACCCGGCCGCCGACCTCGCTGCAGCGGCCGCGCTCCTCTCCGCCTTCGCCCATCGTGCCGTGCCTGAAGACACTGTCTATTTCGGCGAGGTGAGCCTCACCGGCGCCGTCCGCGCCGTCGGCCACATGGATCAAAGGTTGAAGGAAGCCGCCAAGCTCGGCTTCACCTCGGCCATCGTGCCCAGCGCCTGCGAGCGTGACTATCAGGGCCCGGAAATTAGGCTTCTGCCCCTCTCCCGGCTCGACGAGCTGGTGGCCTGGTTCGGTCTGCCACAATAAAGGCCTTGTTACCCCCGAGAAGTGGCTGAGGACGGCGCCAAAACACCACTGATAATTTGCCCCGGGCATGGCATTTGTGCTTCATGCCCGGGAATCATGGTACGTATCCGCGAAGCTGCAGGAGGCCCCTAGCAGATGCCCGTTTCTTGGCTCGATATCATCCTCGTCGCCATCATGCTGCTCTCTGGCTTCCTGGCCATGGTGAGGGGCTTTACCCGCGAGGTTCTCTCGATCTTCTCTTGGGCCGTTGCGGCGGTCGCTGCCCTCTATCTGACCCCGAAATATTGGACACTCGTCGAGAGCTATTTCCCCTCGCCCGGTTTCGCCCAGATCGCCTTCGCCGCCGGCGTGTTCATCATCTTTCTGATCGTGGTCAGCCTCATCACCTTGAAGATCTCCGACACTGTGCTCGATAGCCGCGTCGGCGCGCTCGATCGCACGTTGGGCTTCTTGTTTGGACTGGCGCGCGGCTTCCTACTCGTCGCCATCGTCTTTATTCTGTTCAGCGCCCTTGCCAGGGTTCAGCCGGAATGGGTGAGTAGCGCACGCTCCTACCCGATTCTGCAGCAGACCCAAGTCGCCATCGAATCGCTGCTGCCGATGAATCCCGAGCAATATTTGCCGGGGAGCCTGAAGCCTGGGGAGCAGCCTGCTGGTGCGCAGCCCGAGGTGCAAGGCGAGGCGGCGCCTGGAGCAGCACCTGAGGCTGTGCCAGCCGCACCCGCCGCACCAGCTCAGCAATCCGATGCAGAAAAGCCTGCAGATGCGGCGACAACGCCCGCCGAAACTGATACGCAGCGTTGAAGTTGGGTTTACCGAGACTATCTAAGCTATGGAGGTGACAACGCCCGTGGCAGAGCTACTTGACCCAACGGAAAGCCCGTTGCGCTGGTTCGAAGAGGACCGGCTGCACGAGGAGTGCGGCGTTTTCGGCATTTTTAACCATCCTGATGCCGCCGCCCTCACCGCCCTTGGGCTGCACGCCCTGCAGCATCGCGGCCAGGAGGCGGCGGGCATTGTCAGCTTCGACGGTCATCATTTCCACACCGAGCGCCGACTCGGCCTCGTCGGCGATCATTTCACCTCGCGGCCCATCATTGAGAAGCTCAAAGGCGACGTCGCCATCGGCCATGTCCGTTACTCGACCTGCGGCGATCCTGTGTTGCGCAACGTGCAACCGCTCTTTGTCGATCTCGATTCAGGCGGCTTCGCGCTGGGCCATAACGGCAATCTCACCAACGCACTCACGCTCCGCGAAAGTCTGATCAAAAAAGGCGCCATCTGCCAGTCGACCACCGACACCGAGGTGATCCTGCATCTGGTGGCGCGCAGCGAGAAACATCATTTCGTCGAGAAATATATCGAGGCGCTGCTCCAGGTCGAAGGCGCCTATGCTTTCGTCGGCGTCACCAACAAGAAAATGATCGGCGCCCGCGATCCTCACGGCATCCGGCCGCTCGTGCTCGGCAAGCTCGGCGAGTCTTGGGTGCTTGCGTCCGAGACCTGCGCCCTCGACATCATCGGCGCCGAATTCGTGCGCGAGGTTGAGAACGGCGAAGTCGTGGTGATCACCCGCGAGGGAATTGAGAGCCACAGATTCGTTCCGAAGTTCCCCGCGCGGCTCTGCATCTTCGAATATATTTATTTCTCGCGCCCCGACTCCATCGTCGGCGGCCGCTCGGTCTACGACGTGCGGAAGGAGATGGGTCGCCAGCTCGCGCGCGAGGCTCCAGCCAATGCCGACATCGTCGTGCCGATTCCCGATTCCGGCGTTCCCGCTGCGATCGGCTATGCGCAAGAATCCGGCATCCCCTTCGAATTCGGCATTATCCGCAATCACTATGTCGGCCGCACCTTCATCGAGCCCGAACAACGCATCCGCCAACTCGGCGTGAAGCTGAAACACAGCGCCAATGAGGGCGAGGTCAAAGGCAAGAGCATCGTCCTGATCGACGACAGCGTGGTGCGCGGCACCACCTCGGTGAAGATCGTGCAGATGATGCGTGAGGCAGGTGCCCGCGAAGTGCATATGCGGATCTCGAGCCCGCCGATCACCCATCCAGATTTCTATGGTATCGACACGCCGGACCAGGAAAAACTTCTCGCGGCAACTAAGACGCTGGAAGAGATGCGCGAATTTATCGGGGCCGACTCGCTTGAGTTCCTCTCCGTCCACGGCATCTACCGCGCCATGGGCTATGAGGGCCGCGACGACGCCCACCCCCAATTTACTGACCATTGCTTCACCGGCGAATATCCGACCCGGCTCAGAGACCGCGAAGGCCCGCCCGCGCAGAAGCAACTCTCCTTCCTCGCCGAGGTGGGTTAGCCAGCAAGCCTCGTGTCCTCCGGACGTCTCAACGACCGCATCGCGCTCATCACCGGCGCATCGCGCGGCATCGGCCGCGCCGTGGCGGTCCGTTTCGCGCAAGAAGGTGCGCAGGTGCTGTTGCTGGCGCGGAAGCTGAAAGCTCTTGAGGCGGTTGACGACGCAATCAAATCAGCGGGTGCCAAGGCAACCCTGATTCCGCTCGATCTCACCGACGGCAAAGCCATCGACGCGCTCGGTCCCTCGCTCTATGAGCGCTTCGGCAGGCTCGATGTGTTGGTCGGCAACGCCGCCATACTCGGCGCCCTGTCGCCGCTCCCGCATATCAAGTCTGAGCATTGGGAGCGGGTCTTCGCTACCAATATCACCGCCAATTGGCGCCTGATCCGCACGCTCGATCCCTTGCTTCGAGCGTCGGACGCCGGCCGCGTGATCTTCGTCACCTCGAATGTGACGCGCTCCGCGCGCGCCTATTGGGCGCCCTACTCCGTGTCGAAGGCCGCGCTCGAATGTTTGGCCCGAACCTACGCGAACGAGACCGCCGACACGGCGATCAAGGTCAACCTTCTCGACCCCGGAGCAGTCGCCACCGGGATGCGCGCCGAGGCGTATCCCGGAGAGGATCCCGCAACGCTGCGAACGCCGGAGGAGGTCACCGAGGCTTTCGTGGCGCTGGCGATGGCGAGCTACGACAAGACCGGTCAGATCCTCGACGCCTGAGGCGCTTCAACCCTCGGTGATCAGCACCATGCCGTCATAGGCGGGCTCGATATTGGGCAGCAATTTCTGCTTCAGTTCCTCATAGTCGAGGTCGACATGCATATGGGTGAGGATCGCGCGTTTCGGCCGCACGCACCCGATCCAGGACAGCGCCTGATCGACGCTGAGATGGCTCGGATGCGTGGTGTAGCGGAGCGCATCGATGATCCATACATCGAGATCGCGCAAATATCGCAGCGTCTCCTCCGGAAGATCGCTCATGTCCGGCGAATAGGCGATACCGCCGAAGCGGAAGCCGAGCGTCTCGCCGGAGCCGTGGATTTGCCGGAATGGCAGCGCCTCGATCACCCCGCCCGCGCCCTCGATCATCACCGCGGCGCCGGGGGTCAACTCATGCTCGTTCAGGATTGGCGGATAGTCGCTGCCGGGAAGCGTCTCGAAGCAGTACGCGAAGCGAGAGCGGAGCTGATTGCCTGTTATCTCGTCGAAATAGACCTCGACGCGCCGATGACCGTTATAAGCGATCATGCGCAAATCATCGATGCCATGGGTATGGTCGGCGTGGTCGTGAGTATAGAGCACGCCGTCGAGCCAACCGACCCCAAGATCGAGCAGCTGCTCCCGCAAATCGGGTGGCGTGTCCACGAGAACACTCGTCGTGCCGGAATCGCTCGTCTTCTCCACCAGAAGCGCGCATCGCCTGCGCCGGTTCTTCGGGTTGTTGGGATCGCAAGCGCCCCAATGATTGCCGATGCGAGGCACCCCGCCCGAGGTTCCGCAGCCGAGAATCGTGACTTTCAAGTTCATGCTGCGCTCGCCCTTAACGCCGAGCGCGGCACCTTGCTGAACAGTCTGAAAAAATTCTCCGTCGTCGCCGTCGCGATCTCGTCCGCGCTCAAACCCCGCGTCGCGGCGAGCTTGGCTGCCGTGTGCACAACATAAGACGGCTCGTTGGTGCGGCCTCGCAAAGGCTCCGGCGCCAGATACGGCGCGTCCGTCTCGACCAGAATCCGGTCGAGCGGCGCTTCTTTGGCGATGGCGCGCAAATTCTCCGCGCTCTTGAAAGTCAGGACGCCGGAGAAGGAAAGATAACCGCCGAGCGCCAGCCCACGCTTGGCAAGGTCTGGCCCGCCGGTGAAGCAATGCAGCACGAAGGGAAACGCCCCCTTCGCCGTCTCTTCTTCCAAAATGCGGGC